>JASGEB010000225.1:0-19342 GCA_047606785.1 Pseudoxanthomonas sp.
GACCCTGCGCCAGCGTGCCCAGCAGGCCGCCGGCGGCTCGCTGGCCAACGACCCGCCGGCCGGCAACGCCTGAGCGCAGTGGCTGCGTTGACCCGGGCGCGGACCGCAGGTCCCGCTCCGGCTGTTGCCGGGGCCTGGCCATGAGCGGGCTGAAGGTTGCCGTGCTCGGTGCCGGCTCCTGGGGCACCGCGCTGGCCGCGCTGATCGCCCGCCACGGCCACCGGCCGGTGCTGTGGGGGCGCGATGCGGCGGTGGTCGGCGCCATCGACGCCGGCCACGAGAACCCGCGCTACCTGCCCGGCATCGCCCTGCCGGACGGCTTGCGCGCCACCACCGACCTGGCCGCGGCGATGGCCGATGCCGACCAAGTGCTGGTGGTGGTGCCCTCGCACGCCTTCACCCAGACCCTGCACGCGTTGGCGCCGCTGCGCCCGCCCGGCACCGGGGTGGCCTGGGCGACCAAGGGCTTCGAGCCCGGCTCCAGCCGCTTCCTGCACGAGGTCGCGCAGGAGGTGCTGGGCGACGAGGTGCCGCTGGCGGTGGTCACCGGCCCGTCCTTCGCTAAGGAAGTCGCCGAGGGCCTGCCCACCGCGCTGACCATCCACGGGCCCGATCCGCTGTTCTGCCAGCAGGTGGCCGACGTCCTGCACGGTCCGTCCTTCCGCGCCTATACCGGCGATGACATGGTCGGCGCCGAGCTGGGCGGGGCGATGAAGAACGTGCTGGCGGTGGCCACCGGCGTGGCCGACGGCCTGGCGCTGGGTCTCAACGCCCGCGCCGGCCTGATCACCCGCGGCCTCAACGAGATGCTGCGGCTGGCCGCGGCGATCGGCGCCAAGCCCGAGACCCTGATGGGCCTGGCCGGCCTGGGCGACCTGGTGCTGACCTGCACCGGCGACCTGTCGCGCAACCGCCGCCTGGGCTTGGCCCTGGGCCGCGGCGAATCCCTCGGCGACGCGGTGCGCCGGATCGGTCAGGTGGTCGAATCGGTGCAGACTGCCGACGAGGTCCTGCGCCAGGCCCGCCGCCACGGCATCGACCTGCCGATCTCCGAAGCGGTGCGCGACGTCCTGCACGGCGACCTGGCCCCGCACGACGGCCTGCGCCGCCTGCTGGCGCGCGAGCAGAAGCCCGAGTACCCGCACACCCTGTTCCGCCAGGACTGACGTGCCGGCCAGGGCATGCCGGGCGGGATTTTCACCCGGCACCTGGGTGGCTCCGATCACAAGCGCTCTATGGCGTTCGATGACATCACGTCGATACGGAAGTTGGTGATGGCTACGCGGCGACACATTATTGGCAACCGCCAAGAGTGCAGGGAGTGCCTGAATTAGTTAATCAAATAAATTCATAGGGGTGGCGTGATCCGACCGGTCGATGGCTGGATTGGCGTATTCGCGCATGACGGTGAGGCCATATTAATGAGCGCTCTCCTCCGAATGCATGAGCGCCGTATCCCTATGGAATCCCCGGTATTTCCCTTTGCTGGATTCTCTTTCCGTCACCACGCATTGCGCGTCCTGCCGCTGGCGCTGCTGATTGCCGGCGCGCTGGTGTTGCCGCCGGCGGCGGCCGCGCAGGACCAGGATCAGGATCAGCAAGAGAAGAAGAAACATGACGATAAAGCGACTACGCTGGATACCGTCAAAGTAACCACCCAGGCCAATACGGCAGCCAGCACCGCCACCCGTCTGCCGGTGGAAGCCCTGGAAACACCATTTACCATCGTCTCATTGTCGCGAGATGTGATCGAGAATTCAGCTGCCACTTCTCTTACCGAAGTCCTGCGCTATGCAGCCACGGTGGGTGGGGAAGAGTATTACGGCAACAGTTCGGAGTTATTTTATTCGCGCGGTTTCCTGCTTGACACCGGCTACAACTTCTTCCGCGATGGCCTGCGCTACCGCAAGTTCAGTTCGGTGCCACTGTACGACGTGGACCGCATCGAGGTCCTGCGCGGCCCGGCCTCGGTAATCTACGGTGCACTGGAGCCTGGCGGGGTGATCAACATCGTGTCCAAGGTGCCGCAGTCCGAGCCGGAGCAAAATTTTCGCGTCAGTACCGGCAGCTACGGCTACCAGCAATACACCACCGACCTGACCGGACCGATCTCCGAGAGTGTGCGCTACCGAGTGCAGGGCATGTACAGTGACGGCGGCAGCTTTCGCGACTTGGTCGACAAGCGCTCCTTTGGAGGCACCGCGACGTTCGATTTCGATCTCGGGCCGGACACCCTGCTCACCACTCGGGTTAGCTACTATCGGGACAAGCACACGGCCGACCAAGGCATCGTGCGAACCATACAGTCGGACGGCAGCGTGGATATCGCCAACATCTCCAGGTCAACCTACCTCGGCGAGCCCTATACATATATCCACTTCCGCGAGCTCGATTTATCGGCTTCGCTGCGTCACCGTATTTCAGACAATTGGAACCTGCGCTTGGATGTGGAACATTCCGAACAGGAAGAGGACCGGGTGTACGTCATCGCCGAGGATGGGAATACCGCGGTGCCGCTGAGCGGCGATTTCGAGCGCCGCGAGGGCCAGTGGAATTCCCGGCTCAAGGGTACGCTTGGACGGGCCGAGCTGGCCGGCGACTTCGATTGGGGCCCCACCCGGCACAAGCTACTGCTCGGTACCGAAGCCGAGCGCTTCAAGAACAACCACACCCACTATCAGTGGGATATTGATTCGATCAACATCTATAACCCTGTCTACACTTGGGTCCGACCTTCGCGCAGCTACGACGATGCGGTCTACAGCTCGCCCTACGGGCAGTTGCAATCGAGCCAGAGCGCCTACTTGCAGGACCTGATCGAGTTCGGCGCTCATGCCGTGCTGCTCACGGGCGTGCGCTATGACCATGTCCGCGACAAGAACACGCTCGAGGACAGCATCCGCTACGACCGCGACGCCTTCACTCCGCAGTTGGGCCTGGTGCTGCGCCCGACGCCCGATATCTCGCCATACATCAGCTACACCCAGTCGTTCAAGGCCAACGAAGGCGAGGATGCCAATGGCAACGGCTTCGCTCCGGAGAGGGGCGAGCAGCTGGAAGCTGGCGTGAAATGGAACCTTCCCTCGGCCAAGACCCTGTTTACCCTGGCCGCGTATCAAATCGACAAGAAGAACGTGTTGATTTATGACGACGCTTCGAATCCGGATGTCGGCCGGGTCGGCGGCAAGCAGCGCAGCCGCGGTGCCGAGCTGTCGGTGGATACCGCGTTCAGCCCGAACCTGCGCTTGGGCCTGAACTGGGCCTACATCGCCGAAGCCGAATACCTCAAGGACACCGACTACACCGGCAACCGTCTGCCCAACGTGCCGCGGAATGCGCTGGGTCTGTGGTCGGACTACACCCTGCCCGGCGATCTATACCGCTGGAAGCTCAACCTTGGCGCCACCTACACCGGCATCACCTATTCCACCAGCAACAACTACTACACGCTGCCGGCCTACTTCCTGGCCGACATCGGCGTGCGCTATGAAATCAACGACCACATCACTCTGGCCGCCAACATCAAAAACCTGTTCGATCGCACTTACTACACGTCTTCCTACTACAACTCCACGATGGTGGTCCCGGGCGATCCGCGTACCCTGGTGTTCACCGCCAGCTTCAGCCATTGAGTTGTGACTTGCCGATGATGACCATGATCTGCCGCCGGCTATGTCTGGCGATAGGCGGGGCAGTGCTGCCGCTGGCCTTGGCTGCGGCGCAACCGCAATGGCCGGCAGAGCCGACACCTGACGCCTTTCCACTGGCCGTGGATGCCGGCGCAGCTGGCCTGGCCCGGGCGCTGGCCGGCTTGGGCACTCGGGCCAGCATGATTGCCGTGGTAGCCCATCCGGACGATGAGGACGGTGCCTTGCTCACCGAGCAGGCACGCGGACGTGGCGCGCGTACCGAACTGTTGACCCTGACCCGTGGCGAGGGCGGCCAGAACGCGCAAAACGATGACTTTGGCCAGGCGCTGGGATTGATCCGGACGCAGGAGTTGCTGGCTGCCGATCGCTACTACGGGGTGGAGCAATACTGGGGGCAGGTGATCGACTTCGGCTTCTCTAAATCGGCTGCCGAGACCTTGCGCCAGTGGGGTCCGGAACGGGCGCTGGAAGATGCGGTGAGAGTCATCCGCAAGACCCGGCCGCTAGTGATCACATCTTCCTTCGTGGGCGGCGAGAGCGACGGTCACGGCCACCATCAGGTGGCCGGCATGGTGGCCCAGCAAGCTTTCGAAGCGGCGGCCGATCCCACCCGCTTCCCCGAGCAACTGACCCAGGAAGGCTTGCGTCCGTGGCGCGCGCTCAAGGTCTATGGCCGACTGCCCTGGGCGGGTGGGGTGTCCTACGCGACCGGCAAGCCGCTGCAGCCGCGTTTCTTCAATTACGTCGAGCAACGTTGGATCGAGGGGCCGTTGTCGGCCGACGTGGAGGTCCCGGTGGGCGACTGGAACTCGCTGGCTGGAGCCAGCTACACCCAACTCGCCCGCCAAGGACTGGGCGCGCAGAAGACTCAGGCCATAGGGACGAGCCCGTTGCTGCCAGGGGCGACCGTCTCCGAATACCACCGCTTCGCCTCGCGCGTACGGCAGCCCGAGCACGAGAGCGACTTCTATGACGGTATCGACGTGAGCCTGATCGGCATCGCCGACCTTGCCCCTGTCGCGGACCGCGCCGCGTTGCGCTTGCCATTGCAGAGACTGGCGCAGGCGGTGGCTCGCGCCAGTGCCGCTTTCGATGCGCGTCGCCTGGTGGCCTCGGCGCCGGCCCTGGCCGAGGGTCTGCGGATCGACCGTGCGCTGATCGCTCGTTTGGAACGGGGCGAACTCGTGAGCGAGCGCGAAGCTCGGCTGGATGTGCTGCATGAGCTACAGATCAAGGAGCACCAGTTCAATGACGCGCTAGTCCTGGCACTGGGCGTCAATCTGACCGCGGTACTGTCCCCGGCAAAGCCCGAGGCCCAGGCGATCGAGCAGGATCCACTGCAGGCCTCCAGCCTGACCGTGGCGCCCGGCGATGCCCTGGCAGTGAACCTGTACCTGACCGCGCAGGGCGAGCAGTCGCTGCCGATATTGGAACTGGCGGTGGAAGCGGCCGACGGCCGGTCGTGGTCGGCGCATCCGGAGGGACCGACGCCGACACGGCTGACGAACAATACGCGGCAGGTGGTGAGCTACCGTCTGCAGGTGCCGGCCGATGCCGCTCCGACTCGGCCCTATTTCGAACCAGCTCGCAACGCCTGGTACGAGATTGGCTCCTCGGCGCAGCGTAACCGCAGCCAGACGCCTTATCCGCTCAACGCTCGGCTTCGGCTGGAATATGCCGGCCAGGCTATCGCAGTGGAGCAGGTGGTGCAGGGGATGCAAGAGGTGCCTGGAATCGGCCGGCGGCCGGAGCCGCTGCTGGTGGCCCCGCCCCTGTCGGTGTCGGTGCAGGGCGGAGTCGGCATCATCCCTCTGACCGGCGGCGTACTTGCGCTGTCGGCCACGGTCCGCAGCTATGCTGCCGGCCCGGGCCCCTGGCAGGGCCAGTTGCGAGTGGAATTGCCGTCGGGTTGGCACAGCGATGGTGCGGTGCAGCCGTTCGTGCTGGAGCGGGCCGGTGAAGCGCAGCAGTTCCAGATCCGGGTCCAGGTGCCGCCCGCCGCCGTTCCGAGTCTGGACCAGATCCGGGTGAGTGTGGAATGGGCCGGCCATCGCTATGACGAAGCCCTGCAGTTGGTCGGCTACCCGGGACTCAGACCTTCCCCGCTTTACACAGCTGCGGCTTATCCGGTGCGGCGAGTGGACTATCGTATCGCCTCCGGCCTGCGGATCGGCTACGTGCAGGGCACCGGCGATGCACTACCCGATGCGATCCGCAGCCTCGGTGCGCAGGTCCAACTGCTCTCAGATGCTGATCTGGCGCAGGCCGATCTGTCGCAATGGGATGCGATCGTGGTCGGTATCGGCGCCTATGACGGGCGTGCCGGGCTGCTGCGAGATAACCGCCGCCTACTCGACTATGCCCAGGCCGGCGGGGTGCTGATAGTGCAGACCGCGGTAGGCCGCTACGACGGCCTTGCCCCGTTCCCGCTGACGCTGGGCGCCACCGCCGACCAGGTGACCGAGGAGGATGCGCCGGTGACCATTCTGCAGCCGGCGCATCCACTGCTGCAGTGGCCGAACCTGATCGGCACGGACGACTTTCAGGGCTGGGTCGACCAGCGCGGCGATGGCTTCATCGTGCAGTGGGACCGACGCTATCAAGCGTTGCTGGAAAGCGCCGACGACGGCCAGCCGGCGCAGCGTGGCGGATTGCTGTACGCCCGTTATGGCCGCGGCGCGTTCATCTACACTGCCTATGCACTGTATCGGCAAGTGCCGGCGGGCGTACCCGGCGGGATCCGATTGCTGGCCAACCTGCTGAGCCATCGGCGGGCCTTGCAGGGGGAGCCATCGCGCCCGTGAAACAGCCGGCGAACAAACCAATGCGTGAGCAGGTGCCGGTGCAGGCGTGTCGAGCAGAACTTTTCCGGTCATCCATAGGGACTCCGATGAAATACCTGCTTCCGGCCGCGGTATCGTGTGGATTGTCGTGGGCAATGGCTGGGGCAGTGTCGGCCGCGGCAGCGGGAAGCTGGCCGAGCAGCGAAGGAAGCGGACCCTGCGCCGTCAGCAAGCAGGAAAACGTACCGGCCAGGATGCGTGACGGGGTGATCCTCCGTTCCGATGTGTACCGCCCGGATACGAAGGATAAGGTGCCCGTCATCCTGATGCGGACCCAGTACGGTAAGGAAGCGGCCCAGGTCCAGCCCAGCCGCTTCCAGACCCCGGCCTGGTATGCGTCGCATTGCTACATCGTCGTGATCCAGGACGTGCGTGGGCAGTACGCCTCCGATGGCGAGTTCTACGAGTATGCCAACGAGCGACAGGACGGCTACGACTCGGTGGAGTGGGCCGCTCGCCTGCCCGGCTCGAACGGGAAGGTCGGCATGTATGGCTCCTCGTACGTGGGCGCGACCCAATGGCTGGCGGCCACTGGAACCCCGCCTTCGCTGAAAGCCATCGTTCCCTCGAACACCGGCTCGGATTATTACGACGGCTGGACCTACGAAAACGGCGCTTTCCGCCTTGGTTTCATCCAGCCGTGGATGATGGGACTGGCGCTGACCGCCGCCCAGAACCGCGGGGATGAAGAAACGGCCGCACACATCGCGGTCGAGGAAAAGCAGATAGCGCAGTGGATGCGCCGCCATCCCTACGCGGCATTGCCCGTGCTGAAGCCGGGCGACCCCAAAGTTGCGCCATGGTATTTCGACACGCTGAAGCACTCCACCAAGGACGATTACTGGAAGGCGTTCCAGATCGAAGGGCACTACGACAGAGTCAAGGTCCCGGTTCTGGCCTTCGAAGGCTGGTACGACTCCTTCCTTGATGGCGCGATCAAGAACTTCAACGGCATGCGCGTCCAGGGCGGCAACCCATCGGCGCGCAACGGCCAGCGCATGGTCATTGGACCATGGGAACACTTGGGGTGGGGCCGCCCCGAGAGTCCAGCCAGCCCTAGGCTGAAGGCGATCGGCCCGATCGCGAACAGCCCCGTCAACGAATTGACGATCGCCTTCTTCGATCATTACCTCAAGGGCATCGACAATGGCTTCGCCGAAACCCCGCGGATCGACTATTTCCGGATGGGCGACAACACCTGGCACCACACCTCGGAATGGCCCTTGGCCCAGACAGAATATCGCCGGCTCTATCTTGCCAGTGGGGGGCATGCGGCGTCGCTGATGGGCGACGGGGTCCTGCTGGATGTCGTACCTGGCGAGGGAAATACCGGGGGAGGCAGCGGCCATGCGGCCGGTGAAGCTGGGAATGCTCGGACAGCGGCGGCCATGGGTGCCGCCTCCGACGGTTTCGTCTATGACCCGTCGAATCCGGTACCTAGCCTGGGCGGGCACAGCTGCTGCACCTGGACCAGCACGGCCATCGGCCAGTTCGACCAAGCACCCATCGAACAGCGCCCCGACATCCTGGTCTACAGCAGCGCCCCACTCGAGCAGCCACTCGATGTCACTGGGCCGGTGTCGGTGCGTTTGTTCGCCAAGTCGACGGCGGTCGATACGGATTTCACGGCCAAACTGATCGACGTGTTCCCGGATGGGACCGCGGTCAACGTCAGCAACGGCATCCAGCGTGCGAGTTTCCGTCAGTCCCTGGAGCGGCCAACGCCGATCGTCCCCAGCCAGGTTTACGAGTACACGATTGCGCTATGGCCGACCAGCAATCTGTTCGCCGTTGGCCATCGCATACGCATAGAGATTTCTTCGAGCGACTATCCGCAATTCGCGCCCAATCCAAACACCGGCCGTTCCTTCAGCGACAGCCAGGCCTGGCAGACCGCGACACAGACTATCCTGCATGACGCTGATCATCCTTCGGCCGTCATCCTGCCCGTGGTGAGGGTGGAATCGGTGGACCCCGCACCGCTGCCGCAGTAGCGAACCAGGGGCGGAAATGCCACCGCTGCGGCGCCCGGACCGCTGAGGGTCAGCCAGCGCCGGAAACGGAATCTTCTCGATCCCGTTGGCCCGCGGCTCAACCGCCGCTGGCCGGCGCGGCCTGCGGCCGCTGGCTGCCTGGCCGCGCCAGCGCGTACATCGCCCAGGCGATCTCGCTGAGCAGGCCCTGACGGTCCTCGCCGATCTGGTATAGGTCGAAGTGGGTGCGCTCGGGCACGAAGCGCACCTCGGCATGTGCGCCCAGCCCGTCCAGCACCGCCTTGAGCCGGTGCGCCGCGCCGTCCAGGTAGAAGGTGTCGGCGCTGCCGACGATCAGGTGGATCTTGCCGTCCAGGTCCGGTTTCAGTGCCGGCCAGTGGCGCTGCAGGCGTGCGGCGATGTCGTAGTGCTCGCGCCAGTACGCGGCCACCTGCGGGTCCACCGCGCCGGTGTCGCGGTCGAACATCGGCAGCGGCCGGCCGTCCGCTCCGCGCGGGGAGAATACCCATTCGAACGAGGCCATCTGCCCGCCGTACGCTCCCAGCACCCGCTCCAGCCGGGCGAAGTCCTCGAACGTGCCCAGCACCCGGGCGTGGTCGCGCACCAGCGGGTAGGGCGTGCCGTCGGCGCGGCGGTAGACGTTGGCGCCGGGCGCATACAGGTCCACGCCGGTGAAGTCGTGGAAGTCGGAAGGATCCGGCGCGGTCGACCAGGTGCCGCCGAACACCTTCGGATAGCGTACCTGCAGCCACAGCGTGGCCCAGCCACCGGAGGAATGGCCGTTGAGGAAGCGGCCTGATGGCCGGGCATCCATGCGGTAGCGCGATTCCAGCGCCGGGATCAGCTCGGTGGTCAGCGCCCGTCCCCACGGACCGTTGTTGACCGAATCGGCGAACTCGTGGGTGCCGGTCGGCGAGGATTGGTCGAGGAACACCCAGATCATCGCCGGCATGCGTCCGTCGGCCATCGCCGCGTACACCGAAGCAGCGTAGCCGGTCAGCGAGTCCGCATTGGCGCCGAAGCCGTGGGTGAAATAGACAGTCGGATAACGCTGCTTGCCGTCGGCATAGCCCGGTGGCAGCAGCACCCAGCCGCGCATCGTCACCGGCCGGCCCCAGAAGGCGGTCAGGGCCGGGCTGGCGAAGGCCAGCGGCCGGCAATGGGCCTTGGCCTGAGCCAGCGACTTTTCCACGGCCGGACCGAAGCGGCCCGCGGGCAGATCCCAGGGATCGCGGGACGCTAGCGCCGGGCCCAGCGCCAGCGCGATGGCTCCGGCTGCCGGCAGATGCACCCGGGTTACCGGCCCGACCAGGTCGCCCGCGCCGCGCCCGGAATAGGCGTAGCTGTGGTCCACGTCCAGCACCGCCTGCACCAGGTAGTCGCCCGCCGGCAGGGTCGAGAACGCCGGCCAGGCCTGCTCGTCGCCATCGACCGGCACCACCGTTCCGGCCTCGATCCGATCGACCTCGCGCGCGGCCACCGCGGTGCGGGTGCCGCGGAACGGGTTGGCGTCCACGGCGTCCACTTGTCCGTCCTTGGCCGCCGCGCGCGCGGCGCCGGCTTCGCTGGCGAATATCAGCAGGCGCCCGGAGGCCGGCGCCGTCCCGGTGGGCAGGCTGACCGCGAAGCGCGGCGTGGTCGTGGTTGTGCTTGCGACCTCGGCGCGGCCTGCGGCCGGCAACAGCAACCCTAGCAGCGCCAGGGCCTGGAGCGGTACGGAACGCATGCGATTTCCCTGTAGCCGGCGATCGCGGGATGGTCGCCCGTGCGGGCGGCGGCGTCGAGGGAGCTACCCGTAGTTGAGCTCGCCGGCGAAGTGCATCACCAGGTACAGCAGGGCCGGCTCGCGGCCGGGGTTGCGGTAGGCATGCGGCACGTCGGCGCGGAAATGGATGGCGTCGCCGGTCTCCAGCACGTGGGTCTGGCCGTCCACCTCGATTTCCGCCACGCCGGCGCCGACCACCAGGTTCTCGACGGTGCCGGCGGCATGCGCCTCGGCACGCTCCTGGCCGCCGGCGGCGATGCGGATCTCGTAGAACTCCACTGCGTGTTCGCCGGAGAACGGGAACAGCGCGCGCGACACGTAGCCGCCGTCGGCCGAACTCAGGCGCTTGGCCTGGCTGGCGCGCAGCACCTCCACGCCGTGGCGGTTGCCGTACAGCAGCGCCGGCAGGGGCACGTCCAGCGAGGCGGCGATGCGCCCCAGCACCTTCAGCGTCGGCGCGCTGCGGCCCTGTTCGATCTGCCAAAGCATGGCCCGGCTCACGCCGGAGGATTTCGCCAGCGCGTCGAGCGAAAGCTGGCGCTGCCGGCGCAGTTCGGCCAGGCGCTGGGCGACGACCGCGCTGGGATCGGTTGGATCGGGCGCGGCCGGCGGCGGAGCCTGGCTCACGCGGCGAGCAGGTCGGCCGAAGCTCAGCCGCGACGGCCGGCGTGCAGGCGCAGGGCCTCGGCCGCGCTCGGCCGGGCCGGACGGAACACCCTCACCTGCACCTGCCCGCGCAGCGGATCGACCCACAGGAATTCCCGCCGCCGGCTGTCCGCGCCGCAGTCGCGCAGGGCACGGCGCTGCTGGAACTGCTGGAAGTCGAGTATGTGGGCGGACGACATGGTGCGGCCTGCAGCGCGGAAGTGTCCGCGCACCTTGCCAATCGGCCCGCGTACACGGAAACAACCCGCGCGCATGTCCTTATAACCGCGGTCCAATAAAGCGGACGAAGTGCCGCAATAACGGAAATTTTCCTTCTGATTCATGGACTTGCATTCGTAATGAAGTATCGACATACTGACATTACGTCGGGCAATGAGCCGCCCCCAGCCGACGCTTCATTTACCCACTGCCAGAGACCGCTCCGATGAAAACCGCGATGAACATGATGCCGATGAACAGCATGCCGATGCCGGGCATGAACATGGGCGCCATGCCCATGGCCACCATGATGCCGATGATGTGCCACATGGATTGCTCGATGACCGCCGAGGGCATGATGTGCGTGATGAAGCCCGCCGAGGGCTGCACGATGGAGATGATGCAGGCCTGTTGCGAGATGATGATGGCCTGCAACGGCAACTGCATGATGATGTGCAACGGCATGCCGATGATGGCCTGCTGCGGCATGCCGATGATGCCGATGATGGAATGCAGGATGGATTCCATGGGCATGGTCTGCATGATGAAGCCGGCCGGCATGATGTCCATGGACATGATGAAGACCTGCTGCGACACAATGAACCGGATGATGGCCTGCGGCATGCCGATGACCATGATGTGCTGCGGCATGCCGATGATGGTGTGCATGCACTGACGCCCCGGCCCGCCGACGGCAAGCGCAAACGGCCCCCTCGCGGGGCCGTTTGCGTTTCGGCCTTCTGTCGGCATGCACGCCACGCGCAAAAAGAAAGACCCGGCCGAGGGGAGCGGCCGGGTCCGGAGGCAGGGCGGGCGGGAGAGAGTCGCAGCGCCTGCGGGAACCGGCTCGGGGAGGGGTCCGGTTCCGTGCGTGCAGATTGGCGCCGACCGCGGAAAGCTTTCGTAAACCCGACATTCGGAAATCGTGGCTATTCAGCTTGCCGGCGGTGCCTGTTCAGCCGGCTCCGACGAAATCCTGCTGGCGCCAGGCTTCGAACACCACCACCGCTATCGCGTTGGACAGGTTGAGGCTGCGGTTGCCCGGCCGCATCGGCAGGCGCAGGCGCTGCGCCGCGGGCACCGCCGCCAGCACTTCGGCCGGCAGTCCCCGGGTCTCGGGGCCGAACAGCAGGGCGTCGCCGGGGCCGTAGGCGGGCGCGTCGTGGCGCACGCTGCCGCGCGTGCTCAGCGCGAACAGGCGGCGCGGCGCGATCGCGGCCAGCGCGGCGGCGAGGTCGTCGTGCACGGCCAGGCTGGCGTATTCGTGGTAGTCCAGGCCGGCACGGCGCAGCCGGCGGTCGTCCAGCGCGAAGCCGAGCGGGCGCACCAAGTGCAGGCGCGCGCCGGTATTGGCGCACAGCCGGATCGCGTTGCCGGTATTGGGCGGGATCTCGGGCTGGTAGAGCAGCACGTCCAGGTCCAGCGTGCCGGTCGCCGGTTCCGAGGGCAGTGGAAGGTGCGGCATCGGCGGGCGTCGGTGGCTGCAGTGCGGTAAGTCTAGGTCGAGCGGTGATGCGTCGTTGCGGGTGGTCCGGGTTCCTCAGGCGCGCTGGCGCAGGCGAGCATCGGCCTGCCCGTGCCCGGCGTGCTCAATGGCTGATCAGGTCGCTGGCCAGGGGAGCGCCGATGCCGACCATCACCGGTGCGGCCAGGTCGCCGGCATCTGGATGCACCACTACCGCCGGCAGGTCGACGATGCGGTCGACGGCCGCCAGGGCGGTGGCAGCCAGGTCGGCCGGCTCGGGGCGGACGACCACGGCCGGCAGGTCGACCACGTGGGCACGCAGCGCCTGCAGGTAGGCCAGGTCGGCCGGATCCGGGCGGACGGTCACGGCCGGCAGGTCGACGATGTGGCTGACGGGCGCCGGCGTCGCCGCGGAAGCCTGCTGCCGCGACAGGACCATGGAGCCGGCGCACAGGGAGAACAAGCCGGCGGCGGTGAGGGACAGGAAGGTCGAAGCGTTCATGGCGGGCTCTCGTAGTGATTCTGTATTGTGGTGTTGTAGTAAAGTAAAACACTAAATCAGGAAGATCAAGCGGTGCGGCGAATGGGCCGATCTGTATTCACTTTTGGTTCATGAATTGTGGAAACTTGGATTGCTTGCGACTGTGCGCACCGCCGTGCCAGCGGCAATTCATTGATTTGGAAAGGTAAGCACGCCGGCGAGTAGGTCCGCCGTCCATGCTCGTGCCCGGCCGGAACACTGTCTCGGACGCTGCAGGGCGACAAAGGGTTGAAGAGCGCGACGCGCGCCGGCCAGTGCGGGGCGAGCGCCACGCCTCCCTGAGCTGTGACAGGGTTCCGGTCCGCCTTTAGCATCGCCTTCCTGCCGCCCGGCTCATCGCGACCCAGGAAGGACCTCCATGCGCCACCTGCTGCCCCCGACTCGCGTGCTTGCGCTCGCCCTGTCCCTTGCCGCGCTCGGCGGCGCCTATGCCGCGCCCCTGCCGGCCAGGATGCCGGTCGCGGCCCAGGCCGCCGGCGTGGACATCCCCTACCAGGAGTTCACCCTGCCCAACGGCCTGCGGGTGATCGTGCACACCGACCACAAGGCGCCGATCGTGGCGGTCAACCTCTGGTACCACGTCGGCAGCAAGAACGAGCCGGCCGGGCGCAGCGGCTTCGCCCACCTGTTCGAGCACCTGATGTTCAACGGCAGCGAGAACGCGCCGGGCGAATACTTCACTCCGTTCGAGGCGGCCGGCGCCACCGACATGAACGGCACCACCAACACCGACCGCACCAACTACTTCGAGAACGTGCCCACCACCGCGCTGGACATGGCGCTGTGGATGGAGTCCGACCGCATGGGCCACCTGGTCGGCGCGATCGACCAGCAGACCCTGGATGAGCAGCGCGGGGTGGTGCAGAACGAGAAGCGTCAGGGCGAGAACCAGCCCTACGGGCAGCTGCGCGAGGTGATCGCCCACACCATGTATCCGCCGGGCCACCCGTACCACCACACCACGATCGGCTCGATGAACGACCTCGACGCCGCGTCGCTGGAGGACGTCAAGACCTGGTTCAAGACCTGGTACGGGCCGAACAACACGGTGCTGGTGCTGGCCGGCGATATCGACCTGGCCACCGCCAAGAGGAAGGTCGCCGAGTATTTCGGCGACATCCCCGCCACCCCGTCGATGGCCCAGCCGAAGGTCGACCCGGCCGTGCTCACGCAGTCCGGCCGCACCGAGCTGGAGGACAAGGTGCCGCAGGTGTTGGTGCAGCGGGTGTGGAACGTGCCGCAGGTCGGCTCGAAGGACGCCGACCTGCTCGACCTGGTGTCCGACGTGCTCGGCGGCAGCGCCAGCTCGCGCCTGGACGCGCGCCTGGTCCACCAGGACCAGCTGGTGGACAGCGTCGGCACCGCCAACTACAGCTCGCAGCTGGGCGGCAGCTTCTTCGTGCGCGCCATGGTCAAGCAGGGCGTGGACGAGGCCAAGGTCGAGGCGGTGATCGACGAGGAACTGCAGCGCCTGATCAAGGACGGCCCGACCGCCGAGGAACTGGCGCGTGCCAAGACCAGCTACCGCGCCGACTTCATCCGCGGCATCGAGCGCATCGGTGGCTTCGGCGGCAAGGCCGACGCGCTGGCCTCCTGCGCCATCTTCACCGGTGATGCCGGCTGCTTCCGCGAATCGCTGGCCACCGTCGCCGCCGCCACGCCCGAGCAGGTGCGCGCGGTCGCCGCCAAGTGGCTGGGCAATCCGAGCCACGTGTTCGTGGTCAAGCCGGGCGCGCGCAAGCCGCTGGCCGAGGATGCGACGGTCAAGCCGGCGCCCTTGGCCGTGCCCGCGCCCGACCCGAAGTACACCACCCTGCCCAGCGCGGTGGACCGCAAGGCCGGCGTGCCCAAGGTGGACAGCTTCCCGCAGTTGGTATTCCCGCAGTTGCAGCACGCCACCCTGGCCAACGGCAGCAAGCTGGTGCTGGCCGAGCGCCACGAGATCCCGGTGGTCAACATCAGCTACGAGTTCGAAGGCGGTTACGCCAGCGACACCGGCGGCAAGCTGGGTACGGCGGCATTCGCCACCAAGATGCTCAGCGAAGGTGCCGGTACGCTGGATTCGCTGGGCTTCAAGTCGCGAGCCGAGGGTCTGGGCGCCGATGTCTCCGCCGGGGCTTCGCTGGACGGCGCGAGCGCGTCGCTGTCGGCGCTGAAGGAGAATCTGGATCCGTCGGTGGCGCTGTTCGCCAGCATGCTGCGTACGCCGCGCTTCGAGCAGTCCGAGATCGACCGGGTCAAGGCGCAGTGGATCGCCGGCATCGCCCAGGAGAAGGCGCGGCCGCAGACCGCCGCCCTGCGCGTGCTGCCGCCGCTGCTGTACGGCGAGGGCCATCCCTACGGGATTCCGTTTACCGGCAGCGGCACCGTGCAGGCGATCTCCTCGATCGGCCGCAACGACCTGCTGAACTACCAGAAGGAATGGCTGCGCCCGGAGCAGGCCACGGTGATCGTGGTCGGCGACACCACCCTCAAGCAGATCGTGCTGGTGCTGAACAAGTACTTCGGCGACTGGAAGGGCGAGGGCGCCGCCAAGGCCGGCGTGCCGGTGCCGGAGGTGGCGCGCCCGGCCGAGCCGCGGGTGTTCCTGATCGACCAGCCCGGCGCCGTGCAGGCCAACATCTACGCCGGCGAGCTGGTGCCCTCGACCAAGGACGCGGGCGAAGTGCAGCTGGGCCTGTCCAACGACATCCTCGGCGGCACCTTCACCTCGCGCCTGAACATGAATCTGCGCGAGGACAAGCACTGGTCCTACGGTGCCCGTACGGTGCTGGTCAATGCGCTGGGCCAGCGGCCGTTCCTGGGCATCGCGCCGGTGCAGATCGACAAGACCGCCGAGTCGGTGGCCGAGATGAACCGCGAGATCGGCGACTACCTCACCGGCAAGGTCCCGGCCAGCCAGGCCGAGGTCACCAAGGTGGTGGACAACGACCTGCGCAGCCAGCCCGGCGCCTACGAGACCGCCGACGCGGTGATGTCCACCATCGCCGGCATCGTCCGCTACGGGCGCCCGGACGACTGGGTGCAGGTGCGCAACGCCCAGGTCGCGGCGTTCACGCCGGCGCAGGCCAAGGCTGCGGCCGCCGGCATCGAGCCGCAGGCGCTGACCTGGGTGATCGTCGGCGACCTGTCCAGGATCGAGGCGCCGGTGCGCGTGCTGAACCTGGGCGAGGTGAGCGTGGTCGACGCCGACGGCCGGCCGGTGGCGACCAAGGCGCCGGCGGCGAAGTAGCCGGTGGGCGCGCACGGCGCGCGCGCGCGCGCCGCCCGTTGCCGGGCTGCGCCCGGCCGGTTCGCCGGCTTTTCCGTTCATCCGCGCTGCGGCACCATGGCCGCCATCTCCGCACGCCGACCTCGTCCCATGCGCCTGCCCCTGACCGCCTGCCTGCTGCTGTCCCTGTCCGCCTGTACCTGGGTCCCGCTGGACCAGCAGGCCAACGCCGTGCGGGTGCTGCCGGCCGGCGCCGGCGGCAACTGCCGCAAGCTGGGCGAGGTGGCGGTGACGGTCAAGGACAAGGTGGGCTTCTACCAGCGTGACCCGCTCAAGGTCCGCGACGAGCTGGAGACCCTGGCCCGCAACGAGGCGCTCACCCTCAAGGCCAACGCCGTCGCCCCGCTCGACCAGCCGGCCGACGGCAGCCAGCGCTTCGCCGCCTTCGACTGCGGCCGCTGAAACCGTCGCCGCGGGTCGGCTGCGCGGCGTTCCGGCTCCCGGCCGGGTGCGGCCGGGGCGCGAAAACGCTACCCTTGGCGCCCCTCGCCTGACGCCCTGGGCCGCCTGACCATGCTTTTCCAGAATGTCTCCATCGCCGGGTTGGCGCATGTGGATGCTCCGCATACCCTGACCTCCGAGGAGATCAACCTGCGCCTCAAGCCCACGCTCGACCGCCTCGGCATCAAGACCGACGTGCTCAACGACGTGGCCGGCATCCATGCCCGCCGCCTGTGGGACGCCGACGTGCAGGCTTCCGACGCGGCCACCCTGGCGGCCAGGAAGGCGCTGGCCGATGCCGGCGTGGACGCCTCCAGGATCGGCCTGGTGGTCAACACCTCGGTCAGCCGCGACTACCTGGAGCCGTCCACCGCCTCCATCGTCTGCGGCAACCTCGGCGTGGGCGACCACTGCATGACCTTCGACGTGGCCAACGCCTGCCTGGCCTTCATCAACGGCATGGACATCGCCGCGCGCATGCTCGAACGCGGCGAGATCGACTACGCCCTGGTGGTGGACGGCGAGACCGCCAACCTGGTCTACGAGAGGACCCTCGAGCGCATGGCCGCCCCGGACGTGACCGAGGCCGAGTTCCGCAACGAACTGGCCGCCCTGACCCTGGGCTGCGGCGCCGCCGCGATGGTGCTGGCGCGGCGCGAGCTGGTGCCCGACGCGCCGGCCTACAAGGGCGGGGTGACCCGCTCGGCCACCGAGTGGAACAAGCTGTGCCGCGGCAATCTGGACCGCATGGTCACCGACACCAAGATGCTGCTGATCGAGGGCCTGAAGCTGGCCCAGAAGACCTTCGTGGCCGCGCGCCAGGCGCTGGGCTGGGCGGTGGAGGAGATCGACCAGTTCGTCATCCACCAGGTCAGCCAGCCGCACACCCAGGCCTTCATCAAGACCTTCGGCATCGACCCGAAGAAGGTCATGACCATCTTCGGCGAGCACGGCAACATCGGCCCGGCCTCGGTGCCGATCGTGCTGAGCAAGCTCAAGGAACTGGGCCGCCTGAAGAAGGGCGACCGCATCGCCCTGCTCGGCATCGGCTCGGGCCTGAACTGCTCGATGGCGGAAGTGGTGTGGTGAGGCTGGGCATTACCGACTGAGCCCAAGGGCCGGCTTGTCCGGCCCTTGTCGTATCCGGGCAGGGAACCGGTCAGGATGGCCGCCGGTCCCTCGACCGACAGGCCGCCCGTACCGTGGTACCGGTGCGGCTGGCGAAGGTCGGCGACGAGAACCTGATTTCACGTTCGCAGGCTAAACGCTTGTTGCAGCGGGTGGAGAATTTCCGCCACGTGACGCTGGATTTCGCCGAAGTGAGCGGCATTGGACAGGGCTTTGCCGACGAGATTTTCCGGGTGTTCGCCAATGCCCATCCCGATGCCGAATTGGTGGCGAGCCATGCCGTGCCTGAAGTGCAACAGATGATCCGTCGCGACGAAGTGTTGCGCGACGAGCAAGGCGGGCAACTGCCATTACTGAAGTGAGGACGATGAACTACCCCGGCTATCCTTTCACCCCGAAACGCTTCCAAGTCCGCCCCGGCATTGCCATGTCCTACCTGGACGAGGGTCCGCGCGAGGGCGAGGTCGTGGTCATGGTCCACGGCAATCCGTCGTGGAGCTACTACTGGCGCACGCTGGTGGCGGGGTTGTCGGACAGGTATCGCTGCATCGTGCCGGACCATGTCGGCATGGGGCTGTCGGACAAGCCCGATGACGCCGCCGATGCGTCGCCGCACTACGACTACACCCTGCAGTCGCGCATCGACGACCTGCAGGCGCTGCTGCGCCATGCCGGCGTCGACGACGCCACGCCGGTGACGCTGGCGGTGCACGACTGGGGGGGGATGATCGGCTTCGGCTGGGCGCTGCAGCACGCCGCGCAGGTGCGGCGGCTGGTGATCCTCAACACCGCCGCGTTCCCGCTGCCGGCGGCGAAGAAGATGCCCTGGCAGATCGCGCTGGGCCGGCACTGGCGGATCGGCGAGTGGTTGATCCGCCGCTTCAATGCGTTCTCGGCTGGCGCGTCGTGGGTCGGCGTGGAACGGCGCATGCCGGCGGACGTGCGCCGCGCCTACGTGGCGCCGTACGACTCGTGGGCGAACCGGATCGCCACCATCCGCTTCATGCAGGACATCCCGCTGGGGCCGGGCGACCAGGCCTGGCCGTTGCTGGAGGCGGCCGGCCAGGCGCTGCCGTCGTTCGCCGACCGCCCGGCCTTCATCGGCTGGGGGCTGAAGGACTTCGTGTTCGATCGCCACTTCCTCGAACGCTTCCGCGCCGACCTGCCGCGGGCGCAGGTGCAGGCCTTCGAGGATGCCGGCCACTACGTGCTGGAGGACAAGCACGAGGTGTTGGTACCGGCGATCCGGGCGTTCCTCGACGCCCATCCGTAGGAGCGCACCGCAGGGGCGCGATGGGCTTTCCCGAGAAAGCCCATCGCGCCCCTGCGGTGCGCTCCTACGGATGGGCGTCGAGGAACGCCCGGATCGCCGGTACCAAC
>JASGEB010000226.1:0-9796 GCA_047606785.1 Pseudoxanthomonas sp.
CCCGCGCCGCCGGCGCGGGCGCTGGCGCGGGCGGCGGCGTTGCAGCCGGACCTGCCGCAGGTCCAGCGCGCACTGGCCGATGCGCTGGACGCCGACGGTGATCGCGCCGGCGCGGCGGCGGCCTATCTCGAGCATGTGCGCCACGCCGCGCGCGATCCGCTGCTGCTGCGCGCCGGCGCGGCGCTGGCGGGCGACGAGCTGCCCGCCGCCGAGGCGCTGCTGCGCGCGCACCTCAAGCAGGCGCCCACCGACGTGGCCGCGATCCGCATGCTGGCCGAACTGGGCGCGCGCCTGGGCCGCTACGAGGAGGCGCAGGTCCTGCTGGAGCGCTGCCTGGCGCTGGCGCCGGGCTTTGCCGCCGCCCGCCAGCACCTGGCCCTGGTGCTGCACCGGAACAACCTGCCGGAGGCGGCGCTGGCCGAAGTCGAGACGCTGCTGGCCGCCGATCCATGCAACCCGGCCGCGCTCAACCTCAAAGCCGTGGTGCTGTGCCGCACCGGCGACTACACCGCCGCGCTGGACATCTACGACCGCCTGCTCGAACCGGGCGCCCAGCCGCCGCATCCGCGCCTGTGGATGAGCTACGGCCACGCGCTCAAGACCGCCGGCCGGCAGCCGCAGGCGATCGCCGCCTACCGCCGCAGCCTGGCGCTGGAACCGGGCTGCGGCGAGGCCTGGTGGAGCCTGGCCAACCTCAAGACCGTGCGCTTCGACGACGACGACCTGGCCGCGCTGCGCGCCCAGGCCGGGCGCGAGGGGCTGGCGCTGGAGGACCGCTACCACCTGGCCTTCGCCCTGGGCAAGGCGCTGGAGGACGCCGGCGACTACGCCGGCTCGTTCGAGCACTACCGGCGCGGCAACGCCCTGCGCCGGCGCGAACTGAGCTACAGCGCCGAGGACACCTCGCTGCGCGTGCAGCGCATCCGCCGCGGCTACGACCGCGCCTTCTTCGCCGCGCGCGCCGGCCTGGGCTGCGCCGCGCCGGACCCGATCTTCATCGTCGGCCTGCCGCGCGCCGGCTCGACCCTGGTCGAGCAGATCCTGTCCAGCCACTCGCAGGTGGAAGGCACGATGGAGCTGCCGGAGATCCTCTCGATCACCCGCGAGCTGCGCCGGCGCGCCGAAGCCGAGGGCGCGGCCTCCTACCACGAGCTGCTCGCCGCGCTGGACGGCGAGCAGCTGCGCGCGCTGGGCGAGCGCTACCTGCAGCGCACCCGCATCCAGCGCAAGGCCGGCACGCCGTTGTTCATCGACAAGATGCCCAACAACTTCATGCACGTCGGCCTGATCCAGCTGATCCTGCCCAACGCCACCATCATCGACGCGCGCCGGCACCCGCTGGGCTGCTGCCTGTCGGCGTTCAAGCAGCACTTCGCGCGCGGCCAGGGCTTCACCTATTCGCTCGAGGACCTCGGCCGCTACTACCGTGACTACGTGCAGCTGATGGCGCACTTCGACCAGGTCCTGCCCGGCCGCGTGCACCGGGTCTTCCACGAGGCCATGGTCGAGGACACCGAGGCGCAGGTGCGCGCGCTGCTGGACCACTGCCGGCTGCCGTTCGAGGACGGCTGCCTGCGCTTCTTCGAGAACGACCGGCCGGTGCGCACCGCCAGCTCCGAACAGGTGCGCCGGCCGATCAACCGCGACGGCGTCGACCACTGGCGCCACTACGAACAATGGCTCGCGCCATTGAAGGACGCGCTCGGGCCGGTGCTCGAAGCCTACCCGCGCGTGCCCGACTTCCCTGCCGTTTCGCCTCCACCCTAGCCGTACGAACAAGGGATTCACCATGTCACGTCATATCGCCAGACGCTGTCGACGCCTGCTCCGATCCCCCGCCCCCCTGCCGCTGGCCGCCGCGGTCTGGTTGGCCATCGCCGGCCCCGCCGCCGCCCAGGACGCCAGTGGCGAGGACGCCACCGCCAAGGACAAGGCCGCCACCCTCGATACGGTCACCGTGACCGCGCAGAAGCGCAGCGAGAACCTGCAGGAAGTGCCGATCAGCCTGCAGGTGCTGGGCAACGAGAAGCTCGAACAGCTCAACCTGACCAAGTTCGACGACTACGTGCGCTACCTGCCCAGCGTATCGTCCACCTCCAGCGGCACCGGCTTCGCCCAGGTGTACATGCGCGGGGTGGCCAGCGGCGGCGACGGCAACCACTCCGGCTCGCTGCCCAGCGTGGGCGTCTACCTGGACGAGCAGCCGGTGACCACCATCCAGGGCGCGGTGGACGTGCACATGTACGACATCGAGCGGGTCGAGGTGCTGTCCGGCCCGCAGGGCACCCTGTACGGCGCCAGCGCCGAGTCCGGCGCGGTGCGCATCATCACCAACAAGCCCGACCCGTCCGGGTTCGAGGCCGGCTACAGCGTCGAGCTCAACAGCATCGACCACGGCGGCATCGGCCACGTCGAGGAGGGCTTCGTCAACCTGCCGCTGACCCCGGCGGCGGCCATCCGCCTGGTCGGCTGGAACGAGCACGACGCCGGCTACATCGACAACGTCGCCGGCACCCGCACCTTTCCCTCGTCCGGCATCACCATCAGCAACGCCTCCAACTGCGTGGCCTCGGCCACCCTGCAGTGCGTGGGCCACGCCAAGAACGACTACAACGACGCCGACATCAGCGGCGCGCGCGCCGCGCTCAAGCTGGACCTGAACGATGACTGGACCGTCACCACCACCTTGATGGGCCAGCACACCAAGACCCACGGGGTGAACTTCTACGACTCGCAGGTGGGCGACCTGGCGCTCACCCACTGGTACCCGGAGAGCAGCGATGACCGCTGGTGGCAGGCGGCGCTGACGGTGGAGGGCAAGATCGGCAACTTCGACCTGACCTACGCCTACGCCCACCTCAAGCGCAACGACGAGGTCAACTCCGACTACAGCGACTACTCGTTCTGGTACGACACCCTGTACAGCTACGGCGCCTACCTGTACGACAACGACGGTGCGCTGATCAATCCCTCGCAGCACATCGTCGGCAAGGACCGCTACGTCAAGGACAGCCACGAGCTGCGCATCGCCTCGCCGGCCGAGGCGCGCCTGCGCTTCGTCGGCGGCCTGTTCTGGCAGCTGCAGAAGCACAACATCCAGCAGGACTACATCATCGACGGCCTGGCCGATTCGCTGGAGAACCCCGGCTGGTCCGACTCGCTGTGGCTGACCAAGCAGGAGCGCATGGACAAGGACGAGGCGATCTTCGGCGAACTGTCCTTCGACTTCACCAGTACGCTGACCGCCACCCTGGGCGGGCGCTGGTACGAGGCCCGCAACAGCCTGGAGGGCTATTTCGGCTTCAGCGAGGGCTACTACCCCGGCTCCAGCTACGGCCAGGCCGGCTGCATCAGCAGCGCGGCGTTCGAGACCGCCCCGTGCCTGGACTTCGACAAGGTCGTCCGCGAGAACGGTCGCCTGGGCAAGTTCAATCTGACCTGGAAGCCCACCGCATCGACGATGTTCTACGCCACCTGGTCGGAGGGCTACCGCCCCGGCGGCATCAACCGCCGCGGCACGTTGCTGCCGTACCTGTCCGACAAGCTGACCAACTACGAGCTGGGCTGGAAGACATCGTGGCTGGGCAACGCCCTGACCTTCAACGGTTCGGTGTTCCGCGAGGACTGGAAGGACTTCCAGTTCTCCATCCTCGGCGCCAACGGCCTGACCGAGATCCAGAACGCCAACCAGGCGCGCATCGACGGCACCGAGATGGAGCTGAACTGGGCCGCCACCTACAACCTGCATCTCAGTGCCGGCGTGGCGTACTACGACGCCAAGCTGACCGCGAACTACTGCGGCTATACCGACAGCGCCGGCAACCCGGTCACCGACTGCAGCGACCCGGAAGCGCCCAAGGGCGCACGCCTGCCGATCACGCCGAAGTTCAAGGGCAACCTGGTGGCGCGCTACAGCTTCGACCTGCGCGACTACCAGGCCTACTTCCAAGGTGCTGTGGTCCATGTGGGCAAGCGCACCGCCGACCTGCGCACCGAGGTCAACGAGATCCTCGGCGACCTGCCCGCCTACACCACGCTGGACTTCGCCGCCGGCATCGCCCGCGACGACTGGTCGGTGGACCTGTTCCTGACCAACGCCCTGGACAAGCGCGCCGTGCTCAACCGTTTCACCGAATGCTCCGAATCGATATGCGGTGCGCAGGTCTACACCGTCACCAACCAGCCGCGCACCATCAGCGTGAGGTTCTCGCAGAAGTTCTGAAAGTAAAGAACCAAAACCGGGGTCGGAGTACAAAGTACAATTTCCCGCCAGCCACACAGGAAATTGCACTCTGACCCCGGTTTCCTTCCCCTATGCGTTGGCGATCCTCGACCTGGACGGTACGCTGGTGGACAGCGCGGCGGACATCGCCGAGGCGGTCAACCGCACACTGAGCGACTGGGGTCTGCGCGCTTTCGACCTGGCCACGATCACCGGCTGGATCGGCGAGGGCTCGCGCCAGCTGATCACCGATGCGATGCGCGCGGCCGGTTCGCAGGCCGACATCGACGCGGTGATGCCGGGGTTCCTGCGCCACTACGGCGAAACCGCGCCGCGCGGGCGCGCCTATCCGGGCGTGGCCGACACGCTGGCGGCGCTGCGCGCGCGCGGGGTGCGGCTGGCGGTGTGCACCAACAAGCCCGGACAGTTCGTGCGGCCGCTGCTGGCCGCGCGCGGGCTGCTGGATTTCTTCGACGCCGGCATCGTCGCCGGCGATACCCTGGCCGAGCGCAAGCCCAGCGCGCTGCCGCTGCTGCACCTGGCCGCGCAGGCCGGGCTGGCGCCGGCGCGCTGCGTGATGGTCGGCGATTCGGAGAGCGACGCGCGCGCCGCGCACGCGGCCGGCATGCCGCTGGTGCTGGTGCGCTACGGCTACCGCAAGCGCCTGGACCTGGAGAGCGCCGGAGCGCTGGCGGTGATCGATGCGATGCCGGAGTTGCTGGGAGTGGTTGGGATGGCTGGGTGATCCGGCTTTTCCCTTCTCCCAAAGTAGAGAAGGGAAGAAGCATCACCGCCTTGCCGCCGGGGTCAGCGGGTAGCCGCAGAACGGCTTGATCTCGTCGATCAGGATGTGCGAGACGATCTTCTCCACGCCGTAGTCGCCGTTGAGCAGGTGCTTGGCGATGGTCTTCCATTCGTGCATGTCGGTGACGATCGCGCGCAGCAGGTAGTCGAAGCCGCCGCTGATGCGGCAGGCCTCGACGATCTGCGGCATGTCCAGGATGCACTGGTCGAAGTCGCGGAAGTCGTCCATCGCGTGCGAGCGGAAGCTGACCAGCATCAGCACGATGGTGGCCGAGCGGATGCGGTCGATCGCCACCTGCGCGCGGTAGCCGCCGATCAGTCCCTGCGCCTCCAGCGCGCGCACCCGCGCCAGGCAGGCGCTGGGCGAGAGGGCGACCCGCTCGGCCAGGGCCTGGTTGGTGATCCGTGCATTCTGCTGCAGGACGTCGAGGATCTTCAGGTCGAGACGGTCGAGGGTCTTGCTGTTCATCGGGCGCGGGCGGGCGACAGGATCGACGGAATTTCCGGGGCGCGTCCGCAGATCCTGCGTTAGTTGCGACCGGGTGCCGCCGAGATTGCGGCGTTTCCGGCACGGATGTCCAGTATTTCAAGGGATTGGGAAGCATGGAGGCGGTGTGGTTTCTGCTGGACGGCGGTGGCGAAGGTCATCTATCACTGCTTTCGCAGCAGGGTCGATCGCGGTGCGGGAGGGCATCGGCGGACCCTGCGCACGCCGACCCGCCCACGCCACTGGCCGTATCCGAAGAAGGGGAACTCCCATGCCACCGCTTCCCGCCTCCTCCCGTCTGGCCCGCGCCCTGCGCCTGGCCTGCCTGTGTACCGCGCTGCCCGCCGCCGCCTTCGCCCAGTCCACCGCGTCCAGCGACGACAGCCAGGCCAAGACCCTCGATTCGATCACCGTCACCGCCACCAAGCGCGCCCAGCGCGCGATCGACGTGGCCGCCTCGGTCAGCGCGGTCAGCGGCGAGCAGCTGCAGGCCGACGGCGCGCAGAACTACGCCGACTACCTGGGCCGGCTGCCCGGGGTGGTGTTCAACGCCGGCCCGCTCGGCGATTCCACCGCGGTGATCCGCGGCGTCGGCACCACCGCCGGCCTGGACCAGGGCCAGGGCCCGACCGGCTACTACATCAACGAGATCCCGCTGACCGAGCCGGGCTACGCCGCCGCGGTGCCGGACATCGACACCTTCGACGTCGAGCGGGTGGAGGTGCTGCGCGGCCCGCAGGGCACGCTGTTCGGCTCCTCCTCGCTGGGCGGTGCGGTCAACTACGTGGCCAACCAGGCCGACGCCGGCGCCGAGGCGGCCGCCGCCGAGTTCGGGCTCGGCAGTACCCGCAACGCCGACGGCGAGCTCAACCACAGCGTCAAGGCCATGTACAACGGGGTGGTGGTGCCGAACGTGCTGGCCATGCGGGTGGTGCTGACCGAGCACCACGACGCCGGCTATCTGGACAACGTCGGCACCGGCCAGAAGGGCAGCAACGACGTGGACGTGCGCGGCGGGCGGGTGTCGATCGTGTACACGCCCAACGAGGACACCAAGCTGTCGTGGCTGTCGATGTACCAGGAGTCGAGCACCGCCGACTTCGCCTACCGCACCGCCGGGCTGGGCGAACTGGTCCGCGACACCCGCGTGGACGAGCCGTTCGACACCACCTTCCAGCTGCACAGCCTGCGCCTGGATCAGGAGCTGGGCTTCGCCACCCTGACCGGGATCCTGGCCTACAACCACAAGCAGCACGACCTGGTCACCGACTACACCGCGTTCTACGCCAGCTCGGTGGGCACCTCGCTGCCCACGCCCTACGAGGAAGTGGGCCGCAGCGACAACCGCAGCATCGAGCTGCGCCTGGCCTCGCCGCTCGGCGAGCACTTCGACTGGCTGCTCGGCACGTCCTGGCAGAACACCGACAAGACCTTCAACGATCGCCTGTGGTCCGACGACGCCAACGCGCTGCTGACCGCGGCCGGCACCTCCGCCGCGCTGCTGCGCGGCAACGACTTCTACTGGGGCCACTCGGACGTGACCGGTTCGGAGAAGGCGCTGTTCGGCGAGGCCAACATCCACTTCGACCCGCGCTGGACGCTGACCCTGGGCGGGCGCTGGTTCGACGACAAGATCACCAGCAGCTCGGCCTACTACGGCATCTTCTACGACCCGACCTACGCGCCGCCGGCGGCCACCCAGCAGCAGAACGGGTTCGCGCCCAAGGCCTCGCTGTCGTGGAAGATCACCCCCGACTCAATGGTGTACGTGCTGGCCTCCAAGGGCTACCGCTTCGGCAATCCGAACCTGATCTACCCGCTGGCCGGGTTCGACACGCCCAGCGGCTGGAAGACCGACTCGCTGTGGAACTACGAGCTGGGCTTCAAGTCCGACCTGGCCGACCACCGGGTGCAGCTGGAGGCCACCGCCTTCTACATCGACTGGAGCGACATCCAGGTGCGCCTGTACCGCACCGACGGGGTGACCTACGGCACCAACGCTGGCAAGGCGCGGATCAAGGGTGTGGAATGGGCCAGCGCCTGGCGGCCGCTGGCCGGGCTGCAGTTCCAGCTCAACGCCACCTGGCTGGACGCGCGCCTGGCCGAGGACGTGCTGGTCGCCGCCACCCCGCTGTACAAGGGCCAGGTGCTGCCCGGCGCGTCCAAGTGGCAGGCCACCGCCAGCGTGGCCTACCAGTGGGAAGGCGCGCGCGCGCCGCGGGCGTGGCTGTCGCACCACTACGTGGGTTCGGCGCCGGGCACCCTGGCCCAGCCGCAGTACGAAGTGGGCGGCTACACCCAGACCGACGCCAACTTCAGCCTGCTGCTGACCCCGGCCTGGGAGCTGACCGTGTACGCCAACAACGTGTTCGACCAGCGCGGGGTGACCTTCACCTACGGCGACTTCGGCCTGGGCGAGCAGGACTTCCTGATCCGCCCGCGCACGGTGGGCGTGCGCGTGGCGTGGCGGATGTGATGGAGGGCGCGGGCGACCTGGCCGGGCATCCGGCGCGCCTGCTCCCGACCCTGGGCTGGGGCGGGCTGCTGGTGCTGGGGATCGCCAACATCCTCGGCGCCGGCGTGTACGTGATGACCGGCACCGCGGCGGCGCAGTTCGCCGGGCCGGCGGTGGTGGTGTCCTTCGCCCTGGCGGGATTGGCCTGCGTGCTGGTCGGGCTGTGCTACGCCGAGCTGGCCGCGTGCATGCCGGTGTCCGGTTCGGCCTACACCTACTGCCGGCGGACCCTGGGCGACGGCCCGGCGTGGACGCTGGGCTGGCTGTTGTTCCTGGAGTACAGCGTGGCCGCCTCGCTGCTGGCGGTGGGCTTCTCCGGCTACCTGGGCAGCCTGCTGGCCGGCTTCGGCCTGCCGTTGCCGGCGGCGATCGTCTCGCCGCTGGTGCAGGCCAGCGTCGAGCACGGCCGCACCCGGCTCGCGCTCGGCCACGGGCTCAACCTGGTGGCGGCCGCGGCGGTGCTGGGTGCCGGCGTGCTGCTGGCGCTGGGCAGCCGGCGCTCGCAGCTGGCCAACGCGCTGCTGGTGGCGGTCAAGGTGCTGGTGCTGTGCGCCTTCATCGTCGCCGGCGCGACCGCGGTGGACCCGGCCAACTGGCACCCATTCGTGCCGGCCAACGAGGGCGGCTTCGCCTATGGCTGGCAGGGCGTGCTGCGCGCCTCGTCGCTGCTGTTCTTCGCCTTCCTCGGCTTCGAGACGGTGTCCACCGCCGCCGCCGAGACCCGCAGCCCGCAGCGCGACGTGCCGATCGGCATCCTCGGCGCACTGGCCGCGTGCACCCTGCTGTACGTGCTCACCGCGATCGTGCTAACCGGGCTGGTGCCGTTCCGCGAGCTGGGCGTGCCCGACCCGATCGCGCTGGCGGTGGACCGGATCGGCTGGCCGGGCTTCGCCGCGGTGATCAAGCTGGGCGCGTTGGCCGGGCTGGCCTCGGTGCTGCTGGCCAACGCCTTCGGCCATTCGCGGGTGTGCTACGCGATGGCCCGCGACGGCTTCCTGCCGGACCTGTTCGCGCGCGTGCACGCCGGCCGCAACAGCCTGTGGGCGGGCAACCTGGTGCTGGCGGCGATCGCCGCGTTCAACGCCGCGCTGCTGCCGATCGCGGTGATGGCCGACCTGATCAGCTTCGGCGTGGCCTTCATGTTCGCGATGGTGGCGGTCAGCCTGATGCGCCTGCGCGCGCTCGAGCCGGAGCGGCCGCGCCGCTTCAAGGTGCCGCTGGGCGGCGTGCGCATCGGCGACTGGTGGCTGGGCGCGGTGCCGGTGCTGGCGGTGCTGGCCAGCCTGGCGATGGTGCTGCCGGTGGCGCTGGACATCGCCGGCCAGGCGCGCCGCGGCGACTGGCTGCCGGCCGGCCTGCTGCTCGGCTACGGCGCGCTCGGGGCCGGGCTGTACCACCTCTACGGCCACCGGCGCGTGCGCGCCCGCGCCGCCTGAACATGCCTGGAGACCCGATGGCAACCCCGACGACGATGCACGCCGAAGCGATGGCGCTGGGCCGGCTGGACGCGCACGCGCAGGCGGCGCTGCTGCGCGCCGGCGAGCTGTCGGCGGCCGAATTGCTGGAAGCGGCGATCGTGCGCATCGAGGCGCTGGACCCGGCGCTGCAGGCGCTCAGTCATCGCCACTTCGGCCCGGCCCGGCGGCGCGCCGCGGCGGCCCTGCCGGCGCGCGCGCTGGCCGGGGTGCCGTGGCTGGCCAAGGACTCGCTGGACTATCCCGGCATGCCCACGCGCGCGTGCTCGCGCAGCCGCAGCGGCACGCTGGCC
>JASGEB010000227.1:0-3336 GCA_047606785.1 Pseudoxanthomonas sp.
ATCGGCTTATCCTGAACATGTTGCGGTGTTTGGGAATTGAGTTGGCGCTCAAGGGTTTAACCCTTAATCCCAAGCACCGCAACGCTTCTCCGGGCATCTGCCAAATTTTCCCCGGACAGTAGTGCGCCTGCGCGGGAACGACGGGCAAAGGCATTGCCCCGACCCTCCCCCGCTCGCTGCGCGGACGGGGGAGGCGAAGCCGGAACTCTTTCCCGGAGCGTGTTACCAGATCACCACCCGCTTGTCGTCCGGGCGGACCATGGCGTCGCTGGCCTTGCACTGGAACGCCGCGGCGAACTGCGGCATGTTCGAGGGCGCGGCGATCGCGCGCAGGGCGATCGGCGCGTGCGGATCGATGTTCAGGTACAGCTCCTGCTGCTGCTCGCGGACCGAGCCGCGCCACACCCGCGCCCAGTTCAGGAAGAACCGCTGCTCGGGCGAATAGCCGTCCACGCTCGCGGTGCGCTCCGGGTGCGCCTTCAGGTCGGCCTGCAGGGCGTCGTAGGCCACGTTGATGCCGCCCAGGTCGGCGATGTTCTCGCCCAGGGTCAGCTGGCCGTTGACGTGCAGGTCCGGCTTGTCCTTGATCGGTGCGTAGGCGTTGAACTGGTCGACCAGCTTGCCGGTGCGCGCCTCGAACTGCTTGCGGTCCTCAGCGCTCCACCAGTTGACGTTGTTGCCGTCGCCGTCGAACTGGCTGCCCTCGTCGTCGAAGCCGTGGCTGGCCTCGTGGCCGATCACCGCGCCGATGCCGCCGTAGTTGAGCGCGTCGTCGGCCTTGGCGTCGAAGAACGGCGGCTGCAGGATCGCGGCCGGGAAGTTGATGGTGTTGTCGGTGGGGTTGTAGTAGGCGTTGACCGTCTGCGGGGTCATGCCCCATTCCTTGCGGTCGGTCGGCTTGCCGATCTTGGACAGGTCGTACTGGTAGTTGAACTTGGCCGCCGCCTGCAGGTTGCCGTAGTAGTCGCTGTCCTTGAACTGCAGGCCGTCCCACGAGCGCCAAGTATCCGGGTAGCCGATCTTGGGCAGGAACTTGCTCCACTTCTCGAGCGCCTTCTGCTTGGTCTCCGGGCTCATCCAGTCCACGTTCTCGATGCGCGCCTTGAGCGCGTTGCGCACGTTGTCCACCAGTTCGCCGGCGCGGGCCTTGGCCTCGGGGGTGAACTCGCGCGCCACGTACAGCTGGCCCAGGCCCTCGCCGATGGAGCCGTTGACCGCGCTCAGCACGCGCTTCCAGCGCGGCTTCTGCTCGGGCTGGCCGGACAGGGTCTTGCCCCAGAAGTCGAAGCTGGCGTCGACGAAGGGCTGGCTCAGCGCATTGGCGGCGCCGTCGATCAGGTGGAAGCGCAGGTAGGCCTGCCACTGCGCGGCCGGCGCCTTGGCCAGCAGCCGGTCGAACTGGGCGAAGAACTTCGGCTGCGACAGCGAGAAGCCCTTGTCGATGCTCACGCCCTGGGCCTTGAAGAACGCGTCCCAGGAGAAGTGCGGGGTGGCCTTGTCGGCCTCGGCGACGCTGACGAAGTGGTACTGGTTCTCCGGCTTGCGCTCCTCCACCGGCGCCAGCGAGGCGGCGGCCAGCTGCTTCTCCAGGTCGAACACCTGCTGGGCCTGCGCCTTGGCCGCGTCGGCCGGGGTGCCGGTCAGCTCGAACAGCTGGGCGATGTAGGCCAGGTACTTCTCGCGGATCTGCGCGTACTTGGGATCGGTGTAGTAGTCCTTGGTCGGCAGCCCCAGCCCATCCTGGTTGGCGTAGGCGATCTGGATCTTGGCGTCGCGGAAGTCCGCGCCGGAGCCGAACTGGAACACGTAGCCGTCGCCTTCGGCGAAGCGGGCGGTGATGTAGTCGGCCACCGCCTTGCCGTCGGCGAGCGCGGCGATGGCGTCGAGCTGCGGCTGGATCGGGGTGTAGCCGGCCTTGTCGATCGCCGCCTGGTCCATGCCCGAGGCCCACAGCACGCCGATCTTGTGCTCGACCGAATCGGCCGCGGCCTGGGTGTTCTTGGCCGCCGCTTCGACGATCTGGTGCTGGACGTCGAGGCTGTCCTCGGCCAGCTTGCTGAACGCGCCCCAGCTGGTGCGGTCGGCCGGGATCGGGTTGGCCGCCACCCACTTGGCGTTGACGAAGCCGTTGAAGTCGTCGCAGGCATTGATGCCCTTGTCCAGTTCGGACACGTCGAAGGACGGCTTGGCCGGCGCGCTGGCCGCCGGCGGCGGGGCGGAGGCGGCGGGCGCCGGGGGTTCGGCTTGCTTGCAGGCGCCGAGGGCGAGGGTGATGGCCAGGGGCAGCAGCAGGGTGGCGGGGTGACGCATCGGTCTGGGACTCCGTAGGAAAGCGAGGCGCAGGCGCCCTCGGGCGCGCGCATGAAACGCCGACTCTACCCCGGCCGCGGTTGCCGGACCGGTGTCGAAGGTCATGGGCCGGCGCGCGCGCGGGCGGCCACCAGGTCGCGGGTGGCGCGCAGCAGCAGGTCGCTGCCGTGCGGGTCGTCGCCGGTCAGTTCGGCCAGGCCGCTGCGCAGCGGCGGCGCGCGCTGGCCGGCCAGTTCGGCCTGCAGGGCGGCCAGCAGGACGGCGGCGGCGAAGTGGCCGGTGCGCGGCAGCAGCAGGGCGAAGCGGCCGCCGTCCAGGCGCGCGGCGACGTCGCCGGGGCAGGTGGCCCAGGCCTGCAGGGCGTGGGCGATGGCGCCGGCGGCCCGTTCGTGCGGGTCGCCGGCGGACGGGTCGGTGCGCGTTTCCAGCAGCAGCAGCGCCAGCGGCCGGTGCGCGCGCGCGGCCCGGCGCGCGGCCCGCGCCAGCAGGATGGCGAAGCGCTCGCGGTCGACCAGGCCGGTCTCCGGGTCGCTGCGCAGGCGCTGCGCGGTGCGTCGCCCGGCCAGCAGCGCGGCGGCCGCCAGTCCGATCGCCAGCACCAGCACCGGCGCCAGCGGCGGCCACCACCAGCCCCAGGCCAGCAGCGCCCAGGCCAGCAGCGGCGGCAGCGCCATCGGCGCCAGCAGCGCAGGCCAGCGTGTCCCGCGCCAGCGCAGGCGGCGTGGCCACAGCAGCGGCAACTGCACCGCCAGCATCCCCAGCAACAGCTGCAGCCACGGCGGCAGGCTGCGCAGCGTGCGCCCGTCCAGCAGTTCGGCCAGCGCCAGCGCGTGCCATTGCACGCTGGCCAGGCGGCCGCCGTCGGGCAGGTCGACGCTCTGCCCGGTTTCGGGCAGCAGGCTGCCGAGCAGGACGATGCGGCCCTGCAGGCGCGCGCGCGGCACCGCGCCGTTCAGCACGTCGGCGGCGGGGATCCAGGCCTGCGCGAACGCCGGCGCCGGCGCGCGCAGCAGGCGCGGCTGGCGG
>JASGEB010000228.1:0-7233 GCA_047606785.1 Pseudoxanthomonas sp.
CACCACCACCGGATCCAGGATCGATGCCTCGGCGCTGTTGAAGTCGGCCGATACGGTCTGGCCGGCGACCACCGCCACGGTGCGGGTCTGCCCATCCGGAGTGGTGATCTCGTAGCTGCCGATGGGCAGCTGGGCGACACGGAAGCGGCCATCGGCGCCGACGGTGACCTGGCGGGTCACGCCGGAGGCGAGGCTCTTGATGGTGATCGCTTGTCCGGCGGAGGCCGATGCCAGGCCGGCGATGTCGCCGGACGTGCTCTGGGCCAAGGCGGTACCCATGCAAGCACCCAGCATCACCGCCAATACGGTGCGACGGAAGGCGATCGAACTCCCCTTGGGTCGAATCTTCATGTGCTCTCTCTCGTAGGTTGAAAGTCGGGCGCAATGGACGCCCAACGAATTCCCTTCAGAATCAATCTGTTGGGTAAATAGGCCACGTCCCGCAGGAGGGGCTTAACGTAACCGTAACGAATAAAACCACTCTTGGCAAGAGTGCCCAGGTTCAATCCGCCGCAGTCATGCGCGGTGGTAGGGATGCCCGGCCAGCAGCGCACAGGCGCGGTAGAGCTGTTCGGCCACCACCAGCCGCGCCAGCATGTGCGGCAGGGTCAGCGGACCGAGCGACCATTGTTCGTGGGCGGCGGCGAGCACCGCCGGGGCGTGGCCTTCCGGGCCGCCGATCAGCAAGGCCAGGTCGCGCCCCTGGCCGCGCCAGTGCTCCATGCGCCAGGCCAGTTGCTCGGAACTGTGCGCCTTGCCGGCGACTTCCAGGGCGACCACATGGGCGTTCTTCGGCAGGGCCGCCAGCACGCGCTGGCCTTCCTCGTCGATCGCCCGGCGCGGGTCGCGGCCCTTGCCGCGCAGGCCGGGCTCGACTTCCACCAGTTCCAGCGGCAGCCAGTGCGAGAGGCGTTTCTGGTATTCGGCGAAGCCCTGCGCCACCCAGGCCGGGGCGTGTTCGCCGGTGGCGATCAGGCGCGCCTTCATCGCGCCGCGCCCTTCAGGGCGTGGAATCGGCCGCTTCGCCGGCCTCGTCGGGCGCGGGCTGGTCGCCGACCGTCCACAGCCGCTCCAGCGCATAGAACTCGCGCACCCGCGGCAGCATGACGTGCACGATCACGTCGCCCAAGTCGACCAGCACCCATTCGGCCTCGCGCTCGCCCTCCACGCCCAGCGGCATGACATCCAGCTTTTTGGCGAACTTGACCACCTCGTCGGCGATCGACTTGACGTGCCGGGTCGAGGTGCCCGAGGCGATCACCAGGTAGTCGGCCACGCTGGACTTGCCGCGCACGTCGATCTCGACGACGTCCTTGGCCTTGAGTTCGTCCATGGCCGCGTGCACGGTCGCGAGCAGTTCAGGCAGCGCCGGCGGCGGACTGGGAAGGCGGGTCTTGATGACGTGGGCTTGGCTGGACAAGGGCACGAAAGGCGGCAACGGGCGAGCGCGGATTATAGCCCCGCGGCCCGGTACAGCCCGTGCAGGTCGATGAAGGCGGCCACCGGCGCCGGCACCAGCGCGCGCCAGGGCTGCCCCGCCGCGATCCGCTGGCGGATCGCGCTGGCCGATTCGGGCGCCAGCGGCTGCTGCAGGCGGAAGATCCGGCCGGCCGGGCTGGCAACCAGTTCGGCCGGCGCCGCGGTGAAGCGGCCGGCGCTGGCCGGCGCCAGTGCGGCCGACAGCGGTGCGTCCAGGGCGTTGCCCGGCCGCTCGGCGACCACGAAGTGGGCCAGGCCAAACAGGTCCTGCCAGTCGTGCCAGCTGGGCAGCGACAGGAAGCTGTCGGCGCCCACCAGCCAGGCCAGCGGCGCGGCCGCGCCGTATTCGCGGCGCAGCTCGCGCAGCGTTTCCACGGTCCAGGAGGGGCCGCCGCGCTCCAGTTCGCGCCGATCCACCGCCAGGCCCGGCTCGCCGGCCACTGCCGCTGCGACCATCGCCAGGCGCTGGGCCGCGTCGGCGCCGGGCGGCGCCCGGTGCGGCGGATCGGCGGCCGGCACCAGCACCACCCGGCACGCCAGGGTGTCGCGCGCGGCGCGGGCCACGGCCAGGTGGCCATTGTGGAAGGGATCGAAGGTGCCGCCGTAGTAGAGGTGGAGCCGGGACCCGGGACCCGGGACTCGGGACTCGGAAAAGCGCGATTGCCGTTGCCGCGAATGCCCGCGGTCTTCGCTCCCGGGCTCACAGGCCGCGGGCCCGGCTTCCCGGGTCCCGAGTCCCGGGTCCCGGGTCCCGGTCCCCACCCTCATGCCACCAGCCGCACCGCCGCGGCATCGGCCACCGCCAGCAGCAGCCGTTCCAGCGCCACCCAGGCGTCGCCGGCGGCGCGGCCCTTGGCGACACGGTCCACGCGTCCGGCCACGGCCACCAGGCGGTCCCAGCGCGCCGGTGCAGCGTGCCGCTGCAGGGCACGCTTAAACGGCGCCTGCCGGCTCTCCCACAGCCCCTGCGCCTTCATCTCGGCGGCCAGATTGCCGCCGCGTTCGGCCACCCGCGCCAGCTGCGCGCAGCGCAACAGTTCGCGCACCAGCACCGGCATCAGCCCGGCCACGTTCTCGCCCTCGGCGCGCAGGCCGGCGAGCATGCGTGCGGCCTGCGCGCCCTGCCCGGACAGGGCCACTTCGACCAGCCGGAACACGTCGAAGCGGGCGGCGTCGGCGACCAGCGACTGCAGAGTCGCCGCGTCCAGGCTGCGGCCGTCGGCCAGCAGCGCCAGCTTGTCCACTTCCTGGGCGGCGGCCAGCAGGTTGCCCTCGACCCGCTCGGCCAGCAGCGCCACCGCCTCGCGGTCCGTGGCCAGGCCGCGGCTGCGCAGGCGGCCCTGCAGCCAGCCGGCCACCTCGTGCGGCTTGACCTGCCAGGCGATGGAGACCGCGCCGATCCGGCCGATCGCGTCCACCCACTTGCCGTGGTGGGCCTTGCTCCATTCGCCGGCGATCACCAGCAGGACCACGTCGGCGGGTGGGTCGGCGCAGAACGCCGCCAACAGCTCGGCACCGTCCTTGCCGGGCTTGCCGCCGGGCAGGCGCACTTCGATCAGCCGGCGCGGGCTGAACAGGCCCGGCGCGGCCAGGCTGGAGGCCAGTGCGTCCCAGTCGGGGGCGCGGCCTTCCATGTCGAACACCTCGCGCTCGCCGATGCCCAGCGCGCGCGCGCGCGCGCGGACGGCGTCGGCCGCCTCCAGCACCAGCAGCGCTTCCGGCCCGGCCACCAGGTAGGCCGGCAGCAGCTCGCCGGCGGCCAGGCGCTCGGGCAGGCGTTCGGGCGCGATGTCCATCGCCGAACGCCTAGTGGTCCGGCGGCGGCGGCACCGGCTCGCCGGCGTCGTCGTCCTGCGACTGCTGGTCCGAGGTCTGTCCCTGCGCCGCATGGTCCATCGGAATGCCGGTGCGGCCGGCGCCGCGGATCAACCCGTCGATGCGGCGCAGGATCGACTGCGCCATCTCCCGGCGCAGCTCGTTGGCCAGGATCTCCTGCTCGCTGGCGGTGCCGGTGGCGTTGGTGGCCGGGGCGACGTAGTCGCGCGACAGTTCCACCACCTGCTGCGGCACCAGCACGCTGCCGTCGGCGCGCAGGAACTTGAACACGGTGGCGTAGCGCAGGCTGTATTCGAGCGCACGGCCGTTGCCGTCCAGGGCGATGGCGCGATTGCCCCAGCGTTCGGACTGGATCACCAGCCGCGCCACGTCCTTGGCATCCGGATCGGAAGCCGGGATCGCGCCGGCGGCACGCAGGCCGGCGGCCAGGTCGCGCGCCAGCGGACTGTAGGCCGAGCTGGTCTGCACCTTCACCGGGCCTAGGTCGGCCGGCAGGGCGATGGCGTTGCGCAGGTGGAAGCCGCAGGCGGCCAGGCCGGGCAGGAGCAGCAACGCGGCCAGCAGCCGCAGGGCGGGGTTGTTCATGGGCGGCAAGTCTGGACGAGGGCGGCGGGGCCGGCAACCTAGAGTCGCCCGGTGGCGGTGAACGCGACTTGAGAGCCGGGTGACGCTCAGGCCGCCACCAGGTTGACGATCTTGCCCGGCACGATGATGACCTTGCGCACGTTCAGCCCTTCCAGGAACTTGGCCGCATTCGGCTCGGCCCGGGCCAGCGCCTCGACCTGCTCCTTGGCCGCGTCGGCCGCCACCTCGATGGTACCGCGCAGCTTGCCGTTGACCTGCACCGCCAGGATCACCGAATCGCGCACCAGCGCGGCCGGATCGGCCTGCGGGAACGGCACGTCCTCCAGCAGTGTCTGCGGGTGGCCCAGCGCCTGCCACAGCGCGTGGCTGGCGTGCGGGGTGATCGGATTGAGCAGCAGCACCGCCGCTTGCAGCGCCTCCTGGCGCACCGCACGGCCCTGCGCGCCGGCGTCGTCGAACCTGGCCAGCGCGTTGGACAGCTCCATCACCGCGGCGATGGCGGTGTTGAAGCCGTAGCGCTTGCCGTAGTCCTCGCCGACCTTGGCGATAGTCTCGTGGGTCTTGCGGCGCAGCGCCTTCTGCGCGGCGTCCAGCGCGGCCACCTCCAGCGCCGGCGCCGGACCGGCCTCGGCATGGCGCTGCACCTGGTTCCACAGCCGGCGCAGGAAACGCGCCATGCCCTCGACGCCAGCCTCGTTCCACTCCAGCGACTGCTCGGGCGGGGCGGCGAACATCGAGAACAGGCGCACCGTGTCGGCGCCGTACTTGTCGACCATCGCCTGCGGGTCGACGCCGTTGTTCTTCGACTTGGACATCTTCTCGACCGCGCCGATGTTCACCGGCTGGCCGTCCTCACGCAAGCTCGCGCCGACGATGCGGCCCTTGTCGTCGCGCTCGACCTCGACGTCGGCGGGGTTGAACCATTCCCGGTTGCCCATCGCCGATTCCCGGTAATAGGTCTCGGCAATCACCATGCCCTGGGTGAGCAGGTTGGTCGCCGGCTCGTCACTGTCCACCAGGCGCGCGTCGCGCAGCAGCTTGTGGAAGAAGCGGAAGTACATCAGGTGCAGGATCGCGTGCTCGATGCCGCCGATGTACTGGTCCACCGGCAGCCAGTGGTTGGCGCGCTTGTCGACCATCGCCGCCGCGCCGAGGCTGGTATAGCGCGCGTAGTACCAGCTGGACTCCATGAAGGTGTCGAAGGTGTCGGTCTCGCGCTCGGCGGGGCCGCCGCACTCCGGGCAGCGGCACTTGCGCCATTCCGGGTCGGTCTTGATCGGCGAGCCGGTGCCGGCGAACTCCACGTCCTCCGGCAGCAGCACCGGCAGCTGGTCGTCCGGCACCGGCACCGCGCCGCACTTGTCGCAGTAGATCACCGGGATCGGGCAGCCCCAGTAGCGCTGCCGGCTCACCCCCCAGTCGCGCAGGCGGTAGTTGACCCGGCGCTGGCCCTGGCCCTTGCGCTCGAAGCGCTCGGCCAGCGCCTCGAACGCGCCCTGGTAGTCGAGGCCGTCGAATTCGGCCGAGTTGACCAGCTCCAGTTCGCGGGTCTTGTCGCCGTACCAATCCTGCCAGACGGCCGGATCGTACTGGGCCTCGGCCTGGTTCTTCGGCGACTTCAGCGCGATGACCTGGCGGATCGGCAGGCCGTACTTGCTGGCGAACTCGAAATCGCGCTGGTCGTGGCCGGGCACCGCCATCACCGCGCCGGTGCCGTAGCCCATCAGCACAAAGTTGGCCACCCACACCGGCACCTTTTCGCCGGTGATCGGGTGCACCGCCTTCCAGCCGGTGTCCATGCCGCGCTTTTCCTGGGTTTCCAGCTCGGCCTCGGACACTCCTCCCTTCTTCAGTTCGTCGAGGAAGGCGGCCAGCGCCGGATTGTCCTGCGCGGCCTTCAGCGCCAGCGGATGCTCGCCGGCGATCGACACGAAGGTCACCCCCATCAGCGTGTCCGGGCGGGTGGTGAACACCGTCAGCGGCTCGCCGCAATCTTCCACGCCGAACTGGATCTCCAGGCCCTCGCTGCGGCCGATCCAGTTGCGCTGCATGGTCTTGACCGAGTCCGGCCAGCCATCCAGCGTGTCCAGGCCATCCAGCAATTCCTGCGCGTAGTCGGTGATGCGCAGGAACCACTGCGGGATCTCGCGTTTTTCCACCAACGCGCCGCTGCGCCAGCCGCGGCCGTCGATGACCTGCTCGTTGGCCAGCACGGTCTGGTCGACCGGGTCCCAGTTCACCACCGCGTTCTTGCGGTAGGCCAGGCCCTTGCGCATCAGCCGGGTGAACATGCGCTGCTCATGCACGTAGTAGTCCGGCGCGCAGGTGGCGAACTCGCGCGACCAGTCGATCGCGTAGCCCAGCGCCTTGAGCTGCCCGCGCATGTGCGCGATGTTGGCGTAGGTCCACTTCGCCGGCGCCACCTTGTTCTTGATCGCGGCGTTCTCGGCCGGCAGGCCGAAGGCGTCCCAGCCCATCGGCTGCAGCACGTTGTGGCCGGTCATGCGCTTGTAGCGGCTGATCACGTCGCCGATGGTGTAATTGCGCACGTGGCCCATGTGCAGCGCGCCGGACGGGTACGGCAGCATCGACAGGCAGTAGTACTTGGGCTTGGCCGAGGACTCGTCGACCTGGAAGGCGGCGGTGCGGTCCCAGAACTGCTGGGCGGCGGATTCGACCGCGCGGGGGTCGTAGGCGTTGGCTTCGGGAACGGCGGACATGGACGGCTGGGCGGCGGCGGGCGAAAACGGCCGGGAACCCCGGCCGGCAAAGCGGCAAAGCCTACCGCAGCGCATGTTGCAGCGCACGCCGGAACGTGCGGCAGGCCCACGCCGGCCCGGCACACGGCTTGTATCCTGTCGCGCCCGCCACCATCTGCGGGCCATCCCCTGCGAGGAAAGCGCATGTCCGCCCTGCCCCACGTCTTCGACGCCACCGCCGCCAACTTCGAGGCCGAAGTCCTGCAGAAATCGCTGGAAACCCCGGTGATCGTCGACTTCTGGGCCAGTTGGTGCGGGCCGTGCAAGACCCTCGGACCGATCCTGGACAAGCTGGCGGCCGAGTACAACGGCGCGTTCGAGGTGGCCAAGGTCGATGTGGACAAGGAACAGCAGCTGGCGGCGATGTTCCAGATCCGCTCGGTGCCGACCCTGGTGGTGGTCAAGGAAGGCCAGGTGCTGGGCGCAATCCCCGGCGCACTGCCGGAGGGCGAGTTGCGCAAGCTGCTGGAGCAGATCGGCGTGCAGCCGGCGGCCAACGAGGAGCCGGCGGCCGCCGCGGCCGCGCCGCTTGACCCGCAGGCCGAGGTCGCGCGCCTGCGCGAGGCCGTCGCCG
>JASGEB010000229.1:0-3325 GCA_047606785.1 Pseudoxanthomonas sp.
CCTCGCGGCCGCGCTACTGACGGCGGCCTTCGGCATGTGTTGGCCGGCGCGCTCCTGGGGTGCGCGGGCGCGCCGGCCGCGGCCGCCTGGCGGGCGGCGGCACAGCGCCCGCGGCCGCCGTCAGTAGCGCGGCAGCGAGGCGTCGACCTCGGTCGCCCAAGCGTCGATGCCGCCGACCACGTTGTACACGTCGCTGAAGCCGAGCTGGGCGAAGTGCTCGGCCGCGGCCTGGCTGCGGCCGCCGCGATGGCACAGGAAGGCCAGGGCGGTGTCCTTGGGCAGCGCCTCCAGGGCGGCGCGGCCGTCGCCGTCGAGGGTCTTGAACGGCACCTTGACCGTGGCCTGGGCGCGTTCGTCGGCCGGGCGCACGTCCACCAGCAGCAGTTCGCCGGCCTGCACCTTCTGTGCCGCCTGCGCGGCCGGGAGCTGCTTGACCGGCCGTGGCGCATTGGGGTTGTCGATGGCCAGGCCCTTGCCGCGCAGGTCGTCCACCCAGTCGATGGTGATGCCCTCGGCGCGGCGCGCACTGGCCGGATCGAACTGGATGCGCACGCCGTTGGATTCGGCGGCGATGGCGTTGGCGTCGAAGCGGCCGAGCTGGAAGTTGGGCTGGAACTGCGCGTCGATGGCCAGCACCAGCGCGGCGCCGCCGCCGGCCTCGTCCAGGGCGTTGGCCAGCATCTCGGCCGCGGCCGGGGTGACGGTGATCTTCGGCGGCGTGCGGTCCGGCGCGGCCACGCCGAGCAGGGAATACAGCTCGCCGCTGCCGGCCAGCTGCTCGATGATGTCGCTGCCGCCGACCAGCTCGCCGTCCACGTACAGCTGCGGGATGGTCGGCCAGTCGCCGTAGGCCTTGATGCCCTCGCGGATCTCCGGGTCGGCCAACACGTTGACGTGGGCGTAGGCCACGCCGGTGCCGTCGAGGATGCCGGCGGCCTTGGCCGAGAAGCCGCACTGCGGCATCGACGGCTGGCCCTTCATGAACAGGACGACGCGGTTGGCCTGCAGCAGGGCGTCGATGCGGGAGCGGACGGCGGGATCGAGGGACATGGCGGCGGCGGCGAAAGCGGGGCCGCCGATTCTACGCCGTGGCATCATCGCGCCGATGGAGGAGGCCGGAATGCTGCATCGCGTGCCCCGCCGGGCCGGCCTGAGGCTGGGCCTGCTGGCCGCCGCGCAAGTGGCGGCGCTGCTGCTGTGGTGGCAACTGGGCTGGGCCTGCGGGCTGGCGGCGCTGCTGCTGGTCCACGGCGCGGTGCTGTGGGGCACCTTCGCGCCGACCTCGCAGCTGCTGGCGCCGGCGCTGGTGCGGCTGCCGGACGCGCGCGGACAGGTCTGGCTGACCATCGACGACGGTCCTTCCGACGACACCCTGCCGATCCTGGACCTGCTCGACCGGGCCGGGGCCAAGGCGACCTTCTTCCTGGTCGGCGAGCGCGCCGCGCGGCGGCCGCAACTGGTGCGCGAGATCGTCCGCCGCGGCCACGGCATCGGCAACCACAGCGCCAGCCACCCGGCCGCCGCGTTCTGGCGGCTGGGACCGGCGCGGATGGCGCGCGAGATCGGCGAGGGCCAGCGCCTGCTGGCGTCGGCCAGCGGCCGCGCGCCGGTGTGGTTCCGCAGCGTGGTCGGCCATACCAATCCCTTCGTCGCGCCGGCGCTGCAGCGCCACGGCCTGGCGCGGGTGGCCTGGAGCGCGCGCGGCTACGACGGCGCGGCGCGCTGCAACCCGGACGCGGTGCTCAGGCGGATCGAGCGCGGCCTGCGCCCGGGCGCGATCGTGCTGCTGCACGAGGGCGAGCCGCACGGCCACAACGTGCAGATCGTCGGCCGGGTGCTGGCGCGGCTGGGCGAACTCGGCTACGCGGCGGTGCTGCCCGAAGACGCATTCACGCCCGCCACGCCACCACCAGCCAGTTGTTGAACGGAGTGTTGCCGTACAGCGGCGAGAACTCGGCGCGCAGGCCGGCGGCGTCCAGGTCGGCCTGCAGGCCGGCGCGGGTCGGGTAGCTGCGCGGCACTTCCTGCATCCAGCCGGTCAGGTGGGCGAACAGGTCGGCCACGCGGGTGGTGCGGCCGCGGCGGTTGGCGTCGCCCAGGCCGCTGCGGATCACCAGCTTCGCGCCGGGGACGAGCATGTCGGCCGCGTGCCGCAGCAGGGCGCTGCGCCGGCCGGCGTCCAGGTACTGCAGCATGTCCAGGATGCACACGCTGCCGGCGTGCTGCGGCCATTGCCGGCCCAGATCCATCACTTCGAAGCGGACGTCGGCGATGCCGGCGCGCGCGGCGATGCGCGGGGCGCGGCCGATCTTGTCGGCGTCGATGTCCACGCCGTGGTAGGGCTGGGCCATGCCGGCCGCGCGCAGCGCGTGCGCCAGCAGGCCCAGGCCGCAGCCCAGGTCGAGCACCGGCGCGCGGGTGCCGACCAGCGCATGCAGCACGCCCGGGTAGAGCGGATCGGTGCGCAGCTTGATGCGGGCGTAGCAGTAGTCGTGGCGATTGCCCCACGGCCGCTCCGGCAGGAAGGCGCGGGCGATGCGCAGGGCCTGTTCGGGCGGCATCGGGCGGGTGGCGGCGTCGGGGAGCATCGGTACTGCGCGGCGGCGGGCGCGGCTCAGGCTAGCGCAGCGCGCGCGGCCGGCAGGGCCAGCGCGGCCCAGCGCGCATATTCGCCGGCGGCGTAGTGCAGGCCGTCGGCGGCCAGGTCGTCCGGCGCGTGGGCGGCGCGGCTGGACGCGGTGACGTCGACGAAGGCCGCGCCCCGGGCCCGGCACACGGCGTGCGCGGCGGCGTTGAAGGCGTCGATCTGCGCGCCGATGGCGGCCGCGTCGCGGCCGCCGGCGACGGCGAACGGGGTCCGGCCCCAGTCCGGGATCGACAGCACCAGCACCTGGCCGGGTTCGCCGCCGGCCAGGCCGATCGTCCGCCGCAGCAGGCCCTCGAACCGCGTGCGGTATCCGTCCACATCGCGCCCGCGGTACTGGTCGTTGACGCCGATCGCCAGGCTCACCAGGTCGAACGGCCCGCGCGGCGCGGCCGCGTCGAGGCCGGCGTCCAGTTCGTCGGTGGTCCAGCCGGTGCGGGCGACGATGAGCGGCTCGCCGACCTGCAGGCCCTGCGCGCGCAGCAGGCCGGCCAGCTGGCGCGGCCACTGCCCGGCCGGGTCGATGCCCTCGGCGACGGTATAGGAATCGCCCAGCGCCAGCAGCCGGCGCGGGCCGGCCGCCGCGTTCACGCCGCCGGGCGGCTGCGCGCCTTCAGCGGCACCACCTTGGTGGCGGCCTCGGCGCGCCGCGCCAGCGCGCGGTCGATGCGCGAGGTATTC
>JASGEB010000230.1:0-20306 GCA_047606785.1 Pseudoxanthomonas sp.
GTCAACGTCAAGGTCAAGGAGGGCAACCGCGAGCGCGTGCAGGCCTACGAGGGCGTGGTGATCGCCAAGAAGAACGCCGGCCTGAACTCGGCCTTCACCGTGCGCAAGATCTCCCACGGCTACGGCGTGGAGCGCGTGTTCCAGGCCCACAGCCCGACCATCCAGTCGGTCGAGGTCAAGCGCCGCGGCAAGGTGCGCGCCGGCAAGCTGTACTACCTGCGCGGCCTGGAAGGCAAGGCCGCCCGCATCAAGGAAGACCTGGCCGCGGTGGCCAAGGCCAAGGCCGAGAAGGCCGCTGGCTGAGCCGCACCGGTCGTTCCGGTTCGCACGAAAGGCCGCCTGATGGGCGGCCTTTCGCGTTGTTGCGCAGGCCGGGTTTCTAGCCCCCGGCGTGCTCGGCGACCGGCGCCGGCGGCGGCGCGGGCACCTCGGCCGGCACCGCCACTTCGTCGGCGTGCGGCTGTGGCGCCAGCATGTGTGCGCGGCGCCAGCGGCCCCAGCGGTAGTAGGCCAGCGACATCAGCATCGAGCACACCGAGCTGAGTGGGAAGCTCCACCACACCGCGTCGGCGCCCAGTGCCGGCATGGCCAGTTTGGCGAATGGCACGCGGATGCCCCACAGCGCCAGCGTCAGTATCAGCAGCGGCGCTAGCACCGCGCCGGTGGAGCGCACCACTCCGCTGAGCACGAAGGTCGCCCCGAAGAACAGGAACGACCACGCCGCGACATGGTTGAGGTGGCGGGCGATCCGCAGCGAGTCGCTGGCCGGCGGCAGGAACAGCGCCAGGGTCCAGCGGTCGAACACGATCAGCGCCACCACCAGCACCCCGGTGAGCAGGAAGTTGAAGCCCACCCCGGTCCAGGCGGTGGACTCCACCCGGTCCCAGCGGCGCGCGCCGACGTTCTGCGCGGCCATCGACGAGCACGCCGCGCCGATCGCCATCGCCGGCATCTGCACGTAGGTCCACAGCTGCAGGGCGGCGCCGTAGGCGGCGGCGGTGTCGGTGCCGAAGCCGTTGATCAGCGCCATCATCGCGATCATCGCCAGCGAGATCAGCACCATCTGCAGACCCATCGGCACGCCCTTGACCACCAGTGCGCGCAGGATTTGCAAGTCGGGCACGAACAGGCGTGCGTCGCGCCGCCCCAGCCACAGCACGTGGCGCTTGTGGCGCAGGTAGGCCAGCAGCCCGGACAGCGCGATCGCCTGCGCGGCCAGGGTGGCCCAGGCCGCCCCGGCGATGCTCAGCCGCGGGAACGGGCCGATGCCGAAGATCAGCAGCGGATTGAGGGCGATGTCCAACGCCACCGACAGCAGCAGGAAGCGGAACGGCGTGCGCGAGTCGCCGGCGCCGCGCAGCGCCGCCGACAGGAAAGCGAACAGGTACAGCAGCGGCATGGCCAGGAAGATCACCCGCAGGTAGGCCACGGCCAGCGGCAGCGACGCGGCCGGCGTGCCCATCGCCGCCAGCAAGTGGCGCGCCAACCACAGCCCGCAGGCCGACACCAGCACCGCGACGGCGAAGAAGAACGAGGCGCTGGTCCCCATCACCCGCCGCGCCTGGGCCAGGTCGTGTGCGCCCATCGACTGGCCGATCAGGATGGTGGCGGCCATGCCGATGCCGAACACCGAGCCGAGCAGGAAGAACATGATGTTGTTGGCGTTGGCCGCGGCGGTCAGCGCGTCCTCGCCGAGGAAGCGCCCGATCCACACCGCGTTGACCGAGCCGTTGAGCGACTGAGCGGCGTTGCCGGCCAGGATCGGCAGGGCGAACAGCAGCAGGTTGCGGCCGATCGGGCCGGTGGTCAGGTCGCGGTTGGGACTGGACATGCTGGTGTTGTCCGGAGGCGGGCGGCACACTAGCATCCAAGGGCCGGCGAGTTGGCGCCTGTGCTCGCTCGATCGATGCGCGGAGGTGATCCCGGATGGCGTGCATGCCCCGATATCCGACGCCGGCCGCCATGCTGGCCGTGACGATCCTGCTGGCCGGCTGCGCCGGCGGTCCGGGGCGCAGCGACGCCATGCTGCGTCCGGCCGAGATTCCCGAGTGCCTGGTCGACAATCCCGTCGACGACCTGCCCGATACCGTCCGCTCGACCAGTGCCCACTACCAGCGCTGCCATCCCCACCAGCGTCTGGAATGGTCCAGCGACGGTGCCGGCAAGAACAGCATCAAGCCCGGCTTCAGCGGTCATGGCGACAGCTGAGCCGGCGTCCCTCCCGCCGGTGCGGCTGGACGTATGGCTGTGGGCCGCGCGCTTCTTCAAGACCCGCAGCCTGGGCAAGCAGGCCATCGAGACCGGCAAGGTCGAGGTGGACGGCCAGCGGCCCAAGTCCTCGCGCGCGCTGCGCACCGGCGAGCGCCTGCGGATCAGCCGCGGCGAGGAGGTGTTCGAGGTGGTGGTGCGCGGCCTGAGCGCGGTGCGCGGGCCGGCGTCGGCGGCGCAGGTGTTGTACGAGGAAAGCGCCGAATCGAAGGCGCGGCGCGAGCAGCAGCGCCTGCAGCGGGCGGCGTTGCGCGACGGCTACCGCCCGCCCGAACACCGCCCCGACAAGCGCGCCCGGCGCCTGATCCAGGCGCTGGGCGACATCGACGCCTGCTGAGGCGGTTCCGCGCCCGCGCGTGCGGGCGCGGCGGCCATCCTTCAGCGCAGGCCGCCGAGCAGGCCGGCGCCGAGCTTGAGCAGATCGCCGGCATCGACCTGGCCGTTGCCGTCGCGGTCGAGCAGGGAGCCGAGCAGGCCGCCGCTCTGCTGCTGGATCTGGCTGTGTTCCTGGCCCAGCACCTGGCCCAGGCCGCCGGCGTCCAGGCCCTGGCTGGCGCTGTGCTTGGCCAGGTACGACATCACGATCGGCGCCAGGATCGCCAGCAGCTGGGCGGCCTGGCTGCTGCCCAGGCCGGTGGCCTGGCCCAGGCCCTGCGCCGCGTTGGTCTGGCTGGCGCCGAAGATGTGGCCGAGGATGCCGGCGCCGTCGGTTTGCGCCGAGCCCGTGCCGCCGCCGAGCACCGCGCCCAGCACGCTGCCCAGGTCCAGGCCGCCGGCGTGATCCTGGAGCGCACCGAACAGGGCCTGGGCGCCCTGCGGCTGCGCTGCGTTGCGGCCGAGCGCGCCCAATAGCAGCGGCAGTGCGGTGGCGACTGCAGTGCCGGCCTGGGCGTGGTCGGTGCCGAGCTGCTGGGCGATCTGCTGCAGTGGCGCGCCCTGCAATTGGGAGAGGAGTTCCTGGGTGAGCGAAGGCGCGGTCATGGCGTCTGGCAGGGTGGTGGATGGAGGCGCCACCATACGCCAGTTCGGCGTCACCGCGGCGACCGCTATGCCGCCCGCCCGCCGAGACCGCCTGCCACCGCATGACCGCCCGCGCCGCCTGCCTGGCCGGTGCTTTCGTCCTACTGGTCGTCGGCGCCCTCGTCGCGCACGCGCGGCAGCTGCAGGTCCTGGAAGTCGAAGCTGAAATCGGTCAGCGGCGACACCGCCTGCATGCTCGCGCCGGTGACCCGGCCGTCCACGTCCAGGGCGAAGTTGACGAAGGCGTCGGCGTTGAGCCAGCGCTGCCGCCAGTGGACGATGAAGCTGTCGTGCTGCCAGTGCTCAAGGGTGCCGACCAGTTCGGCGGTGTGGCTGAAGCGCATCACCAGTTGGTCGCCCTCCTGGGTGATGAGCACGTCGCCGTACCAGGGATCGCGGTAGGTGCCGGCATAGCTGGACGCCGGCAGCGAGGGCTTGGCGCCGGCATCGCGCTGGGTCAGGTGCTTCTGCCAGGCGGCGTCGGCCTCGCCCTGCGACTTGGCCACGGCGGCGGCGTAGGCGACCAGCCAATCGGTGCGCTGCTGCGGCGCCAGATAGGCCTCCAGGACCTGCAGGGTCACCGCGTTGAAGGCCGCACCGACTTCCTGGTTGGTCAGCACGATCACCCCCAGCTTCTCCTGCGGCACCAGGGTGATGCGCGAGACCATGCCCGGCCAGCCGCCGGTGTGCCAGACCAGCTTGCGGCCCTGGAAGTCGCCCAGGAACCAGCCTTCGCCATAGCCCATGAAGTTGGGTGTGGCCGCGGCCAGCTCGGGCACGGCCGGCTTGGGCACCGGGATCGGCGTGAGCATGGACCACATCTCGCGCTGGGCGCGTTCGGAGAACAACCGCTTGGCGTCGTCGCCGCTGCCGGAAATGACGCCGCCGTCGAGCTGGACGCGCACCCAGCGCGCCAGGTCGTCGACGCTGGAATAGATGCCGCCGGCGCCGGCCACGTTCGACCAGGTCATGCGTGGAGCGACCACCAGCTTGCTGAAGTCCTGCTTGGAATGGCCGCTGGCCACGTCGTCGCCGGGCTGCAGGCGGTCGCTGTTGAAGCGGGTGCGGCTCATGCCCAGCGGGCCGAACAAGCGCTGGCGCAGGAACTGCTCGTAGGACAGGCCGGAGACCCGCTCGATCACCTGCTGGGCCACCCCGAACAGGATGTTGTCGTAGGCGTACTGGGCGCGGAACTCGCCCTTGATCGGCACCTGGGCCAGATGCTGGACGACTTCGGCGTTGGAGTAGTCGGTGGTCGGCCAGTACAGCAGGTCGCCGGCGCCCAGCGACAGCCCGCTGCGGTGCGCCAGCAGGTCGCGGATGCGCATCTCGTGGGTGATGTAGGGGTCGGCCATGCGGAAGCCGGGCAGGCGCTCGACCACCCGGTCGTCCATGTCCAGCTTGCCCTCGTCGGCCAGTATCTGCAGCGAGGCGGCGGTGAAGGCCTTGGTGTTGGAGGCGATGGCGAACAGGGTGTCCGGACCGACCCGCTCGGGCTTGCCGATCTCCTTGACGCCGTAGCCGCGCGCCAGCACCACCTGGCCGTCCTTGACGATCGCCACCGCGATGCCGGGCACGTCGAACTGCTCCCGCACTTGGTCGACGTAATGGTCGAAGTCCTGCAGCCGCGCGGGCAGCGGCGTGGGCCCCTGCGCCTGCGCGGGCAGGGCGAGCAACAGGGCGATGCCGAGCAGGGCAGTCAGGCGCATGCGGGTTTCCGGACGAGGCGGGCGAGGCCGTCACGATAGCCGACTGGGTTTCTGCTGGGGCCGGTCTGCTTCGTGCGCCGGCCTTCTCCCGAGGGGAGAAGGGAAAAACGCAGCCCATCGACGATACTGTCGCGATGTCCGACCCACGCACCGGCCCACCGACGCTGGCGATCATCGGCGGCGGTCCGGCCGGGCTGATGGCCGCCGAAGCCGCGTGCGCCGCCGGCGTGCAGGTGGACCTGTACGAGGGCAAGGGCTCGGTCGGCCGCAAGTTCCTGATCTGCGGCAAGGGCGGGCTCAACCTGACCCATTCCGAGCCGTTCGAGCGTTTCGTTTCGCGCTACCGCGAACGCGCCGGCGAGGTGGCCGGCTGGCTGCGCGACTTCGATGCGCAGGCGTTGCGCGAATGGGCGTGCGGGCTGGGCGTGGACACCTTCGTGGGCAGTTCCGGGCGGGTATTCCCCACCGACCTGAAGGCCGCGCCGCTGCTGCGCACCTGGGTGCGGCGGCTGAAGGAGCAGGGCGTGCGCTTCCACGTCCAGCACCGCTGGACGGGGTGGGGCGAGGACGGCGCATTGCGCTTCGAGACGCCGGAGGGCGGCCACACGGTCGCTGCGCAGGTCAGCGTGCTGGCGCTGGGCGGCGGTAGCTGGCCGCAACTGGGCTCCGACGGCGCCTGGACGCCCTGGCTGGCCGCGCGCGGCATCGAGCTGGCGCCGCTGCAGCCGGCCAACTGTGGTTTCGACATCGGTTGGAGCGAACACCTGGCCGGTCGCTACGCCGGCGCGCCGCTCAAGCCAGTCGTCGCGCACTGGCGCGCCGCGCACGGCCGGGCGCAGGCGCGCCAGGGCGAATGCGTGCTCACCGCCACCGGCATCGAAGGCAGCCTGGTCTACGCCATCGGCGCGGACCTGCGCGCGGCGATCGGCCGCGACGGTCGGGCGCTGCTGCAGCTGGACCTCGCGCCGGGCCGCGACCTGCCGCGCCTGCTCCACGATCTGGCGCGTCTGCGCGGCCGCCACAGCATCGGCGAACACCTGCGCCGCCAGGCCGGCGTCGACGGTGCCAAGGCCGCGCTGGTGTTCGAGACGGTGCCGGCGGCGCAGCGCGGTGATGCCGCGGTGCTGGCTGCCGCCATCCACCGCCTGCCGTTGCGGCTGCTGCGGCCGCGGCCGATCGCCGAGGCCATCAGCAGCGCCGGCGGCGTGCGCCTGCAGGCGCTCGACGAGTCGCTGATGCTGCGCGCGCTGCCCGGCGTGTTCTGTGCCGGCGAGATGCTCGACTGGGAGGCGCCGACCGGCGGCTACCTGCTCACCGCCTGCCTAAGCCGGCGGCCGCCGCGCCGGGCGGGCGGCCGCGCAATGGCTGCTGCGGCCCTAGGGCCCGCCTCGTTCCTCGGAGAGCGATGGGGCCTTACGGCGGTGCGCGCGTGCCAGCCATAGGGAATGTGGTCGTCCGCGCGGGCCGGTGGCTTTCAGGGCGACCTGGCGAGCGCGGACGTAGGGCGAATAGTGCCGGCGGCGATGTTCAGTCCGGGTGAGGCGGACGCTGCAAATCCGTGACGCGCCGGTTCAGCTGCGGCGCGCCGTGCTCCCCTGGCAGGCGGACCACGTTGCCGGCTTCGCGCTCGGGCGACATTTCCGGCACGAACACACACACGCGGTTGCGGCCCTCGCGCTTGGCGCGGTACATGGCGCGGTCGGCGTTGGACAGCAGGCTGGCGAGGTCGTAGCCGCTCACCGTGGTCGAGGTCACGCCGAAGCTGCCGGTAGCTACGAACGAATAGCCGCTGTCGGTCGTGCTCATCGCCGCCAGGCGCGCGCGCATCTCCTCGGCCACGCGCTGGCCGGCGCGCTCGTCCATGCCCGGCATCAGCATCGCGAACTCCTCGCCGCCCATGCGCGCCAGGCAGTCGGTGCCGCGGCAAAACGGGTGGACCGCGTCGGCCGCCGCGCGCAGTACCCAGTCGCCGGTGCCGTGGCCGAAGCGGTCGTTGATCGACTTGAAGTGGTCCAGGTCGAACATCATCAGCACCACCTCGTGGCCGTCGCGCGCGGCCAGCGCCAGCCGTTCGCCGGCCAGCCGGATGAAGCTGTCGCGGTTGTTCAGGCGGGTCAGCGAATCGGTCTCGGCCGACAGCCGCAGCGCCTTCTGCACCCGGCGCATGCGCAGCGCCCAGTAGGCGACCACGCAGGCGACCAGCACCGCCAGCGCCGCCACCAGCCGCGAGTTCTGCGCCGACTCGCGTTCCAGCGCCTGCTGCAGCTGCAGCAGGCGGTTGCGCTGGTCGAGCATGGCGATCTGCTGGCTCTTCTGGCGGCTCTGCTGGTTGACGATCTGGTAGGCCAGTTGGCCATCGCGCATGTCGGTCAGGTGGGTGCGCTCGGTGTCGGCGTAACGGCGGTACTGCTCGAACGCCTCGCGCACGTTGCCGCGGCGCTCGGCCACCCGGTAGAGGATGTAGTACGCGCTGGCCAGCGCCTCGGAGCCGGCCAGGTGCGCCTCGGCACCGGCCACGGCGGCCGCGTACCGGCCGGCGCCGGCGTAGTCGCCCGCTTCCAGCAGGTACTTGCCCAGCAGGGCCTGGTAGCCGCCTTGCAGCTGCGGGTAGCGCGGCGCCGCCACGGTGGGCAGGCGGCCGCGCAGCACGGCGATTGCGCCGCTGGCGTCGCCGCTGTCGTGCAGCCAGCGCGCCAGGCTCACGTAGGCGTAGCCGGTCTGGGCCGGGTCCAGCGGCTCGCACAGATGGATCACCTTGCGGATATCGCCTTCGGTCAGGCGCTCGCCCAGCCCCAGCGCCGCTTCCAGCCGCAGGTTGTCCGCGGCGCAGCGCAGCAGTGGTGAAGGCTGGTCGCGCAGGATCCGGCCGGCGTAGTCGCGGCCCAGCTCGTACAGGCCCAGCCGGTTGTAGACCCCGGCGGCCGAACGCCAGCCCAGTTGGCGCAGGGTCGGCGAGGCGATCCGGTCCTCCAGCGGCAACACCCCGGCCAGGGTCTTCAGGCTGTCCTCGAAGCGGCGATTGCTGGCGTACAAGCTGGCCAGCATGGTGCCGGCGCGGAAGCGCGCGTCCGGATCGGTGGCTTCGCCCAGCACCCTGCCCAGCAGCGCTTCGGCGTCGGTGCGCCTGCCGGCGATGCTGGCATCCAGCGCATGCAGGATGTCCAGCCGCTGCCGTTGGGCCGCGGTGAGGCGGTCGCGCACCGGGTCCAGCCTGGCCAGCAGGGTGTGGAATTCTTCGCGCTTGGCCGTGCCCAGCGTTTCGGCGCGGGCTAGCATGTCCTCGGCGGGGCGTTCGGCGGCCGGGCCGCCCGTGCAGGGCAGGGTGCAGGCCAGCAACGCGGCCAGCAGGACCGGCAGGCACGCGGTGTGGGCGCGGGATCGGCGCGGCCGGTCCCGCCGGTGCCGGGCACAGGGAGTGTGCGCATCCGACGGTGGCGTGCCGGCCCGGACTTTCAGCAAGTGTTCGACCCCCCATCCCCCCGCAATGATCCGCTTGCGAGCGCCGTGGCCGTCGCGGACGGCTTCCAAGTCCATCACAGACATGTCGGGACGTCAATCGCAAGTTCCGGCTCCTGGGCCACGCCGCTGCAGTCGGCCCGGCTGCGGCCGTCGCCGTCGTCCGCTGGTCATGGATCGGGAGTAGATTCGGGCGCCGACTGCGGCGCTTGCCGCGTGCTCCGCCCGCAGTTTGTTCCGCCACCTTGCGAACCCGCAATGAAGACTCCTCCACCACGACCCGACACTCCCGACGCTCCCGACAGCCCGCAACGCCGCCGCTTGCTCGGCGGCATCGCCCTGGCCGGCGCCGCCAGCGCGGTCGGCGCACCCGAGGCATTGGCCGCCGCGCCGCGCCGCGCCGCCCATGCCCATGCCCATGCGTCGGCCGATCCGGCAGTCGACCATGCCCTGCGCGCGAAGGTCGAGCGGATCGTGGTGGTGTTCTGCGAGAACCGCAGCTTCAACAACCTGTTCCCGGACTTTCCCGGCCTGCAGCGGCCGCTGTCGGCGCTGCGCCCCGAGCAGTACCTGCAGCGCGACCGCGACGGCGGTGTGCTCGACGTGCTGCCGCCGATCTGGGGCGGGCTGGTGCCCGACGAACAGGTGGTCGACCACCGCCGCTACCAGATCGCCGAGGACGCGATCGGGCCGATCGCCAACGCACCGTTCGCGCTGAGCACCGCCGACGGCAAGCCGTTGCCGCACGGCGTGGTCACCCGCGACCTGGTGCACCGCTTCTACGAGAACCAGCTGCAGATCAATGGCGGCCGCAACGACGGCTTCGCCGCCTGGGGCGACAGCGGCGCGCTGGTGATGGGCCACTACGGCGACGCGCCGGCCACGCTGCGGCTGTGGCAGCTGGCGCGCGAATACACCCTGTGCGACAACTTCTTCATGGGCGCCTTCGGCGGCTCCTTCCTCAACCACCAGTACCTGATCGCCGCGCAGCCGTCGTTCTACCCGGACGCCGACCAGGGTCCGGCGCGCTTCCAGACCAGCGTCCTCGACGGCGACGATCCGGCCGGCATCCGCCTGGCGCTGCACGAGAAGTGCCCGGCCAGCGCCCTGAACGGACGCCCGAAGTTCGTCCGCAACGGCGCGCTGACCCCGGACTTCTGGGCGGTCAACACGATGCTGCCGCCGTTCCAGCCGTGCGGGCTGAGCAACCCGGCGCGTCCCGGCTACGCCCCGGCCGACAGCGCCAACGTCATGCCGCCGCAGACCCACCGTCACATCGGCGACGCGCTCGACGCGGCCGGCGTGGACTGGGCCTGGTACGCCGGCGGCTGGGGCCTGGCGGTGCAGGGCCGCGGCGATACCGGCGAGACCGAGGAATTCCCCGGCAGCCCCAACTTCCAGTACCACCACCAGCCGTTCAACTACTTCGCCAACCTGGCCCCGGGCACCCCGGCCCGCGACCAGCGCCTGCGCGACGGCGGCCTCGGCGACAGCGCCCCGGACAACCGTTTCATCGCCGACATCCGCGCCGGCAAGCTGCCGCCGGTGACCTTCTACAAGCCGCAGGGCAACCTCAACATGCACGCCGGCTATTCCGACGTGGCCGCCGGCGACCGCCACATCGCCTGCGTGGTCGACGCGCTGCGCACCAGTCCCGGCTGGGACAAGACCGTGGTGGTGATCACCTTCGACGAGAACGGCGGCTGGTGGGACCACGTCGCCCCGCCGAAGGGCGACCGCTGGGGCCCGGGCTCGCGGATCCCGGCGCTGGTGGTGTCGCCGCTGGCCAGGCGCGGCTTCGTCGACCATACCGTCTACGACACCGGCTCGATCCTGCGCCTGATCAGCCGCCGCTTCGGCCTGCACAAGCTGCCGGGCCTGATCGAGCGCGAGCAGGCGATGCTGGCCGCCGGCGGGGTCGCTCCGGGCGACCTGACCGGCGCGCTGGAGCTGGGTTGAGCGCGGGGCAGGACCGAAGGGACGCAGTCGCGACGCGATCGGGCGATACTGCCGGCCGACAACGCAGGCTCGGAGCCTGCGCGGCAGAACCTCATCCATGCAAGCACGGCAAGACCCGCACATCCCCGATTCATCGACCTCCCAGGCCAGATCGGCAGGCGCCTCCGAGCACACCCCGCTGATGAAGCAGTACTTCGCCGCCAAGGCCGAGTACCCGGACCTGCTGCTGTTCTTCCGGATGGGCGATTTCTACGAGCTGTTCTACGACGATGCGCGCAAGGCCGCGCGCCTGCTGGACATCACCCTGACCCAGCGCGGCAGCTCCGGCGGCGCGCCGATCCCGATGGCCGGGGTGCCGGTGCATGCCTACGAGGGCTATCTGGCGCGGCTGGTCGCGCTCGGCGAGTCGGTGGCGATCTGCGAGCAGATCGGCGACCCGGCACTCAGCAAGGGCCTGGTCGAGCGCAAGGTGGTGCGGATCGTCACTCCCGGCACGGTCACCGACGAGGCGTTGCTGGACGAGCGCCGCGACACCCTGCTGATGGCGCTGGCGCGGACCAAGGCCGGCTACGGCCTGGCCTGGGCCGACTTGGCCGGCGGCCGTTTCCTGGTCAACGAGGTCGACGGCGAGGACGCGCTGGAGGCCGAGCTGGCGCGGCTGGAGCCGGCCGAGCTGTTGATCCCGGACGAGGAGGGCTGGCCGGAATTCCTGCGCCAGCGCAGCGGCGTGCGGCGCCGGCCGCCGTGGCTGTTCGACGCCGACAGCGGCCGCCGCCAGCTGCTGCAGTTCTTCAAGCTGCACGACCTCAGCGGCTTCGGCATCGAGCAACGGCCGCGCGCGATCGCCGCCGCCGGCGCCCTGCTCGGCTACGTCGAGGAAACCCAGAAGCAGCGGCTGCCGCACCTGACCGCGATCGCGATGGAAGTGGCCGGCGAGGCGATCGCGATGAACGCCGCCACCCGCCGCCACCTCGAGCTCGATACCCGGGTCGACGGCGATACCCGCAACACCCTGCTGGGCGTGCTCGACAGCACGGTCACGCCGATGGGCGGGCGGCTGCTGCGGCGCTGGCTGCACCGGCCACTGCGGCTGCGCGAGGTGCTGGCGCACCGGCATGCCGCGGTCGCCGCGCTGATCGACGCCGGCGCCGACAGCGAGCTGCGCGACGCCTTCCGCGCGCTCGGCGACCTCGAGCGGATCCTGACCCGGGTCGCGCTGCGCTCGGCGCGGCCGCGCGACTTCTCGACCCTGCGCGACGGTCTGGCGCTGCTGCCGCAGCTGCGGGCGATCCTGCAGCCGCTGGATTCGCCGCGGCTGCAGGCGCTGCACGCCGGCCTCGGCGAGCACGACGCCACCGCCCACCTGCTGGCCTCGGCGATCGCCGAGCAGCCGCCGCTGAAGCTGTCCGACGGCGGCGTCATCGCCGAGGGCTTCGACGCCGAGCTGGACGAGCTGCGCCGGCTGTCCACCCACGCCGACCAGTTCCTGATCGACCTGGAAGCGCGCGAGCGCGAGCGCAGCGGCATCGCCACCCTCAAGGTCGGCTACAACCGGGTCCACGGCTACTTCATCGAGATCAGCAAGGGGCAGGCCGACAAGGCGCCGGTGCACTACAGCCGCCGCCAGACCCTGAGCAATGCCGAGCGCTACATCACCGAGGAGCTGAAGGCCTTCGAGGACAAGGTGCTGTCGGCGCGCGAGCGCTCGCTGGCCCGCGAGAAGCTGCTCTACGAACAGCTGCTGGACAGCCTCGGCGCCGAGCTGGAGCCGCTCAAGGGCTGCGCCGCCGCGCTGTCGGAACTGGACGTGCTGGCCTGCTTCGCCGAACGCGCGCAGGCGCTGGACTGGGCCCGCCCGGAACTGCGCGAGGAACCGGGCCTGCGCATCGAGCGCGGCCGCCACCCGGTGGTCGAGGCGGTGCGCGAGCACCCGTTCGAGCCGAACGACCTGGACCTGCACCCGCAACGGCGGATGCTGGTCATCACCGGCCCGAACATGGGCGGCAAGTCGACCTACATGCGCCAGAACGCGCTGATCGTGCTGCTCGCCCACATCGGCAGCTACGTGCCGGCCAGCCGCGCCCTGCTCGGCCCGGTCGACCGCATCCTGACCCGCATCGGCGCCGGCGACGACCTCGCCAAGGGCCAGTCCACCTTCATGGTGGAAATGGCCGAGACCAGCTACATCCTGCACCACGCCAGCGCGCAGTCGCTGGTGCTGATGGACGAGATCGGCCGCGGCACCTCCACCTACGACGGCCTGGCGCTGGCCGACGCGGTCGCCCGCCACCTCGCCCACAGCAACCGCTGCTACACCCTGTTCGCCACCCACTACTTCGAGCTGACCGCGCTGGCCGACGAATCGGTCGAAGCCGGCCCCAGCGGCATCGCCAACGTCCACCTGGACGCGGTCGAGCACACCGACAGGAGCGGCGGCGAGCAACTGGTGTTCATGCATACGGTCAAGGACGGCCCGGCCAACCGCAGCTTCGGCCTGCAGGTCGCCGCGCTGGCCGGCCTGCCGCGCGCCACCGTCGCCCAGGCCCGCCGGCGCCTGGCCGAGCTGGAGCAGCGCGGCGGCGAGAGCCACGCCTCGCAGATGGCGCCACAGGCGCTGGACGCGCCGCAGCAGTTCGGCCTGTTCGCATCCGCGCCGTCGGCGGCGCAGGAGGCGCTGGCCGCGCTCGACCCGGACGAACTCACCCCCAAGCAGGCGCTGGAAGCGCTGTACCGGCTCAAGTCGCTGCTGTAAGCGGGGTAGGGCAGGTGTTTGTTCGCTGCTCGTGAATCCCCGGGACGTGTTCGGTCCCGGGGCGTGTAGACCGCGATCGGCCTTCAGGAACTGGCGCTGACCAGCTTCACGCTGACCCCGGTCGAGGTGTAGCTGGCGGTGGCGTTCCAGCCTTCGACGCTGACCGTGGTGAATTTGCCGTGGCGGGTGCCGGCGGTGATGATCTCGATCGTGCTGCCCGCGGTCGGGGTATAGCCGGAAGCGAACTTCACGCTCAAGGTCCCGCCTTGAATGGTGGCCAGGCCGCCAACCTCGATCCGGCCCTGGCCGTCGGCGCCGATGGTCACTTGCAACGTGGTATCGGCCAGTTGGGTGTATTTCTGCTTGATCGCCAGCGGCTCGCTCGCGCTGACCAGCAGCGCGCCGCTGCCGAGGTAGACATCGCCGTTGCCCAGGGCCGAAGTCGAGCCGGCCTCCAGCGTGCCGCCGGCGATCTCGGTGCCGCCGCTGTAGGTGTTGCTGCCGGCCAGTTCCAGGGTGCCGTCGCCCTCGAGCTTGAGTTTGCCGGTGCCGGAGATGTCGTTGCGCCAGAGGTCGTAGCTGCAGAAGGCGACGCTGGTGCAGGACGCCGAATCCATGTCGATGGTCACCAAGCCGTTGAACGCGCCGTAGCCGTCGCCGGCCTTGAACATGTCCAGCCGGCCCCAGCCCTCGGCGTCGGTCATGACCGGATAGCCCGAGGCGAACTCGGTGGTCTTGAGCACGACGCGGCGCTGGCTGTCGCTCAGGTACGGGTAGCGCGTCTCGAGCAGCACCTCGGCACCCTTCGGCACGACCGGGTCGAGGTCGGTGGCGTAGACGATCTGGTCGGCCAGGCCGATGGTCATCAGACTCTCGAACTCGGCCTTGTTGGCGTCGTGGTCGGCGAACTTGTCGTAGTCCGAAGCGCTGCTGTCGGTGTCCTGGCCGGAGTGCAGGTACTCGTAGAACGCCTTCCAGGCGGTGGCCGAATCGGAGTCGTCGCAGCCAGTGCAGCCGTCGGCGACGGCTGCAGCCATCATCACCGAGAGCGCCTGCTCGCGGGTTGCGGTCTTGAAGTCCGCGGTGAGGGTGGAGTTCTTGTGGGTGTCGGCCAGGTCGGTGTTTTCCTGGCTGTAGAGGTTGGCGGCGACCGAGGCCAGGGCCAGCATGCGGCCGCCGACTACGTCGAACGGCGAGTGCACGCCGAGCACGATGCGGCTCTCGCCGAACACCAGGCCGCGCAGGTAGAACTCCTGGAAGCGCTCCGGCATGGCGTAGGCCATGGCCGCCGCGGCACTTATGCCCGAGGTGCTGTGGCCGCTGGCGAAGCCGCCGTTGCCGGCGTTGGCCTTGCCGTAACTGGTCTGGCTGGACTCCAGGGCGACATCCGAATCCCACAGATACGGGCGTGCGAACTTGTAGAAGCTCTTGCTCGAACCGGCATCACCGGAGGCCTCGCTGATCAGGGTGGTCAGATCGTCCAGGGTGTCGGTGGCGTCGTCGTTGGTGCTGTACGAATGGCTCGAATAGTCAAAGGTGTAGGTATTGCCCAGTCCCTTGCGGAAGGTATCGAGCAACCGGCCGATGCCCTCGGCGATGTTGTAGTTGTAGGTGATGGAGTCGATCCAGGCCGCCTCGACCCGCGCGTCGGTGCGGCTGTTGGTCACGCTGACCACATAGTCGATGGCGCTGTAGAGCACCGACTCGTTCTTGATGGTGCCGCCGGTGAGTGCTTCGCCGTCCCAGCCGGAAGAGGCGACCGCCGCGCAGGCCGCGCCGGTGTCTTCGTCGGTGCTCGCCGACAGACTGCTGCTTGCGTTGGTGTAGTGGGATATCGGATCCCAGATGTCGAGGAATCCCCGAAGCAGCCGCACGCCGGCGTTGGTGTCCTCGGTGGCGTGGCAGGCATCGCCGGTGACGTTGGTGTAGTAGGTGTCGACGAAGGCGGTGACCGAGGTATCGACCGGGGCGCTGTCCACGTAGTCGGGATCGGACGGCGCGTCGGGAACGGTGTACGAACTGCTGTCCGAACTGCTGCTGCTCGAGTCGTCGCCGCCGCCACAGGCGGTCAAGGACATGGCGCACGCCAATACGATGGCGCCGGCGATGCGGCGCTTGCGAAGATCCTGCATGGGTTTCTTGTCTCTTTAGATGTTGCCAGCCGTCGAGGCAGGGCCGGTGGTTGGAAAGCTGCCGAAGATAGAAGGGATAAATGACAAGAAAATGTAGGGAATTCGGTGCGGGCATGGTCCTGCGGGAAGTGCCGCAGATGCGTGTGCCGCCGCTGGTAAAGTGCATGGCACGCTAGCGAGGAGGGATGCTGATGATCACCGTCCACCATCTGCAACATTCGCGCTCCCACCGCGTGCTGTGGCTGCTGGAGGAACTGGGGCTGGACTACGCGCTGGTCCGCTACCGGCGCGATCCGCAGACCCTGCTGGCGCCGCCGGAGCTCAGGCGCATCCATCCGCTGGGCAAGTCGCCGGTGGTGGTCGACGGCGGCGAGGTGCTGGCCGAGTCCGGGGCGATCCTGGAGACCCTGGTCGAGCGCTACGACGCCGCGCGCCGGCTGGCGCCGTCCCCGGGCACGGCCGACGCCCGCCGCTACCGCTACTGGCTGCACTACGCCGAAGGCTCGCTGATGCCGCCGCTGCTGGTGTCGCTGGTGGCCTCGCGCATCCGCGCCGCGTCGATGCCGTTCTTCGCCCGGCCCATCGCCCGCGCCATCGCCGACAAGGTGCAGGCCGGCTTTGCCGGGCCGCAGCTGAAGCTGCACCTGGACTACCTGGAGGACGAACTGGCGCAGCGGCCCTGGTTCGCCGGCCACGACTTCAGCGCCGCCGACATCCAGATGAGCTACCCGCTGGTGGCCGCCGGCGACCGCGGCGGGCTGGGTGAGCGCCCGCAGCTGGCCGCGTTCCTGCAGCGCATCCAGGCGCGCCCGGCCTACCAGTGGGCGCTGCACAAGGGCGGCCCGGTCGAACTGCCGGCGGCCTGAGCGACACCGGCCGCGCAACGCGGCATTGCGCGGGCCTGGGGTGGAAGAGGGTCGTTTGTGCCCGCATCCTGCAGTGCATGAATCCCAGACCGCGTGTCCCGTATTCGGTGCTCGACCTGGCGCCGGTGCCCGAAGGCAGCCGTCCGTCCGATGCCTTCGCCAACAGCCTGGCCCTGGCGCGCCGGGCCGAGGCGCTGGGCTATACCCGCTACTGGCTGGCCGAGCACCACAACATGCCCGGCATCGCCAGTGCCGCCACCGCGGTGCTGATCGGCCACATCGCCGGTGCCACCGCGACCATCCGCGTCGGCGCCGGCGGTATCATGCTGCCCAACCACGCGCCGCTGCAGGTGGCCGAGCAGTTCGGCACGCTGGCCTGCCTGTACCCGCAGCGCATCGACCTGGGCCTGGGCCGCGCGCCGGGCACCGACGCCGCCACCGCGCGCGCCCTGCGCCGCTACTTCGACGCGGCCGAGCGGTTCCCGGCCGACGTGCTGGAACTGCTGCACTACTTCGAGCCGGCCGCGCCCGGTCAGGGGGTGCAGGCCGTGCCGGGGGCGGGCGAGGAGGTGCCGGTATGGTTGCTGGGATCGAGCCTGTTCAGCGCCCAACTGGCCGCGCGCCTGGGTCTGCCGTTCGCCTTCGCCTCGCACTTCGCGCCCGATGCCATGGACCGGGCGCTGGCGCTGTACCGGCGCGATTTCCAGCCTTCCGGCCGCCTGCCCGCGCCGTACGCGATGCTCGGGCTGAACGTGGTCGCCGCCGCCGACGATGTCCAGGCGCGGCGGCTGTTCACCAGCGCCCAGCAGGCTTTCGTCAACCTGCGCCGCGGCCGCCCGGGCCGGATCCCGCCGCCGATCGACGACATCGAGGCCTATTGGGAGCCGCACGAGAAGATCGGCGTGGAAAACGCCCTGGCCTGCAGCGTGGTCGGCGGGCCGGACAGCGTACGGGCCGGGCTGGAAGCGTTTGTGGAGCGCCACCGGCCGGACGAAATCATGCTCGCCGCCAACATCCACGATCCGGCCGCGCGCATCCGTTCCTACGAGATCGCGGCTGCGGCCATGCCCTGAACGGGCCGGCCGGTGGGCGAGCGGCCGCCGGGCCGATTGGCTTTTTCGCCGCAACCTGCGTATCGTGCGCGCCACTGTGCTTTGCCAGGGTCACCGTGGATCGTGATTCTGATGCGGTGGATCGAACCGATCGCTACATCGTTTGCGTTTTTCATACACCTGCAAACCCCAGTCCGGCCCGCCCCACATCCTTACGGGCCGTGATCCTTCAACAACGTTTCAGGAGTAGGAAAACATGTCCGATCGTCAGACCGGCACCGTCAAGTGGTTCAACGACGCCAAGGGCTTCGGCTTCATCACCCCGCAGAGCGGCCCGGACCTGTTCGTGCATTTCCGCGCGATCCAGGGCAACGGCTTCAAGACGCTCAAGGAAGGCCAGCAGGTGACTTTCGTCGCCGTGCAGGGCCAGAAGGGCATGCAGGCCGACCAGGTGCAGCCGCTGTAAGGCGACTGCCCGCGTCGAACGCAAAAGAAAACCCCGGGGCGACCCGGGGTTTTTCTTTGCGGCGATGGCGGGGAAGCTCTTCCAGCATGGGCCGACGGTCGTCGGCGAGGAAGCGAGTCGACATCGGGGCATCCGCATCCGACCGTGGCGGACCGCCGCCGTCGCCGCCGCATCATAAGATCGCCCATCCCGTAGCCATGGACGAACCGACATGACGCCCGAGCAGGCCTGGGCCGCGTTGATCCGCATCGTCCCCGACTTCCCGCAGCCCGGCGTCGGTTTCCGCGATATCACCCCGGTGCTGGCCGACGCCGGCGCCTTCGCCGCGCTGTTGGCCGACATGGCGGCGCCGTGGCGCGAGGCCGGCATCGCCGCGGTGCTGGGCATCGAGTCGCGCGGCTTCATCCTTGGCGCGGCGCTGGCGCGCGAGCTGGGGGTGGGGTTGGTGCCGCTGCGCAAGCCGGGCAAGCTGCCGGCGCCGGTCCTGCGCCAGGCCTATGCGCTGGAATACGGCCACGACGCACTGGAGATGCACGCCGACGCCCTGCCGTCCGGCGCGCGCGTCCTGCTGGTGGACGACGTGCTGGCCACCGGCGGCACCCTGCTGGCCGCGCTCGCGCTGGCGCGGCGCCAGGGCTGCGAGGTGGTCGGCGCCGGCGTGCTGATCGAACTGCCGGTGCTGGGTGCGCGCCGGCGCTGGCCGGTCGAGGTGCCGCTGCACGCGGCGCTGGCCGGGTAGGGGACAGGCCCTAGTCTTCCGGCTCGGCGAAGTACTCCGCGTGCATGCCCAGGAAGGCCCAGAATGGCACGCCGCGCGCGGCCCAGTCGCGCTGGGCCAGGTCCAGCACCGACAGCAGGGTGTCGAGCAGGGCCGGATCGCGCTCGCGCAGTTGGCCGGCGCCTTCGAACAGCAGTACATAGCCGCGTGCCGGCAGCCACTGCAGGTCGCGCAGGGCGTCGGCCAGCGAGTCCCAGCTGCGGCCCAGCTGGTGCGGGAAGTCCAGCGCCACCGCGATGCGCAGCAGCACGGTGCGCTTGTCCTGCACGCCGAACAGGTCGATGCGCCGCATCCGCAGGTCGGGGTCGGGCGTGAACGCGCCGAGGGTGTCGATATCGGCGTCGCCGACCAGGAACACCCCGGCGCGCGCCGGGTCGTGCAGTTGCGGATCGAAGCCGGGCATCAGCGGCCGACCTCGAAGCGGCGGAAGCTGGCGTAGTGGTCGTCGCTGTACCACCACTGGCTGGGCGGGTTGCCGCCGGTGACGATGCGGCGGGTGCCGCGGTTGGAGCGGCCGGGCGTTTCCACCGTGTATTCGTGGTACCAGCCGCGTGGCTGGCGCGGCAGGTGGCCTTCGAAATTGCCGAACACCTGGCCGTCCTGCGGATACGGGAAGGGACCACCGCGCTGGATCAGGGTGAGGGTGGCGCGCGCTTCGGGCGGCAGGAAATCCGGCAGATCCTGGCGTTGCGCCAGGGTTGCCGGCGGCACGTCCTGGGCCGCGGCGGGCGGGGCGGACACCGCCGCCGCCGCGACCGGCGCCTGCGCACCATGGCGCTGCTGCCAGGCCCACAGGCCGACCAGCAGCAGGGCCGCCAGGACGGCGGGCCAGCGGGTCAGGGAACGGTTGGGCGATGCCATGCGGAAGGCCTCGTTCAAGGGTGTCGAGATGCACGCCGCGGCACGCCACCGGCGGGCCTTGCACGCTCGGCAATGGCGGCTCGCATCGGCGTTCGCGGCGGCAGGCAACTCCCGCATCATGCCACCACACCGCGGCCATGCCGACATGACCCATGGCCCATGCGCACGTTGGCACTTGCCTTGCCGGCTGGCCGACAATGGCCGCCACCCTCCGGAGGCCACCGCTTGATCACCCTGCTCATCATCGCCGCGACCGTCGCGGTCTCGCTGCTCGCCCTCAACAACCCGAAGCTGATGGAGCGCTTGATCCTGTGGCCGCCGGCGATCGACCGCCAGCGGCAGTACGACCGGCTGATCGGCTACGGCCTGGTGCATGCCGACTTCATGCACCTGTTCTTCAACATGTTCACCCTGTACTTCTTCGGCCGCGCCATCGAGGCCTGGATGGCCTACCTCGGCAAGGCCTGGGCCTACCCGCTGTTCTACGTCTCGGCGCTGGTGGTGTCGATCCTGCCCAGCTACCTGCGCAACCAGCACAACCCGAACTATCACAGCCTGGGCGCGTCGGGCGCGGTGTCGGCGGTGCTGTTCGCCTTCATCCTGCTGCAGCCGTGGAGCATGATCGGAGTGTTCTTCATCCCGATGCCGGCGATCGTGTTCGCGGTGCTGTACGTGGCCTACAGCATCTGGATGGACAAGCACGGCCACGACAACGTCAACCACGGCGCGCACCTGGCCGGCGCCGCCTACGGCGTGCTGTTCCTGCTGTGCATGCGTCCGCAGGTGCTGGCCGGCTTCCTCGAGCGGCTCGCCCATCCGCACTTCTGAGTCTGCGGCTGGCAAAGAAAAGGTTCTTCTCTCAACCGAGGGAACGCCGCTGTGGCGCTGGCTTCGGCGAGACGCCGTGCCCTGCCGCCGGGAGCCGCTTTTCCCTCGGCAGGGCATCCTGCCCTGACTCGGGCGTGCGCCCTCCATGGCGCACTTGAC
>JASGEB010000231.1:0-5034 GCA_047606785.1 Pseudoxanthomonas sp.
ACCGCCGGGCTGGGGCGAGTGCCGCGGTCCGGCCGGCCGGACCGCACCGAGACGGACGGACGGACGGCGAACCCGTGGCGGCAGGGGATGGCGGGAGCTGCGAAGGCTGGGCGGCATCGATCGGATTCCCGGCGAATGGTAGCGCTACCATACCTCCGTTCGGCAATGACCGCCGTGAAAGGCGGGATCGAGACCGCCGGTGCATTTCCCTCTCGCGCCGGGTGCCGGCCGGGGGGCGCCGGACGCAGGGGCCTGCGGGCAAGCCACCGGCCGGCGTCGCTGGGATGACGGGCAAAAGCAAGGGTGTTCAGGCCTTCCCTACCGCTCCGAATGCCCGCTTTCGTCGTGCTCGCGCGGGCTGAACAGGTCCGGCCGGATCAGGGCCACGAAGGCGCGCGCCTGCGGCGACAGGAACTTGCCCTTGCGCACCACCACCCCGTAGCTGCGCGCCGGCAGGTAGGCCGACATCGGCCGGGCGACGATGCCGCGGTCGTTCTCGCCCAGGCAGATCGAGCTGACGATGGAGATGCCCATGCCCATCGCCACGTATTGCTTGATCACCTCCCAGCCGCCCACTTCCAGCGCCACCGTGTAGGGCACCCGCGCCTGCTGGAACACCACGTCCACCAGCCGGTAGGTGATCTGCCGGCGCGGCGGCAGGATCAGCCCGAACGGCGAGATGTCCTCCAGGGCGATGCGCGGCCGCTCCGCCAGCGGGTGGCAGCGCGGCACGATCAGCATCGGTTCGAAGCGGTACACCGGCGCGTAGCTCAGGTCGGCCGGCACGTCGACCATCGAGCCCACCGCCAGGTCCACGCTGTCGGCGCGCAGCAGGTCGGTGCCGTCGGCGCTGATGGCGTTGTGCAGGATCAGGCGCACGTCCGGGTGCTGCCGGCGGAAGGCGGCCACGATGCGCGGCAGCAGGTACTGGATGGTCGAGCTGTTGGCGGCGATGTTCAGTTCGCCGGCGTCCAGCCCACGCACCTTGTCGCGGAAGCGGGCGGCCAGCCCGTCCAGGCCCTCCACCAGCGGCTGCGCCATCTCGTACAGCAACTGGCCCTCGCGCGAGGGCGTCAGGCGGCGGCCGCTGCGTTCGAACAGGCGCACGCCCAGCTCCCGTTCCAGCGCCTGCAACTGCAGCGTGACCGCCGGCTGGCTGAGGTAGAGCGCCTCGGCCGCCCGCGAAACCGAGCCCAGCCGGACCACCTGAGAGAACGCCCGCAAGGGCTTGAGCCGATCGGATTTGTAGGAAAAACGGGGGATTGCGGACTCCGGCATGGAGATTTTTCCATTTTTATGAGTACATCAAATATATCGAATTGATAAAACTAAATTGTCAAATACTTTGTTGGGGAACACGGTGGCGGCCCGTTCCAGCCGCAATCCAGGAGTTCCCGCCATGGCCGTGCCCGCCTTCGATCCCTGCCGCGACAGCCCGCGCCCGGTCCCCGGCCTGTCCTTCACCCGCCGCCGCGCCGGCCAGGACGCCCTGCTGCCGCCGGCCCTGCTGGCGCTGCTGGTGTCGCTGCACCGGGACATCGAGCCGGAGCGGCAGGCGCGGCTGGCCGCGCGCCGCGAGCGCCAGGCCTTCTTCGACGCCGGCGGCCTGCCCGACTTCCGCGCCGACACCGCCGCCATCCGCGCAGGCGACTGGACCGTGGCCCCGCTGCCGGCCGCGCTGCAGGACCGGCGGGTGGAGATCACCGGCCCGACCGACCCGAAGATGGTCATCAACGCGCTGAACTCCGGCGCCAGGGTGTTCATGGCCGACTTCGAGGACTCAACCTCGCCGACCTGGGCCAACCTGCTGGCCGGCCAGCAGGCGCTGATCGGCGCGGTCCGCGGCGAGCTGACGTTCGACACCCCACGCAAGCACTACGCGCTCAAGCCGCCGGAGCAGCAGGCGGTGCTGATCGTGCGCCCGCGCGGCTGGCACCTGGACGAGAAGCACGTGATCGTCGACGGCGCGCCGATGTCCGGCGGGCTGTTCGACGTGGCGGTGTTCGCCTTCCACAACGCGCGCGCGCTGATGGCGCGCGAGCGCGGCCCCTACCTGTACCTGCCCAAGCTGCAGTCGATGGAGGAGGCGGCGCTGTGGGAGCGCGCGCTGGCCCACGTCGAGGCCCAACTGGGCCTGCCGGAGGGGCAGATCAAGGTCACCGTGCTGATCGAGACGCTGCCGGCGGTGTTCGAGATGGACGAGATCCTGCACGCCCTGCGCGGCCGCGTCGCCGGCCTGAACTGCGGGCGCTGGGACTACATCTTTTCCTACATCAAGACCTTCCGCCGCCACGCCGACCGGGTGTTGCCCGAGCGCGGCCAGGTGACCATGACCCAGCCGTTCCTGAAGGCCTACTCGGAGCTGCTGATCCACACCTGCCACCGCCGCGGCGCGCACGCAATGGGCGGCATGGCCGCGCAGATCCCCATCAACGACGACCCGGCCGCCAACGAGCAGGCCATGGCGCGGGTGCGCGCGGACAAGCTGCGCGAGGTCGGAGCCGGCCACGACGGCACCTGGGTGGCGCACCCGGGCCTGATCGCGGTGGCGCGCGAGGTGTTCGACGCGCACATGCCCGGGCCGAACCAGCGCGGCAACCTGCGCAACGACGTGCGCGCCGGCCGCGACGAGCTGATCGCGCCGCCGCCCGGCACGATCACCCGCGCCGGCTTCGAGGGCAACGTCGAGGTCTGCGTGCGCTACCTAGCCGCCTGGCTGGACGGCAACGGCTGCGTGCCCATCCACAACCTGATGGAGGACGCCGCCACCGCCGAGATCAGCCGCGCGCAACTCTGGCAGTGGATCCACACCGGCGCGCGCCTGGACGACGGCACCGCCATCGACCTGCCCTTGCTCGATGCCGCGCTGGAACGCCTGCCGGCCCGGCTGGGCGACACCGCCGGCCTGCCCGGCGGCAGCCAGGTCGCCGCCGCCATCGCCCTGCTGGCCGACCTGAGTCGTCGCGACGAACTGGCCGATTTCCTCACCCTGCCTGCCTACGACCGCATCGATTGAGGGCCGGGACCCGGGACCCGGGACCCGGGACTCGGGACTCGGGAGAAACCCCCGGGGTTCGGCGTACTGCCGCCCCCTTCATCCAATGCTGCACCACCCCATCGACGGGTTTCCGTCGCCACCGGAGACGCACCATGAGCACCCGCCAGCAACAGATCGACGCCATCCAGCACGACTGGGCCACCAACCCGCGCTGGACCGGCGTGCAGCGCCACTACACCGCCGCCGACGTGGTGCGCCTGCGCGGCAGCGTGCAGCCCGAGCACACCCTGGCCAAGCGCGGCGCCGAGCGGCTCTGGGCGCTGGTCAACGGGCAGGCGAAGAAGGGCTACGTCAACGCCTTCGGCGCCATCAGCGCCGGCCAGGCGATGCAGCAGGCCAAGGCCGGGCTGGAGGCGGTGTACCTGTCCGGCTGGCAGGTGGCCGCCGACGGCAACACCTCCGAGACCATGTACCCGGACCAGTCGCTGTACGCCTACGACTCGGTGCCGACCATGGTCCGCCGCATCAACAACACCTTCCAGCGCGCCGACGAGATCCAGTGGAAGGCGCTCTGCGACGGCAAGCTGGACGAGGCCGAGGCCATCGACTTCTTCCTGCCGATCGTGGCCGACGGCGAGGCCGGCTTCGGCGGCGTGCTCAACGCCTACGAGCTGATGAAGAACATGATCGTCGCCGGCGCGGCCGGCGTGCACTTCGAGGACCAGATGGCGGCGGTGAAGAAGTGCGGGCACATGGGCGGCAAGGTGCTGGTGCCGACCCAGGAGGCCATCCAGAAGCTGCAGGCCGCGCGCCTGGCCGCCGACGTGCTGGGCGTGCCGACGATCGTCCTGGCCCGGACCGACGCCGAGGCCGCCAACCTGCTGACCAGCGACTTCGACGCCAACGACAGGCCCTTCGTCACCGGCGAGCGCACCTCCGAGGGCTTCTACCGGGTGAAGAACGGCCTGGAGCAGGCGATCAGCCGCGGCGTGGCCTACGCGCCCTACGCCGACCTGGTGTGGTGCGAGACCGGCACCCCGGACCTGGGCTTCGCCCGCGAGTTCGCCCAGGCCGTGCACGCCAGGCACCCGGGCAGGCTGCTGGCGTACAACTGCTCGCCCAGCTTCAACTGGAAGAAGAACCTGGACGACGCCACCATCGCCCGCTTCCAGGACGAGCTCTCCGCGCTGGGCTACAAGTACCAGTTCATCACCCTGGCCGGCATCCACATCAACTGGTTCAACAGCTTCAAGTTCGCCCGCGACTACGCCCGCGGCGAAGGCATGAAGCACTACGTCGAGCAGGTGCAGCAGCCCGAGTTCGCCGCGCGCGAGCAGGGCTACACCTTCGTCAGCCACCAGCAGGAAGTGGGCGCCGGCTACTTCGACGACGTCACCACGGTGATCCAGGGCGGCAGTTCCAGCGTCACCGCGCTGACCGGCTCGACCGAGGAAGAACAGTTCTACGAGACCAAGGCGGCCTGAGCCGCGCCACGCGCCTCGAGGGAGGGGACGGCGGCCGCAGGGATGCGGTCGTTGTCTTTTTGCGGATCCGCGGCCGGCTTCGGTGCCAACGGTGCCGACGATGCTGCGGCGCTACGCGGCCGCCTGCAGGCCGCGCTCGGCGCAGCGGTAGCCCAGCGCCTCGGCCAGGTGGTCGCCGGCGATGTCGGCGGCGCCGGCCAGGTCGGCGATGGTGCGGGCGGTGCGCAGGATGCGGTGCATGGCACGGGCGGACAGTTGCAGGCGTTCGATGGCGCGCTCCAGCAGCTGCTGGTCGGCCGGCGGCAGCCGGCAGGTCGCGAAGGTGCCGGCCTGGTCCAGGTGGGCGTTGAGGCGGCCGGCGCGGTCGAGCTGGCGCCGGCGGGCGGCGACCACCCGCGCGCGCACCTCGGCCGACGATTCCCCCGCCGGCGCATCCGGGCGCAGCGCGGCCGGCGGCAGGCGCGGCACCTCGACCTGCAGGTCGATGCGGTCCAGCAGCGGGCCGGAGATGCGGCTGCGGTAGCGGGCGATGGCGTCGCGGCTGCAGTGGCA
>JASGEB010000232.1:0-4022 GCA_047606785.1 Pseudoxanthomonas sp.
CCGTGCTGACCCCGGACATGGTGCAGAAGCAGCTCTACAACGAGGTGCTGGCGCCGAACATGAAGCCCGGCGCCTGCCTGCTGTTCGCGCACGGCCTGAACGTGCACTTCGGCATGATCGCCCCGCGCGAGGACCTGGACGTGGTGCTGGTCGCGCCCAAGGGCCCGGGCGCGCTGGTCCGCCGCGAATACGAGATCGGCCGCGGCGTGCCGTGCATCTGGGCGGTCTACCAGGACAAGAGCGGCAAGGCCAAGGAACTGGCGCTGGCCTACGCCGCCGGCCTGGGCGGCGCGCGCGCCAACCTGATCGAGACCACCTTCAAGGAAGAGACCGAGACCGACCTGTTCGGCGAGCAGGCGGTGCTGTGCGGCGGCGCCTCCTCGCTGGTGCAGGCCGGCTTCGAGACCCTGGTCGAGGCCGGCTACCAGCCGGAGATCGCCTACTACGAGGTGCTGCACGAGCTGAAGCTGATCGTCGACCTGTTCTACGAAGGCGGCATCACCCGCATGCTCGAGTTCATCTCCGAGACCGCCCAGTACGGCGACTATGTCAGCGGCCCGCGGGTGATCGACGCGGCCACCAAGGCGCGCATGAAGGACGTGCTGACCGACATCCAGAACGGTACCTTCGTCAAGAACTGGGTGGCCGAGTACGAAGCCGGCCTGCCGAACTACCGCAAGTACAAGCAGGCCGACATGGAGCACCCGATCGAGCAGGTCGGCAAGAAGCTGCGCGCCAAGATGGTGTGGTTGCAGGAAAGCGGCAGCCAGCCCGAAGACGACTCTACACAACAGGCCGCATGATGAACGCGCAAACCGCCGCTGCACCGCGCAATGGCGCCCGCTGGATCGCCCACGCCCTGGAAACCGAGGGCGTGGACACGCTGTTCGGCTATCCCGGCGGCACCATCATGCCCTTCTACGACGCACTGGTGGATTCCAAGCTGCGTCACATCCTGGTCCGCCACGAGCAGGGCGCGGCGCTGGCCGCCAACGGCTATGCCCGCGCCTCGGGCAAGGTCGGGGTGTGCGTGGCCACCTCCGGCCCGGGCGCGTCCAACCTGGTCACCGGCATCGCCGACGCCATGCTGGACTCGGTGCCGATGGTGTGCCTGACCGGCCAGGTCGGCACCGCCCTGCTGGGCACCGACGCCTTCCAGGAACTGGACGTGTTCGGCCTGACCCTGCCGATCGTCAAGCACAGCTTCCTGGTGCGCAGCGTCGACGAGCTGCCGCGGGTGCTAGCCGAGGCCTTCCGCATCGCCCGCGAGGGCCGGCCCGGACCGGTGCTGATCGACCTGCCCAAGGACGTGCAGGTGGCCGACGCCAGCCACCTGCCCGACCACGCCCCGGCCAGCGTCGATCCGCTGCCCGCCGCCGACGCGGAGAAGCTGGCCGAGGCGCTAGCGGCCATCGCCGGCGCCGAGAAGCCGGTCGTCTACGCCGGCGGCGGGGTGGCCCTGGCCGAAGCGGTCGAGCCGTTCCGCCAGTTCGTCGAGGCCACCGCCATCCCCACCGTGCTGACCCTGCGCGGCCTGGGAGCGCTGCCGACCGGACATCCGCAGCTGCTGGGCATGCTCGGCATGCACGGCACCCGCGCGGCCAACATGGCGGTGCAGGAGTGCGACCTGCTGGTGGTGGTCGGTGCCCGCTTCGACGACCGCGCCACCGGCAAGCTGAGCGAGTTCGCGCCGTTCGCGCGGGTGGTCCACATCGACGCCGACGCCTACGAGATCTCCAAGCTGCGCAGCGCCGACATCGCCATCCCCGGCGACCTGGCCGCCAGCCTGAAGGCGCTGGGCGCCGCGCGCGCCACCTGCGACGCCTGGCGCAGTCGCTGCGCGGGCAACCGCGAGCGCTTCGGCTTCCGCTACGACGCCCCCGGCAGCGACATCTACGCCCCGGCCCTGCTCAAGCGCCTGAGCGAGCTGGCGCCTGACGCGATCGTCACCTGCGACGTCGGCCAGCACCAGATGTGGGTGGCCCAGCACTGCAAGTTCAACCACCCGCGCAACCACCTGACCAGCGGCGCGCTGGGCACGATGGGCTTCGGCCTGCCGGCGGCGATGGGCGCGCAGTTCGCCTGCCCGGACCGCACCGTGGTCCTGGTCAACGGCGACGGCGGCTTCATGATGAACGTGCAGGAGCTGGTCACCATCGCCCGCACCAAGATGCCGGTGAAGATCGTGCTGCTGGACAACTCCGCGCTCGGCATGGTCCGGCAGTGGCAGGAGCTGTTCTTCGCCGAGCGCTACAGCGAGATCGACCTGTCCGACAACCCGGACTTCGCCGCCCTGGCCAGGGTGTTCGGCATCCCCGCCCGCCACATCAGTCTGCGCAGCGAGGTCGAGGACGGCCTGGCCGAACTGCTGGCCCAGCCCGGCCCGGCGCTGCTGCACGTGAGCATCGACATCAAGGCCAACGTCTGGCCGCTGGTGCCGCCCAACCACGCCAACAGCTCGATGCTGGAATCCAACCCCGCCAAGGCGGCGCCCGCCGCGGAGCCTTCCAACCATGCGTTACCGGCTTGATCTGCTGCTGAAACCCGCCGAGGGCGCGCTGGTGCGCGTGATCGGCATGGTCGAGCGACGCGGCTTCGCCCCGCGCGCGGTCCAGGCCGTGCCCGCCAGCGACGGCCGCTGGCAGCTGGTGATGGAGGTGGAAGGCAGCCGCCCGCCGCAGACCCTGCACCACCAGCTGTGCAAGGTCTACGACTGCGAGTCGGTCAGCGTCAGCGAAGTGGCCGCCGGCCAGGCGGTGGCGGCATGAACGCAGTGAGGCTGTCGGGTCCGGGGACCCGGGGCCCGGGACCCGCAAACGCGGGAACGCGCGGCCGGCGTCCGTTCGCGTACCGCCGGAGGGGAGTTCTTCAACTTCAACGCGCGTGCCTTTGCTTCGCCGAGACCCGGCCTCTGCACAGGAGGCGTCTTCTTCGACGCATGCACCTTTGCCTACCCGGGTCCCGAGTCCCGGGTCCCGGGTCCCGCCACCATGCCTGACTCGCTGCGCGCTAGCCAGGAGCCGGACGTAGGAAGCGTCGATACCCATGTCAGCGTGGCCGACATCCTGGCCGCGCAAGAGCGCCTGCGCCCGTACCTGCCGGTCACCCCGCTGCACCTGGCCGAGCGCTTCGGCGTGCTGCTCAAGCTGGAGAACCTGCAGCGCACCGGCTCGTACAAGGTGCGCGGCGCGCTCAACGCGATGCTGGCCGCGCGCGAGCGCGGCGACCGCCGTCCGATCGTGTGCGCCTCGGCCGGCAACCACGCGCAGGGCATGGCCTGGGCGGCCTGCCGGCTGGGCATGCAGGCCATCGCGGTGATGCCCAACGGCGCGCCGCAGACCAAGATCGCCGGCGTCCAGCACTGGGGCGCGACGGTGCGCCTGCACGGCGATACGTTCGACCAGGCCCAGGCCTTCGCCCGCGAGCTGGCCGAGCACTACGGCTACCGCTTCCTGCCGCCGTTCGACGACCCGGACATCATCGCCGGCCAGGGCACTATCGGCCTGGAACTGCTGCCGCACGCGCCGGACGTGGTGATCGTGCCGATCGGCGGCGGCGGCCTGGCCTCGGGGGTGGCGCTGGCGCTGAAGTCGGCCGGCATCCGCGTGGTCGGCGCCCAGGTCGAGGGCGTGGACGCCATGGCCCGCGTGCTCAAGGGCCTGCCGCCGCAGGCGCCGGTGCCGACCCTGGCCGACGGCACCAAGGTGGCGGTGCCCGGCCTGCTCACCCGCCGCCTGTGCCAGCGCCTGCTGGACGACGTGGTGATCGTGCGCGAGGCCGAGCTGCGCGAGACCATCGTGCGGCTGGCGCTGGAGGAGCGGATAATCGCCGAGGGCGCCGGCGCGCTGGCCCTGGCGGCCGGCAAGCGGGTGGCCGGCAAGCGCAAGTGCGCGGTGGTCTCCGGCGGCAACATCGATGCCACCGTGCTCGCCCAGCTGCTGTCCGAGACCCCGCCGCGACCGCCGCGCAAGCCGCGCCGGCGCATCGCCCAGGCCCGCCGGGCCGAGGCCGAGGCCGGCCAC
>JASGEB010000233.1:0-5534 GCA_047606785.1 Pseudoxanthomonas sp.
ATGCGCGCCGCCGGCCAGCCCACCTGCGGCGTGCGCGCCGGCCGGCTGCTGCTGGCCGGCGCCGGCGGCATGCACGACCTGGGCGCGACCGCGGCGATGCCGCTGAGCTTCGACGACCGCGCCGACTACAACCTCGCCAACCTCGCCGCCGCCGCGCTGGCCGCCGACGCACTGGGCATCCCGGCGTCCACCCTGGCCGCGGTGCTGGCCGAATTCGGCCGCGATCCGCGCGACAACCCCGGCCGCCTGCAGCACTGGCGGCTGGGCGACGCGGAAGTGTTCCTCGACTACGCCCACAACCCGGAAGGCCTGCAGGGCCTGCTGCACGCCGCCGGCGCCGACCACCGCCGCGGCCGGCTGGCACTGCTGCTGGGCCATGCCGGCAACCGCGAGGACGAGTCCCTGCGCGCGGTCGCCCGCGTCGCCGCGCGGGCGCGGCCGGAATGGGTGGTGCTCAAGGAGCTGCCCGGCTATGCGCGCGGCCGCGCCGCCGGCGAAGTCGCCGCGGTCATGCGCGCGCAACTGCTGGCCGACGGCGTCGGCCAGACGCGGATCGCGCTCTGCGCGGACGAACTGGAGGCCGTGCGCAGCATCCTGCGCTGGGCCGGCGCCGGCGACCTGCTGCTGCTGCCGGTGCACGAGCAGGCCGTGCGCGAGCGGGCGGTGGCGCTGCTCGACGCCCTGCAGGCCGAAGGCTGGCGGCCGGGCGAACCGCTGCCGGGCGTCTGATGCCGCAGCGCGGCCCCGATCCAGCCTGCCCGATAGCGAGGCAGGACCGGCCCGACGCAGGAGCGGGATATCCGCCCTCTGTTAACATTCGCCCCTTCCCCATTACCAGCACGGCGCGGGCCTCGGTCCGGCTCGGCGTCGCGCGCACGGAGTCTTTGCGAATGTCCCGCGATCTGCTGCAGGCCCTGGGCCTGGAACCCGTCAATGCCGGCACCTACCTCGGCGACGGCCGCTGGTCGGCCAGCGCCGACGCCGGCCTGCTCGAACCGGTCAACCCGACCACCGGCCAGGCCATCGCCCAGGTCCGCGCCAGCAGCCAGGCCGACTACGAAGCGCTGGTCGAACGCGCCCAGGCTGCCTTCGAGGCCTGGCGCACGCTGCCGGCGCCGCGCCGCGGCGAGGCGGTGCGGCTGTGCGGGCAGGCGCTGCGCGAGCACAAGGACGCGCTCGGCTCGCTTGTCGCGCTGGAGATGGGCAAGTCCAAGCCCGAGGGCGACGGCGAAGTGCAGGAGATGATCGACATCGCCGACTTCGCGGTCGGCCAGAGCCGCATGCTGTACGGCTACACCATGCACTCCGAGCGCCCCGGCCACCGCATGTACGAGCAGTGGCACCCGCTGGGCCTGGTCGGCATCGTCAGCGCGTTCAACTTCCCGGTCGCGGTGTGGAGCTGGAACGCCTTCCTGGCGGCGATCTGCGGCGACGTGTGCATCTGGAAGCCGTCCAACAAGACCCCGCTGACCGCGATCGCCACGCTGAAGATCTGCAACGCGGCGCTGGCCGCAGGCGGCTTCCCCGACATCTTCTTCCTGTTCAACGATGCCGGCACCGAGCTGGCGCAGCGTTTCGTCGATGACGCGCGCATCCCGCTGATCAGCTTCACCGGCTCGACCCAGGTCGGCCGCATCGTCAACGAGCGGGTGGCGCGCCGGCTGGGCCGCTGCCTGCTGGAGCTGGGCGGCAACAACGCCATCGTCCTGGACGAGACCGCCGACCTGAAGCTGGCCATTCCCGGCATCGTGTTCGGCGCGGTCGGCACCGCCGGCCAGCGCTGCACCACCACCCGCCGGCTGATCGTGCACGAGTCGATCCACGACACCGTGCTGGAGACCCTGGTCAAGGCCTACAAGCAGGTCGAGGGCAAGATCGGCGACCCGCTCGACCCGGCCAACCTGATGGGCCCGCTCAACAGCCAGGACGCGGTGGCCGCCTTCCTGCACGCGGTCGAGCAGGCCAAGGTGGCCGGCGGCACCATCGCCACCGGCGGCCGCAAGCTCGACCGCCCCGGCAACTTCGTCCTGCCGACCATCGTCACCGGGCTGAAGAACTCCAACGCCATCGTCCAACACGAGACCTTCGCGCCGATCCTGTACGTCATGAAGTACGCGACCCTGGACGAGGCCATCGCCATGCAGAACGGCGTGCCGCAGGGCCTGTCCTCGTCGATCTTCACAACCAACCTGAAGGCGGCCGAGAAGTTCCTCTCGCCGGCCGGCAGCGACTGCGGCATCGCCAACGTCAACATCGGCACCTCCGGCGCCGAGATCGGCGGCGCCTTCGGCGGCGAGAAGGAGACCGGCGGCGGCCGCGAGTCCGGCTCGGACGCGTGGAAGGCGTACATGCGCCGGCAGACCAACACCATCAACTATTCCGACGCCCTGCCGCTGGCCCAGGGCATCAAGTTCGACCTGTAGGAGCCAACGCCCTTCATCCGGCTGGAACGAACACCCTGTGCAAGCCGCAAGGAGCCTGATCGATGAACACTCCCGTCAAGCAGACCAGCAGCCTGGCCGTGATCAGCCTGGTGTTCGGCATCCTCGGCTGGACCCTGTTCCCGCTGATCGGCAGCGTGGTGGCGATCGTCACCGGCCACATGGCGCGCAAGGAGATCCGCAACGGCGGCGGTGCGCTGGAAGGCGACGGCCTGGCCCTGGCCGGCCTGATCCTGGGCTGGGCCACGGTGGCGTGCACGCTGCTGGCGGTGGCATTCGCGGTGGTGATGATCCTGTTCTTCGGCGGCCTGTCCTGGCTCGCCGCCAGCCACGGCTGAGGCGCGATGACCGGCCTGGACCCCACCGCCCGCTTCGGCGACCGGGTGGCGGACTACGTCCGCTACCGGCCCGACTATCCGTCCGCCCTGCTCGACTGGCTGCACGCGGACATGGGCGTGGCGCCGTCGACGGCTGGGGCGACTTCGACTACGACGTGCGCGTGTTTGCCGGTAGCCTTTGACGAAGCTCACGATTCAGTGATCACGGAGATGACACCGATCTTGTTCCGACCCGGCGGCAGCGCCTGATGTACGGCCTGGTGCGCCCCTTCCTGTTCGCCCTGGAGCCCGAGCGCGCCCACCGGCTCGGCCTGGCCGCGCTCGATTCGGCCTGGAAATCGGGTACCACCGGCCTGTTCGTCAACCGCAGCAAGACGCTGCCCACGCGCGTGCTGGGGCTGGAATTCCCCAACCCGGTCGGGCTGGCCGCCGGCCTGGACAAGAACGGCGCGCACGTCGACGCCCTGCTGGCACTGGGCTTCGGCTTCGTCGAGGTCGGCACGGTCACCCCGCGCCCGCAGCCGGGCAATCCGGCCCCGCGCCTGTTCCGCCTGCCGCGCCAGCGCGCCCTGATCAACCGCCTGGGTTTCAACAACCAGGGCGTGGACGCGCTGGTGCGCAACGTCGAGCGCGCGCAGCGCCGCAACGGCCTGCTCGGCATCAACATCGGCAAGAACAAGGACACACCCAACGAAGACGCCGCCGGCGACTACCTGCTGTGCATGCAGCGGGTGTACCCGCTGGCCGACTACATCACCGTCAACATCTCCTCGCCCAACACCGCCGGCCTGCGCGAGCTGCAGGAAGAACAGGCCCTGCGCCAGCTGGTCGGCGCCCTGCGCGAGGAACAGGAGCGCCTGGGCGCGCGCCACGGCCGGCGCGTGCCGATGCTGGTGAAGATCGCCCCTGACCTGAGCGACTACGACATCGACGCGGCCTGCCGGGTGCTGGCCGACCTGCACGTCGACGGGGTGATCGCCACCAACACCACCCTCGACCGCAGCGCCGTGCAGGACAGCCGCCATGCCGGCCAAGCCGGCGGTCTGTCCGGCGCGCCGCTGATGGCGCGCGCCACCCACGTGCTGCGGCGCATGTGCGCGCGCCTGCCCGACAGCATTCCCATGGTCGGCGTGGGCGGCATCTGCTCGGGCGCCGACGCGGCGGCCAAGATGTCCGCCGGCGCCTCGCTGGTGCAGCTCTACACCGGCCTGGTCTACCAGGGCGTGGGGCTGGTGCGCGACTGCGTGGAAGCCGTCCGCCGCCGCCGCGAGCAGCCCAGCCGCGGCGCGCCGCCGCTGTGAACCCGGCCGCGGACACGGCGCGCTGGCGGTTGACCGAACACGCCCAGCTGCGCACGCGCAACACCTTCCAGGTCGATGCCAGGGCGCGCTGGCTGCTGGAAATCGGCGACATCGACGCCCTGCCCGAGGCGCTGGCGCAGGTCGCCGGCCTGCCGCTGCTGGCGCTGGGCGCGGGCAGCAACGTGCTGTTCGCCGGCGATTTCGACGGCGCGGTGCTGGCCTTCGCGCGGCCCTCTGCCGACGCCGGCACGCGCATCCTCGAAGAACGACCGGCCGAGGTCCTGGTCGCCGCCGATGCCGGCCTGGTCTTCCACGATTTCGTGCTGTGGTCGCTGGAGCGCGGCCTGGCCGGCCTGGAGAACCTGGCCCTGATCCCCGGCACGGTCGGCGCCGCGCCGATCCAGAACATCGGCGCCTACGGCGCGGAAGTCGGCCCGTGCATCCACGCCGTGCAGGCCTGGGACCGACAGGCGAATGCCTTGGTCGAACTGGTGCGCGAGGACTGCCGCTTCGGCTACCGCGACAGCGTGTTCAAGTGCCAGCCGCAGCGGTACCTGGTGACGCGGGTGACGTTCCGGCTGGCCCGCTTCGACCCTTCCGAACGCGGGAGCGCCTGGCGGCCGAACCTGGGCTACGCCGGCCTGGCCGAGGAGCTGGCGGCGATGGGCGTGGACGCACCGACCCCGCGCGAAGTCGCCGCCGCGGTCATCGCCATCCGCCGCCGCAAGCTGCCCGACCCGGCGCGGCTGGGCAACGCCGGCAGCTTCTTCAAGAACCCGATCGTGCCGGCCGCGCAGGCGCTGGCGCTGCAGGCGAGCTACCCGTCGCTGCCGGCGTTCGCCGCCAGCGACGCGGACAGCCGCAAGCTCTCGGCCGCCTGGCTGATCGAGCAGGCCGGCTGGAAGGGCTTCCGCGAAGGCGACGCCGGCGTGTCGCCGCAGCACGCGCTGGTGCTGGTCAACCACGGCCATGCCAGCGGCGCGCAACTGCTGGCGCTGGCGCGGCGGATCACCGCCTCGGTGCGCGAGCGCTTCGGCGTGGCGATCGAACCCGAACCGCTGCTGCTGGGGGCGCATTGGTGAACACCCATCTGCGGGCGGCGCTGCTGATGCTGGCCAGCACCGTCTCCTTCGGCCTGATGGCGATCGCCCTGCGTCTGGCCTCGGCGCACGTGGCCACCCCCGAGGTGGCCTTCTTCCGCAATTTCTTCGGCCTGCTGACCCTGCTGCCGATCGTCCTGCGCCCCGGCCGGCCGGCGCCGCGCACCGGCCAGCTGCGCCTGTACTTCGTGCGCACCCTGATCGGCCTGGTGTCGATGCTGTGCGGATTCTGGGCGCTCGGCCACCTGCCGCTGGCGCAGGCGGTGGCGCTGTCCTACGCCACCCCGCTGTTCGTCACCGTGCTGGCGGTGCTGTGGATCGGCGAGCAGGTGCACCTGCGCCGCTGGCTGGCGG
>JASGEB010000234.1:0-18072 GCA_047606785.1 Pseudoxanthomonas sp.
CCCGCGCCGCCGCCGCGGCCGTCGCGGTGGCCGCCGCCGCCGCCGCGGCAATGGCGAGGCCACCGCGGCCGGTGCCGAGGGCATCGACAGCGAGGCCGACGACTTCGACGGCGACGAGCCGCCGGTGATCGCGGCCAGCGCCTCCCAGCCCGAGTTCGACTTCGACGACGCCACGCCGCAGCAGGTGCCCGCTCCATCCATCGTCCACCAGGCCGATGCCGCGCCGGAAGCCACCGCCTTCGAGATCGAGCGCACGGTCGAGCGCGCCGAGCACCCGGCTGCCGCGGCTGCGGAGGCCGAGGCCGACGTTTCCGCGGCGGACTCCTTCGTCGGCCACGACGCTCCGGTCGTCCCTGCCGGCACTGTCGCCGTGATCGACAGCGTGGTCGCCGCCGAACAGGTCGAAGTCGTGCAGGAAGCCGAGTTGGCCGACGCGCAGCAGCCGGACCTGCTGGCCGACGCCGTGGCCGAAGCGACAGGCCAGACCGAAGCGCAGGTCGACCCGCAGCCGCACTCCACGCTCGAACCTGCCTTCGCGGCAACCGCTCCGGCTCCGGCTCCCGCCGAGCCTGCAGTCGCGGCGCCGGCATCCGCCAGCGGCTCGCTGTTCTTCGTCGCCGATGCGGACACGCCGGCCACGGTGACCCGGCACCTGTTCGAGCCGGTGCCGCCGCCGACGCCCGCACCGGCCCACAACGACGACGAACAGGCCCAGGACCGCAGTGCCTGAGCAGAGCGGACTTTTAAGGCCATCACGCCTGTCCCAACCCCTCTCCCGACGGGAGAGGGGTTTTTTGTGGTTCTTCTCCCACACTGAGGGAACGCCACTGCGGCGCTGGCTTCGGTGGGACGCCGTGCCCTGCCGCCGGGAGCCGCTTTCCCTCGGCAGGGCATCCTGCCCTGACTCGGGCGCGCGCCATCCATGGCGCGCTTGACGCAGCCCCCGGCGACAGGGCACGGCTATCGTGGGTTGATGGTTTTTCCGCTTCGGCCGCAGGCAGCGGCAATGACACGCCGAAGCGCAGCCCCCGGCGGGGATGCGGAAAGCAGGCCAGGGATGGCCTGCGGCGGCGAGTCAGACAGGATGTCTGACCGAGCCGAGGAGCATTCCCGCCGGGGGCTGCGCATGTTTCCGAAGCCGGCGTGCGCCGACAGCTAGGAACTTCCGTTTCCCGCAATCGGGAGAAGAACCTTTTTTGTGGGGTTCTTCACGCAACTCCGCATCCGACAGCACGCCGCCCAAGCAACCACCATTGCCACGTCATCCTGGTAGCGCACTGTGCGGCGGCGGCGGCCGCCCTACTCCCGTGCCGGGTCCACCACGCCGTATTGCCGGGCCAGCCGCAGCAGCGCCACGGTGTCGTGCAGTTGCAGCTTGGCGAACAGGTTGACCTTGTGGGTGCTGACGGTCTTGATGCTCAGGCTGATGCGCTCGGCGATCTCGCCCTGGCGCAGGCCCTGCACCATCAGCATCGCCACTTCCAGTTCGCGCGGGCTGAGCGCGTCGAAGGGCGAGGCTTCGGCCGCGATCGACTGCAGCGCTAGGTGCTCGGCGACCCTGCTGCCCAGGCAACGCTGGCCGGCGGCGACCTGGCGCACCGCGCGCAGCAGTTCGCCGGCATCGCAGCCCTTGCCGACGTAGCCCCAGGCGCCGGCCTCGAGCACCCGCCGCGGCAGCGGCCCGTCCTCCATCACCGACACGATGATCACCCGCGTGCCGCAGCCGCCGTGCACCAGTCGCTCGGTCACCTCCAGGCCGCTCAGGCCCGGCAGGTGGAAGTCGCACAGCACCACCTCGGGCTGCAGGCGGCGGATCTGTGCCAGCGCGGCGCTGCCGTTGTCGGCCTCGCCCACCACCTCGATGTCGGCCTGGCCGGCCAGGATCATCCTCAGCCCGGTGCGGACCAGCGCGTGGTCGTCGACCACGAATACGCGGATCGTCATCCTGATGCCCTCGTCCATTCCCTGGAATGGCCGAGCCTACGACTGCGTGTACCGACCGGCAAGCCCGGCCGGCTTCAGCCCCCCGCCGGCGGCATCCCGGGCAGGGTCAGCCGGTAGACCAGGATGCGGTTGTCGTTGTCCTCGGCCGAATCGCAGGACTGGCCCTGCATCAGGCAGTGGCGGGCGATGAAGTCGTTGTCGTTGCCGACCAGCAGCAGCCAGTCGTGCGGCCGGGCCGGGTCCAGCGCCGGCAGCAGGTCCATCGCCTCCCACTTTTCCGAAAGCGCAGCCAGGCCGCGCGCCGGGTCGGGCGTCAACGCCAGGCCGGCGCGCGCCAGCTGCAGCGGGTCGAGTAGGTTCAGCAGTTCGCTCCAGCGGGCCGGCACGAGGCCGGCGACCGGCTCGGTCGAATCCGGGCGGGCCAGGACCGAGGCCGTGCCCGTCTCCCACGGGCTGCCGGCGAGATTGGTCGCGCCGTCAGTGTCCACCAGCAGCACGCTCTTGTACACCGGCGCGCGGCCGTCGCCGCCGAGCACGCCGTTGCCGTCGCGGGCCAGCAGCAGGAAGCGATGCCCGTCGAGCGCGCGCAGCTCGCTCTGCGCGGCGGCCTTGTTGGCCGGCTTGCCGTCGCCCTTGGCGGTGTAGGTGGGCAGTTGCACCAGGTAATGGCCGATCGGCGCCTTCGGCAGCGGATCGGCGGACACGTCGTAGACCAGCACCCGGATGTCGGCGCGGCCGGCGTCGCTACCCTTGGCGCTGTCCTGCACCAGCGCGCCCTGCAGGGCGACGAACAGGCGCCTGCCGTCGGGCGACAGCGCCATGCCTTCCACGCCCTGGTTGTTGCGGCGGCCGCTGTCCGGCGCCTGCAGCGAGCCGAAGGCCGGCTTGCCGGCGCGCAGCGGGCGCACCGCCGCGGGCGGCTGCAGCACGCCCTGCAGGCGGCCGGTGCGGTCGAAGTAGTAGACGTTGGCGGCGTATTCGTCGCCGACGTAGAAGTGGCCGTCGGCGGTGAACTGCAGCGATTCGGCATCCAGCGCGATCTTGCCGGCACCGGCGCCGCTGGCCGGCGCCGGCAGGACCAGCCCGCGGCGGGTGACGGTGCCCGCGCCCGGGTCGGCGCCGGTGAACGGCTTGCCGTCGAAGTCGCGCAGTTCGATGCCGCCGTCGGGCACCAGCTGCAGCCGCCCGGCCGCACCGGTCGCCGTCGTGGCCAGGCGGATGCGATAGCGCTGCAGGCGACTGGCGTAGTCGTAAAACAGCCCCGCCTCGGGATCGTTGCGGCCGCGGTCGGGCAGTGTCCACAGCTCACCTTCGTAGCCGCCGTCGGTCTTCTTCCAGGAGTCGCGCTCGACCGCCAGCGAGGAGAACGAACCCAGCGTGTCGCCGAGGAAGTCCAGGCTCCCCGCCGGCACGCTGCCGGCGGCGACCAGGCCCTGGTCGACGTAGCGCTGGCCGTCCATTTCGAGCGTGCGCGGCGGCTCGCCGGCGGCCAGGTGCGGGGTGGTGTAGGTCGCGCCCAGCAGCGCGACGGCGAGCCAGGAGGCGGCAAGCAAGGGGAGTATCGGGGTCATCGCAACGGGGATCGAATCCGCAACCGGCCGATTGTCCCCTGCCCATCTGACAGGGCGGTGACCTGGCCTCGCCCCACCGGCGTCAACGCCTGCCGAGCACCGCGTGGCGGCGCCCGTAGGCCGCGTAGGCGACCAGCCCGAGCGCGTTCCACAGCAGGCACCAGCCCTGGGTGCGCGCCGGGAGGCTGAAGAACAGGTAGGCGCAGCCGAGGATCGCCACCGGTCCGAGCAGCCAGGCCAGCGGCGCGCGGAACCGGCGCTCGCGCTGCGGCTCGCGCACGCGCAGCACCAGCAGGCAGGCCGACACGGCGACGAAGGCGACCAGGGTGCCGGCGTTGGCCAGCGCGGCGATCTCGTCCAGCCGCGCCACCCCGGCCAGCACCGCCACCAGCACCGCGGTGAACGCGGTGGTCGCCACCGGCGTGCCGGTGCGCGCGCTCACCTTCGACAGGCCACGCGGCAGCAGGCCGTCGCGCGACATCACGAAGAAGATCCGGCTCTGTCCGTACAGGAAGGCCAGCAGCACCGTCGGCAGCGCGATCACCGCGACGATGCCGATCGCCGCGGCGGCCTTGCCGTGGCCGAGTTCGCGCATGATCAGGGCCAGCGGCTCGGCGCTCTTGCCGAACACGCTGAAGCTCATCGCTCCCACCGCCGCCAGCGCCACCAGCACGTAGATCAGCGTGCAGCCGATCATCGAACCGACGATGCCGATCGACAGGTCGCGGCCCGGGTCCTTGGTCTCCTCGGCGGCGGTGGAGATCGCATCGAAGCCGTAGAAGGCGAAGAAGATGATCGCCGCCGCCGCCATCACCCCGCGTTCCACGCCCTGCCCGTCCACCGTCTTCGGGAACCCGTAGGGCATGAACGGCTCCAGGTTGGCGCGGTCGAAGGCCGGCAGCGCCACCGCCACGAACACCGCCAGCGCGACCAGCTTGAACGCCACCAGCACCGCGTTGACGGTGGCGCTCTCGCGGGTGCCGGCGATCAACGCCGCGGCCACCACGAAGGTGATCAGCACCGCCGGCAGGTTCACCACCCCGCCCGCGTGCGGCCCGGCGGCCAGCGCCGGCGGCAGGTCCCAGCCCAGCCAGTGCAGGAAGCCGACGAAATAGCCCGACCAGCCCACCGCCACCGTGGCCACCACCAGCGTGTATTCCAGGATCAGGCTCCAGCCCACGACCCAGGCCAGGGTCTCGCCCAGCGCCGCGTAGCTGTAGGTGTAGGCGCTGCCGGCGGCCGGCATCATCGTGGCCATCTCGGCGTAGGCCAGCGCCGCGCAGGCGCAGATCGCGCCGGCGATCACGAACGACAGCAGCACCGCCGGTCCGGCCTTGTCGGCGCCGACCCCGATAAGGGTGTAGATGCCGGTACCGACGATCGCGCCGATGCCGAGCGCCACCAGATGCGGCCAGGACAGGGTCGGCAGCAGCCGGCGTCCCTCCTCGTGCACGGTGACCAGATCGATCGGTTTGCGGCGCAACCAGGACATACAGACCTCGGAGCATGGAAGGACGGGGCAGTGTCGCCGAATCGACGGCGTTCGTGCCATGGGCCGATCCGCGCGCGGCGAGACCTCGAAGCTGAACGAAAGCTAAGTCAATTTCCTATTTAGATATATCTAAGTTGCATCTTTGAGTGTTCGAACGCATGCTGCGCGCACATTCAACGACCCAAGGAAACACCCAGATGCGATTCCCCTTTTCCCACGATGCCCGCGGCCACGACGGCATCCACCGTTCCATGCGTGGCGGCCGGCGCGACGGCCGCGAAGGCTTCGATCCCCGTGCCGCGCAGACCGGTGACGACGACCCGCGCGTCTTCGACCGCGGCCATCGAGGCTATCGCGGCGACGATCGCCCGCACGGCGATGACGCCGGCCGCGGTTCCCGCCGTTTCGCCATCGGCCTGGGCGGCGGCCGCTTCCGCCGCGGCTTCGGCCCCTTCGATGGCGACGGCTTCGCTCCCCCGTCCGGCGACGGCCGCGGCGGTCCGCGCGGCGGGCGGCGGCCGTTCGAGCAGGGCGACCTGCGCTGGCTGGCGCTGGACCTGATCGCCGAACAGCCGCGCCACGGCTACGAGATCATCCGCGCCGTCGAGGAACTGATGCACGGCCAGTACAGCCCCAGCCCCGGCGTGGTCTACCCGACCCTGACCTGGCTGGAGGAAACCGGCCTGATCGCCGGCGAGGCCGAGGGTGCGCGCAAGCGCTACAGCATCACCGAGGCCGGCCGCGCCGAACTGGCCGCCAACGCCGCCCAGGTCCAGGCCGTGCGCGAACGCCTGCAGCAGGCCAGCGCCCGCTTCGGCAGCGCGTCGCCGCCCGAACTGCACCGCGCCCTGGGCAACCTGCGCGCCGCCCTGCAGGTACGCCTGTCCAAGGGCACGCTGGACGCGGCGGCCGTGGCGACCATCACCGCCGCCCTGGACGAAGCGGCACGCCGGATCGAGCAGGCCTGAGAACCCCTTCCCGATCCGGCTGCGCCTGCCCCCTGGCGCGCGTGCGGTGCGTGTGGGGCCGGTGCGGTTCGCCGGCCAGCATCCAGCGCGTTGCGGGAGCCAGCCGGCGCCTGCAATAGACATGCAGGCGCCGCACGGCGGGCCCGGGCACGTCCTTCACCAGGGCACGGTGTGCCCTTCGCGGTCGAGGTAGCGCAGGCCCGGCCAGCCGCGCTGGCCAAGCAGCATGTCGACGATCTGCGGGACGGTCTCCTCCATGCCGAAGGGCGCATCCGGACCGCCCAGTTCCGTGCGGATCCAGCCGGGCGCGACCAGCACCAGGGCACGACCCTGCTGGCGGACCGCGTAGCTGCGCATGTACTGGTTCAGGGCGGCCTGCTCCGGTTCGTTGATGTCCAGCTGCTCGATGGCGACCCGGCCTGGATGCGCATCGGCCAGGTCGTGCAACAGGCTGCGGGCATCGCCCCGCACCGTGCCGATGACAGTCCAGCCCCGCTTGAGGAATTCGGCAGCCATCGCATGGCCAAGGCCGCGCGAGGCACCCACCAGCAGGACCGTGCCTGCGTCTTCAGCGTTGCGGTCGGGAGAGGTCATGGACGACTCCTGGACTTGGATGATGCAAGGGAACGATGGCTCCGGTCCCAGGGCGTGTCACGCCGTTCGGTCGGTGCCTGCGTGCGCTCATGCCCGGCGCAGGCGCCGGACCGGGCCCGCGCGAGCGGGTCATGTCGATGGAGGCCGGATGGCGGAAGCGGTGGGATTCGAACCCACGAACGGTTGCCCGTTGCCGGTTTTCAAGACCGGTGCCTTCAACCACTCGGCCACGCTTCCGATTCCAACGCGGTGGCACGAGGTCGCCCGCCGCGCGTGCCCTCGCGCACGGGTCCGCGCGGGGCAGGCCATTCTCCCACAGGATCGGCACCCGGCTCGGCCGCTGGGCAGGCGCGAGGCGCGCATGCCCGCCGACCGCTGCCGGATGCGCACGGTCGCGATGATCGCGGCTTGCGGGCGCGGCGGCCGGGTCAGGACGCCTGCCGCAGCGCTTCGTCACCGCCGGACTTGCCGCCCTTGCCGCCCTTGCCGCCGCGCGACTCGCGCGCGGTGTTCTCGCGCGCGGTCTGCAGCGCGGCCTCCTTGGCTTCGGCGCACTTGCCGCCGCAGTCCAGCCGCGAAGCCTCGATCTGCTGCGGCAGGTGCTCGGCCAGGAAGTCGATGAACACCCGCACCGCCGGCAGCAGGCCGCGGCGCGAGGCGAACACTGCATGGCAGGTGCCCTGCGGCAGCGACCACTCCGGCAGCACCACTTCCAACTCGCCGCTGCGCACCGCATCGGCGCACACCGTCTCCGGCAGCAGGGTGACGCCGTAGCCGTCCTTGGCCATCGACTTGAGCAGGGCGAAGTCGAAGCCGGCCAGACGCGGCTGGATGTCGATCTTGCGCACCTCGCCGTCCGGGCCGTGCAACTGCCAGCGCTGGCGCGCCTCGTCCTCGCTCATGCTCAGGGTGACGTGGTCGACCAGATCCTCCGGCCGCTGCGGGCGGCCGGCGCGCTTGAGGTACTTCGGACTGGCCACCAGCAGCTCCTGGATCTGGCCGAAGCTGCGCATCACCAGGCTACCGTCGTCGTCGAGCTTGGCGCGTACGCGCAGGGCCACGTCGTAGCCCTCGTTGATGATGTCCACGCGGCGGTTGTTGACGTGCAGTTGCAGGCGCACCTTCGGGTACTGGTCGAGGAAGGCCGGCAGGATCTTCGGCAGCTGCATCTGCGCCACCGCCACCGGCACGCTCACCCGCACGACGCCGCGCGGCTCGGCCGACAGCCGGTCCACCACCTCGCGCGCGGCCTGAGCCTCGGCCAGCATGGTCTGGGCATGGCGGTACACGCTCATCCCCACGTCGGTAACGGCGAAGCGGCGGGTCGAACGCTGCAGCAGGCGCACGCCCAGGTCGGTCTCCAGCTGGCTGATGCGCCGGCTCAGGCGCGACTTGGGGATGCCCAGCGCGCGCTCGGCGGCGGCGAAGCCACCGTTGTCCACCACCATCGCGAAGTAGTAGAGATCATTGAGGTCCTGCATGGCGCGCTTTCCGGCTGCGAAGTTCCAGTTGCGGAACAATGCTTCGCATTAAATCGCGATCATCCCAGAAAGACAACGATCGTTTGCAAAAACGACGGCCCCGGCGGCAAGCCGGGGCCGATGCTCGGCAAGTTACGGGCCCAGTCAGTGGGTGGCGGGGGTGGCCGGCTCGGCCTGAGTGGTTGGTTCGGCCTGAGCGGCAGGCTCGGCCGGAGCGGGGACTGCAGCCGACGCCGACGCGGCGTCCTTCGTCCACGTGCCTTTGGCGGCGGTGCACTGCTTGTGGGTCTTGCTGGCATCGGTGCTGCCGTCGGTGAGCTTGCAGTGATGCGTCTGCGGCGTGCCGGCGCCGTGGTTCTTGGCCTGGACGGCGGTGGCGCCGAACGCCAGGACGGCGCCAATGGATGCAACCTGGATGATGCGCTGGATGTTCATGTACTGACCTTTCCGGTTGGGATGTGACCGCTCCCAGCCGCGCTGGCCGCGAGGGCGGCCCGCTGCGCGGCCGGGAATCGACCGGCGCCATGGATAGTCGCCTCGCGCTGCCGCGACAAGCCTGCGCAGGGCGCCGGCTGGGCGGCGGTTCACCTTGGCCCGACGCGCAGCCCACGCCGGCGGCCGGTTCAGGCGATGCGCTCCAGCCCGCCCATGTACGCGCGCAGCACCTCCGGCACGCTGATCGAACCGTCGGCGTTCTGGTAGTTCTCCATCACCGCGATCAGGCAGCGGCCGATCGCCACGCCCGAGCCGTTGAGGGTATGCACCAGCTCCGGCTTGCCGGTGGCCGGGTTGCGCCAGCGCGCCTGCATGCGCCGGGCCTGGAAGTCGCCGCAGTTGGAGCACGAGGAAATCTCGCGGTAGGTGCCCTGCGAAGGCAGCCACACTTCCAGGTCGTAGGTCTTGGCCGCCGAGAAGCCCATGTCGCCGCTGCACAGCAGCACCTTGCGGTACGGCAGGCCGAGCTTCTCCAGCACGCTCTCGGCGCTGCGGGTCATGCGCTGGTGCTCGGCCTCGCTGTCCTCCGGCCGGCATACGCTGACCAGTTCGACCTTCTCGAACTGATGCTGGCGGATCATGCCGCGTACATCGCGCCCGCCGCTGCCGGCCTCGGAGCGGAAGCACAGCGAATGCGCAGTCATCCGCAGCGGCAGCCGCTCGGCTTCGACGATCTCGCCGCGCACCACGTTGGTCAGCGAGATCTCCGAGGTCGAGATCAGGTAGCGACGCTGTTCGCCCAGCTGGGTGGCGAACATGTCCTCTTCGAACTTGGGCAACTGGCCGGTGCCGAACAGGCTGTCGGCATTGACGATCACCGGCACGTTGGTCTCTTCGTAGCCGTGCTCGCCGGTATGCAGGTCGAGCATGAACTGCGCCAGCGCGCGGTGCAGGCGCGCGATCGGCCCGCGCAGCACGGTGAAGCGGGCGCCGGACAGCTTGGCGGCGGTCTCGCCGTCTAGCCAGCCGTTGCGGGCGCCCAACTCGACATGATCCTTGACCGGGAAGTCGAACGCGCGCGACGTGCCCCAGCGCGCGACCTCGACGTTCTCGCTCTCGTCCCTGCCGGCCGGCACGTCGTCGGCCGGCAGGTTGGGGATGCCCTGGGCGAGCGCTTCCAGCTCGCCGCGGATGCGCTCCAGTTCGACCTCGGAAGCCTTCAGCTCGTCGCCGAAGCCGGCCACCTCGGCCATGATCGCCGCGACGTCCTCGCCGCGCGCCTTGGCCTGGCCGATCGCCTTGGACTTGCTGTTGCGCAGCGCCTGCAATTCCTGGGTGCGCACCTGGATGCGCTTGCGCTCGGCCTCCAGCGCCTCCAGCGACGCCACGTCCAGCGCGTAACCGCGGGTGGCGAGCAGGCGTTCGGCCAGTTCGGCCGGGCGTTGGCGGAGCAGGACGGGATCGAGCATGAGCGGCTGCAGCGTGCGAAGGGTCGCTGATTATCGCCTGTCCGGCCGGCGCGGCGGCGGCCCGCCGCCACGTCGGCCCATGGCAGAATCGGCCCCTGCCCTTCACCAGTAGCCACGGCATGAGTGCATCCGGTTCCCGCGGCAAGGATCGCGAATTCGTCTTCCGCCTGCCCCTGCGCGCGCTGCTGGTGGCGGGCATCGCCCTCCTCGCCGGCCTGCTGCTGTTCGTGATCGTGTGGCTGTCCGGCCGCGGCAAGCAGGAGTTCTACACCGTGCAGCCGGCCGACAAGGCCGCCGACCTGGCCAACCAGGCGCCGCTGCCCGAGCCGCTGGCCACCGGCGGCGATGCCAGCGGCATGCCCACGGCCGACGCCGATGCCGATGCCGAAGCGCCGGCGGCAACCGATGCGACGGCGCAGTCCCCGGCCATGCCGCAGGCCTTGCCGGAAACGGCCGACACGGCCGCACCGGCGGCGGCGCCGGCCTCCACGGCAGCCCCGGCCGGCAGCGGATCGGCCGCGCTGGATCGTTCCATCCCGCAGCCGCTGGCCGGCCACAGCCCGGCGCCCGGCTATCCGCCGGCCGCCCTGCGCAAGGGCGAGACCGGCTCGGTGCTGCTGCGGGCGCAGGTCGACGCCCAGGGCAGCCCGCAGGGCCTGGCCATCGTCAGGAGCAGCGGCTCGCGCGACCTGGACCGCGCGGCGATGGAGGCGGTGCGCAAGTGGAAGTTCCAGCCCGCGCTGGACGACGGTGAGCCGGTCGCCGGCACCGTCGACATCCCCTTCGAATTCAATCTGCAGCGTTGAAGCCGGCCGCGTTCACGCCGCAACGATGCGGCTGAACTGCCGCTGCCAGCGGCACGCACGCTTTACCGGGAACTGATGCCTGGCTAACGAACCGGCCCGGAGACTCGGCCACGCGCCACCACCCGGCGCTCCATCTCGCAAGGAGGTACGCCATGTCGCAGACCCAGACCGAACTCGACGCGCGCATGCAACACGATCCCGGCGACGAACCCGCGGCCAGTCCTCTGCTGTGGCTGTTGCTGCTGCTGGCCGTGCTGGCCCTCGGCTTCTGGTGGTATGACAGCCGCGAGCGCGGCGTCGAGCAGGCCGCGACCACCACACCGGCACCGGCGGTGCAGGAGCAGCCGACCGCCAAGACCGGCGCCACCGAGCCCGCCACCGCCCACCGTGCCGCCGCTGCGCGCAGCCAGCATCCCACCCGGCCGGCGGCCCAGCGCGAGCGCGCACCGCAACCGATCGCCAGCTCCAAGGTCCTGCCGCGCTACCCGGCCTCCGCCCTGCGCGTGGGCGAAGGCGGCACCGCGGTGGTCGACGTCGTGGTCGGCACCGACGGCGTGCCGGTGGACGTGAGCATCGATGCGCGCAGCGGCAACCGCGACCTGGACCGCGCCGCCCTGCAGGCGGTGCGCCAGTGGCGCTTCCAGCCGGCCCTGCACGATGGCAAGCCAGTGCAGGCGACGGTCAAGGTGCCGGTGGAGTTCACCCCCAGCGGCTGAGCCGGCATCGCGCCGGCGCCGACGGCCCGCGGTGCGCAGGCACCGCGGGCCTTTTCGTCTCAGTCCCGCGCTTCCAGCCCGAAGCCGGCCGTGCGCGCCAGCGCGTCGAAGCCGGGGAAGGAGGTGGCGACGTTGGCGACGTCGCGCACCAGCACTTCGCCCTGCGCCAGCTGGCCGGCGATGGCGAAGGCCATGGCGATGCGGTGGTCGCCGTGGCTCTCGATGGTGCCGCCGGCAAGCGCGCCGCCGTGGATGGTCGCCCCGTCCGCGGTCTCGTCCACCTGCAGGCCGAGCGTACGCAGGCCGGCGGCCATCGCCGCCAGGCGGTCGGATTCCTTGACCCGCAGCTCGGCCGCTCCGCGCACCACGGTCCGTCCTTCGGCCGCCGCCGCGGCGATGAACAGCGCCGGGAACTCGTCGATCATGTCCGGGACCAGTTCCAGCGGGATCTGCGCGCCGTGCAGCGGCGCGTGGCGCACCACCAGGTCGGCCACCGGCTCGCCGCCGTGCCGGCCGTGGTTGGTCTCGGTGATGTCCGCGCCCATCAGTCGCAGCGCCGCCAGCAGGCCGGTGCGGCGCGGGTTGAGGCCGACCGACTTCAAGGTCAGCTGCGAGCCGGGCACCACGCTGGCGGCGACCAGGAAGAACGCCGCCGAGGAGAAGTCCGCCGGCACCGCGATATCGGTGGCGCGCAGGCGCTGGCCGCCGCGCAGGCGCGCCCAGCCCGGCTCGAAGGCGATCTCCACGCCGAAGGCGGCCAGCATGCGCTCGCTGTAGTCGCGGGTCGGGTGCGGCTCGCGCACGCTGGTCTCGCCCTGCGCGTACAAGCCGGCCAGCAGCACCGCCGACTTGACCTGCGCGCTGGCCACCGGCGAGGCGAAGTCGATCCCGCGCAGCGCCTGGCCGCCGTGGATGCGCAGCGGCGGCGTGCCGTCCTCGCGGGTATCGATGCGCGCGCCCATCCGCGCCAGCGGCTCGGTGATCCGCCGCATCGGCCGGCGCGAGAGCGATTCGTCGCCGACCAGCACGCTGTCGAAGCGCTGCGCCGCCAGCAGCCCGGCCAGCAGGCGCATGCCGGTGCCGGCGTTGCCGCAGTCCAGCGGCGCGGCCGGCGCCCGCAACCCGTCCACGCCGACGCCGTGCACGATCCGCCGCGACGGCGACGGCGTCTCGATGCGCACGCCCAGCTGCTGGAAGATCGCCGCGGTGGCGCGGGTGTCCTCGCCTTCGAGGAAGCCGTCGATCTGCGAAGTCCCGTCGGCCAGCGCGGCGAACATCACCGCCCGGTGCGACACCGACTTGTCGCCGGGAATGGCCAGGGCGCCTTTCAGCGCCGTGCCCTTGCCTGCGACCCAGGATTGACTGCCGCCGCTCATCGCCTCACCTGCTCAACCGAATGAAAAGCGTCCCTCGCCCCGTAGGAGCGCACCGCAGGGGCGCGATGGGCTTTCCCGACAAATACAAGGCAATCGCGCCCCTGCGGTGCGCTCCTACGGGAATCACCGGGAGCCCCGGCCGCGGCCGCCGAACGCTTCAAGGCACCGCCACCGGGTACGACCCCAGCACCTTGACCTGCGCCGCATGCGCCTCCAGCTCGGCCAGCGCCTGCTTCATCGCCTCGTCCTCCACGTGCCCGGCCAGGTCGATGAAGAACGCATATTCCCAGCGCGCCTGGTGCGAGGGCCGCGACTCGATCCGGTTCATGCTGATGCCGTGGCGCGCGAACGGGCTGAGCACGTCGAACAGCGCGCCGGGCTTGTCGTGGATGAACACCAGGATCGAGGTACGGTCGTGGCCGGAGGCCGGGAAGATCCTGCGTCCGATCACCAGGAAGCGGGTGGTGTTGTCCTTGTCGTCCTGGATGGAGGACATCACCACCTTCTTCAGCCCGTACACGTGCGCCGCGCTCTCGCCGCCGATGGCCGCCGCGTCGTCGGCGCTGCGCGCGCGGCGCGCGCCCTCGGCGTTGGACGACACCGGCACCTTCTCCACCTGCGGCAGGTTGGCGCGCAGCCAGCCGGCGGTCTGGGCGAAGGACTGCGGGTGGGCGTAGATGCGCTCGATGTCCTCGATGCGGCCGCTGCGCGACATCAGGAACTGCTGCACGCGCAGCTCGACTTCGCCGCAGATCTTCAGGCCGGAGGTCAGGAACATGTCCAGGGTGACCTGGATGGTGCCCTGGCCGGAGTTCTCCACCGGCACCACGCCGAAGTCGGCGTTGCCCGCCTCCACTTCCTGGAACACCTCCTCGATGCTGGCCAGTGGCAGCCCGTGCGCCGAGCGGCCGAAGTGCTTGAGCACGGCCTGCTGGCTGAAGGTGCCCTCCGGGCCCAGGTAGCCGATCTTCAGCGGCTCCTGCAGGGCCAGGCTGGAGGACATGATCTCGCGGAAGATGTGCACCAGCAGTTCGTCGCTGAGCGGCCCCTGGTTGCGGTCCACCACCATGCGCAGCACCTGCGCCTCGCGTTCGGGCCGGTAGTAGTCTACCGCGGCGGCCAGCTTGCCCTTGGCCTTGCCCACCTGCAGCGAATAACCGGCGCGCTCGGCGATCAAGGCCTGGATCTCGCGATCGATGCGGTCGATGCGGGCACGCACCTCGGCCAGGTCCAGCTTGGCCTCGTCGGCGGCCGGCTTGCCGGGCTTGTCAGGCTTGCCGCGCTTGCGCGTGGCCGGCTGTTTCGGTTTGGTCATGGATAGCCCCCTGGTTCTGTCGTCTGGCGTCCGGCCGACGCCTCAGCCGTGCCGCCGCTGGAAATCGGCCATGAAGTCCACCAGCGCCTGCGCCGCCGCCACCGGCAGCGCGTTGTACAGCGAGGCCCGCAGGCCGCCGACCGCCTTGTGGCCCTTCAGCCCCAGCAGGCCGGCGGCCTTGGATTCGCTGACGAACGCCGCGGTCAGCGCGTCGTCGTGGAGGAAGAACGGCACGTTCATGCGCGAGCGCACCGCCGGCGCCACCTCGTTGCGGTAGAAGCCGCCCGAGCCGTCGATCGCGGCGTACACCAGCGCCGATTTCTGCGCGCTGCGGCGGGCAAATTCGGCCACCCCGCCCTGCGCCAGCATCCAGCGCACGGTCAGGCCCAGCAGGTACCAGTTCCAGGTCGGCGGGGTGTTGAGCATCGAGTCGCGCGCGGCGTGCGAGGCGTAGCTGAAGATGTCCGCGCGCGGCTGGCCGGCGCGGGCGAGCAGTTCGCGGCGCACGATCACCACGGTGATCCCGACCGGCCCCAGGTTCTTCTGCGCGCCGGCGTAGATCAGGCCGTACTTGCCCACCTCGATCGGCTCGGAGGCGATCGAGGAAGAGAAGTCGGCGAACAGCGGCGCCTGCCCCACTTCCGGGGTATCGCGGAATTCCACCCCGTGGATGGTCTCGTTGGCAGTGATGTGCACGTAGGCGGCATCGGGCGAGAGCTTCCACGCCGCCCGCGGCGGCAGGTCGCGGAAGCCGCCGTCCTCGGAACTGGCGGCGATGCGCACGTCCGCGTACGGCACGGCCTGCTTGACCGCGATCTTGCTCCAGTGGCCGGACAGCAGGTAATCGGCGGCCTGGCCAGGCACGGCGAAGTTCAGCGGCAGCAGCGCCATCTGGGTGGTCGCGCCGCCGGCCAGGAACAGCACCGCGTAGTCGTCCGGGATCGCCAGCAGCGTGCGCAGATCGGCCTCGACGCCGGCGGCCAGCTCGACGAACTCCGCGCTGCGGTGGCTGATCTCCACCACCGAGGCGCCGACGCCGCGCCATTCCAGCATCTCGGCCTGCGCCTGGCGCAGGACTTCCTCGGGGAGCGCGGCGGGGCCGGCGCTGAAGTTGAGCAGACGGGTCATGACGGCACGGGAACGGGGGCCGCATAGTATGCCGCAGCGCCGCGGCCGCTCCGACCGGTGGTTGCGGCCGCAACCGCGCCGCGCTCAGCCGGCGCCGAACAGCAGCAGCGCCGACAGCAGCGCCGACAGCAGCAGGGCCGAGACCAGCAGCCAGGGCCAGCGTTCCCACGACCTGCGGCCGGGCGCCGCCGCCGGCGCGGCGGCGGCCGGCACCGGTTCGGCGCCTTCCTGCGCGCTGCAGGGCGTCTCCACGCACCAGCGCGACTGCGGCTCGAACTCGACCATGTCGCCGCGCACCAGCAGCGCCTCGTGCACCGGCACGCCGTTGACCCGCGAAGTCGCCTGCGGATCGGCGTGCCGCAGCCACACGCCCTGCGCCGTCCACGCCAGACGCGCGTGATGGGCAGCGGCCTGGACGCCTTCCAGCACGATGTCGGCGTCGGCATCGGCGCCGACCAGCACGCCGTCCCGCAGCGCCAGCGCACGGCCATGGCCGGCACCGCCGATGCCCCGCAGCAGCAGCCGCGGATCGGCGCTGGCTTGTTCGCGCAGGCGTGCCGGCACGGGCCGAGGCATGGCCAGCACCCGCATCTCCACGCCGTCGGCATGCACGCTGTCGCCGGCGCGCAGCATCGCCATGCGCCGCACCGGCCGCCCGTTGACGTGCAGCCCGCGCAGGCCGGCCGGCACCTGCAGCCACAGGCCGCGCTGGTCCAGGCAGAACTGCGCCAACAGCCGCCCCGGCTGGCCGCGGTCGATGCCGACCTGGCCGTCGGCGCCGCGCACGACACGGTGGACGCCGGCGTCCAGCGGATGATCGACTGGACGACCGAGCGGGATATGAAGATGGGGTGGTTGCACGCGGCGCGAGCCTAGCATGCCGGCAAACTGGCAACGCGGCCGCGGCGCCGGCACACTGCGCTGCCCGCATCCGGCGCATCGCCATGGCCCGCATCGACATCGTCCACGCCCACGCCAGATCGCCCGCGCAGGCACGCCAGGCCATCGACGCCATCGCCCGCACGCTGGCCGATCGCTACGGCCTTCGCCATGCCTGGCAGGGCGAACGGCTGTCGCTCAGCGGCAGCGGCATCCAGGCCGGCATCGACAACCTGCCCGGCCAGGTCCGGGTCAGCGCCGAACTCGGCCTGCTGGCGTCGGCGCTGAAGGGCACCATCGAACAGGAGATCCGCCGCGTGCTGGCTGAGAAGTTCGGCTGAACGGCGTCACGGGCCGGCGACGTGGCGCACCGGCGGCGGCGGACGTTCACGCCGTGCAGGCGCGCCGGCGCGACACTGCCGTCGGCAGCGCCCACTTCACCAGGAGCAGACCCATGACCACCGGCAAATCCACTTCGACCCCGCGCCCGCGCCGCCGCGCCGGCACCGACGCGCACGCGGAAACCCCCGCCCAGTCCGCCCAGAAGATCTGGCTGGCCGGCCTGGGCGCCCTCGGCCGTGCCCAGGCCGAGGGCAGCCAGCTGTTCGAATCGCTGGTGCGCGAAGGCATCGAACTGCGCCAGTCCACCCGCAAGCTCGCGGCCGAGCGTGCCGACTCGGTGCGCGAAGCCGTGCAGTCCCACCTGGAGGACGCGCGCACGCGCGCGGCGCAGACCTGGGACCGGCTGGAAAACGTGTTCGAGGACCAGGTCCAGCGCGCCCTGCAGCGCCTGAAGGTTCCCACCCAGGCCGACCTGGACGCGATGGCGCAGACCATCGCCACCCTGCAAGCGCAACTGCACGGCGGCGGCAGGCGCAAGCCGGCTTCTACCGCCCGCAGGCCCGCCGCGGACGGCGCGGACACGCCGGCCGGACGCGCGCCGCGCCGGCGCAACGCGGCAGCCAAGGGCGATTGAAGGCCTGCGCCAGGCATCTGCTTGTTGCATGGCAGCATGCAATGCAGTAAAACGATTCCAGGGCCTGCCAGTCCCCAAAGTACGTATGCTCCCCTCCCCTTACGGCTTTCGGACTGGCGGGCCCTTCTTGCGTCCGCGTCCGGACGGACGCCGCACAGCCGCCGCCATTAGAATCTCCGGCTTCTCTTCGCGCGTAACCTGCCATGCCATCTTGGTTGTCCGGGGCCTCGGTCACCCTCCTGCTCGGCGCCTCCGCCAGCGTCTACCTGTGGGTCTTCCAACGCCGCAATGACGAGACCTCCGCCGGCCTGCAGGCGCTGGCCGGCATGCGCTGGCGCGACTTCTCGCGGCTGGTGATCAGCGCGCTCGCGGCGCGCGGCCTGCGTCCGCTGGGCCAGAACGCGGACGAGGTACGCAGCGGCCAGGAACCGAGCGTGCTGCTCGGCGACGACCAGGGCCAGCGCTTCCTGCTGGGCTGCAAGCACGGTTCGGCCTACCGGCTGGGCTCGGTGGCGATCGAGGAACTGGCCTCCGAAAGTCGCCTGCGCGGAGCCCAGGGCGCGATCCTGGCCACCGAGGGAGTGGTCGACGGCAACGGCCGCGAAAAGGCGCAGTACGCCAACGTCGAGCTGCTCGACGGCCCGCACCTGTGGCAGCAGGTCCGGCAGATGCTCGACGGCCCCACCCTGGAACGCATCGAGTCCGACGCGCGGCTGCGCGCGCGCCGCACCATCGGTTTCGCCTGGATCGCCGCGCTGCTGCTCGGCATCGTCTGCTCGGGCCTGCTGCACAGTGGCGACGAAGATGCGTCCCTTGCCGCGCCCGTGCCAGCGGCGAACACCGTGGTGCCGCCGGCCGTCACGGCCACCGCGCCCGCCGCCGCAACGGCCCGCGCGCCGGCATCCGCGCCCACACCCGCGCC
>JASGEB010000235.1:0-9241 GCA_047606785.1 Pseudoxanthomonas sp.
ATCGGGTTGCCCAGGCGGCGCTCGAAGACCTCGTTGAGGTAGCTGTTGCGCGGGTCGTAGTACTGGTCGTGGTCGCCGGCGTAGCCGACCTCCTCGAACAGGTGGCGGTTGATCGCCGCCATCTTCAGCGGCCAGGACTGGATCGCCTCGATCTCGGCGCGCAGGTGCTCGGCGTGCGCCTGCACGCGGCGGGCGTAGAAGTCCGGGTCGAGGTCGGGATACTCGTCGCGCGCAATCAGCAGCGCGGTGGCCAGCAGCGGCAGGGATTCGTCGGGCCGCGCCGCCAGCGAATCCCATTCCGGCAATGGCAGTCGATCCCCCATGCGGGCAAGATGCCGGCATTTGCCGCCGCGATCAAGCCCCGCGCGGGTTGAGATCCGGTGCATGGCCCGTAGGAGCGCACCGCAGGGGCGCGATGAGGCTTTCCCGACAAAGCCCATCGCGCCCCTGCGGTGCGCTCCCGCAAAGGGGCGCGGATTCCTAGTTCGACGCGGCCTTCAGCTCGATGCCCGGTCCGACCTTCAGCACCGAGCCGTCCTTGGCGCCGACCTTGGCGGCCTGGCCGGCGTTGAGTTCCAGCACGTACAGGGCCGGGGCCTTGCTCGGGTAGGGCGGGCACTGGTTGCCGGCCGAGCACGGCGGCACGTCGGTCTGCGCGGTCACCAGCTTGAGATCGTGGTTGAAGTAGAGGATGTCCAGCGGGATGCGGCAGTTCTTCATCCAGTAGGCCTGCGGGGCCTCGTAGTCGTGGATGAACAGCATGCCGTGGTCCGGCTCCATGCTGTCGCGGAACATCAGCCCGCGCTGGCGCGAGGCTTCCTGATTGGCGATCTCCACCTGGTAGCGGTGGCCTTCCAGTTCCACCCATTTGCCGTTGGCGCAGGCGGCCAGCAGCAGGAGCGGCAGCAGGAGCGCGAGTCTGGCGCGCATGGACGACCTCATCAAATGATCAGGCACGCACCATCGGGCAAGCCGCCGGGCCGGTCAAGTGCGGACGCGGCCGGTTCGCTCGGCGGCGGCGCAGGCGCGCGCGGTCGCCGCGTACTGCTTGCGCGCCTTGCGGGCCAGGGTGGCCACGGTCCGCGCCGAGGGCGAGTCGCACAACCGGCAGGCCAGCACCAGCGCCGCCGCTTCCAGGCCCAGCGGATCGTCGGGCTTGCGGGCCAGGGCGGCCAGGCGGTCGTACAGGCCGAAGCGGGTTTCCAGCAGCAGCTCGATGCGCGCACCGAGGGCCGCTTCGACGTCCACGTCCTCGACGTGCCGCAACGTGCGCCGGTACGGCTCCAGCATGGCCGCTGAATCGGCCGTGCCGACGGCCTGCCCGTCGCGGTGGCAACGCCGCCAGGCGTAGACGGCCAGCCAGGCGTGGAAAAGGAACAGCTCGGCCAGCACGGCGGCCGGATCGCGATGGCGCTCCAGGATGCGCGCGCAATCCTGCCGGTAGCGCTGCCACCGGCAGGCGTCTTCCACGGCCTGCAATTGCTGCGTGAGCATGTCGGTCCGCCTGATCATTTCTGCCTCCTGCTCGTCGCGGCGGCGGGCTGTGCATGCCACTGCGGTGTATCCATGCAAAATCAACTTTACTATGATTGAAAGTTGATAGCGCAAGACCGCGATGCGTCGCTCGGTACTGTCGTTGCATGGACACCGCACAGCGACGACTGGGGTTTGCCAAGCGCTTCAATGCGGCTCTGCAGGCTTCCGGCAAGGCCAGGCTCAGCGACGGCGAACTGCTCAAGCTGCTGGGTCGCCATGGCGTGGCGGTGACCACCCAGACGGTGTCCAACTGGCGTAACGGCAAGCACATGCCCAAGCTGGAGCAGATCGAGGGGCTGGCCTCGACGCTGGACATGGACCCGGGCGAACTGGCGTTCGGCAAGCCGCGGATCGGCGAGTCCAGGGCGGTATGGCGCGCCGAGGCCAGCGACGACCGCGTCCTGGCCGAAGGCCTGACGCTGCTGGAAAAGGACGAGTGGGCGCTGGTGCGCGACCTGGTGCAGTTGCTCAACCGCCGGCGCACCGGCGCGCGTCCCGGGCGGCGCAAGCGCGGCTGATCCCGCTCGCCGCGCGGGCCATCAGAACAGTGGCAGGGTCCGGCCGATGTCGACGGTCGCCGGGTCGTGCGTGCGCGGGCCGCCGCGGGCCTTGAGGGCGGCGGCCTGGCCGCTTGCCGCGGGCGCGGACCGTTGCCGCGCCTGGCGATGGGCGGCCTCGGCCAGCACCTTGGCCTGGCGCTCGCGCAACAGCAGCAGGTCCTCGGCCTTGCGGGCGCTGCCGACGTCCTGCTCGCTGGCCGGTTCCGGCACGTGCGAGAACGGGATGCGCATGGGCGCGGCGTCGTGGTCGAGGGCGTGCTTCATCGCGCCGAAGTAGATCGCGTTGTGGCCGAAGCGGCGATTGATGCGGTCCACCACCGCGCTGGTGTCGCGCCCGCGGCCGCGTCCGGCGAGCAGCTCGCCGCTGCCGTCGGCGGCGCTTTCCAGGCCGACCAGGGTCACCGCCACCGACAGCGGCGGATGCCGGCGCGGGTCCCAGCGGCCCTGTGCGGCGGCCCGTTCCAACGTTGCCAGCTGTTCGCCGAGCAGGTGCAGGAAGGTGGGCGTGTCGTCGCGCGCGGCGAAGGCCAGGTCACGCTCGAAGCGTCGCTCCATGCCGACCAGGCGCAGGCGGATGGCCATGCCGGTGGCCAGCAGGCCTTCCTTGCGCAGGCGCATGGCGGCCTTGGCCAGCAGCTTGAACAGCACCGAGCGCGCGCCGGCGAAGTTGCGCAGCTCCGGCCCCAGCACGTGCGAATGGCCGATCGAGCCGCGCCGGCTGGCGCGCGCAGGCAGTTCCTGCCCGCGCAGCTGCAGCCAGAAGCGCTCGCCCTCCACGCCGCCCCAGGCGCTGCGCAGCTGCGCGCGCGGGGCGGCGCACAGCTGCGCTACCGTGTCGATGCCGGCCGCGCGCAGGCGCCGCTCCATCGACGCGCCGATCCCGCACAGTTCGCGCAGCTCCAGCGCGTGCAGGGCGTGCGGCAGGTCGGCCAGTTCCAGCACGGTCAGGCCGTCGGGCTTGCGCATGTCCGAGGCAGTCTTGGCCAGGAAACGGTTGGGGGCGATGCCGATCGAGCAGCGGATCGCGGCGAACTCGGCGGCGATGCGTGTTTTGATGCGTTCGGCAATGGCCACCGCGTTGGCGCGTTCGCGCTCGCGGCCGAGCAGCCAGCACGGCACCTCGTCGATGGAATCGGGGCGGCCGTGCGGAACGCAGTCGGCGATGGCGTCCATCAGCCGGTGGTGGACCTCGACGTAGCGCGCCGGCCGCGCCTGCACCAGCTCGATGCCGGGGCACTTGTGCAGCGCCTCCCACACCGGCGTGCCGGTGTTCACCCCATGCCGCTTGGCCTCCGCGCTGGCGGCGATGCAGCAGGTGGTCGCCGCCAGCACCGGCACCACGCCGACCGGCCGCCCGCGCAACTCCGTCCGGTCCTGCTGCTCGACCGAGGCGAAGAACGAGTTGAAGTCGACGTACAGGCAGCGCAGGGTCATGGCGGCCGGCAGATGTCCGCTGGGCCGGCAGTATCGCCCCGGGGTGTCTCAAGCGGCGAGAGAAGCCGCTGGCCTCAGGCAGGGCGCAGACGGGTGAACTGACGCCTGGGCAGCAGGGTTCGGAAGTCGCCGTCGAAGCTGACCAGGTGTTCGCCCTGATGCAGAACCGCCGCCGCCAGCCAGGCGTCGGGGACGGCATTGGCGGCCAGGTTGCGCTGCGCGCACAGCATCTGGAATTGCGGCCACTCTTCGCCCAGGGTGGCGGTGCGCACGCCGGGCGCATCGCGCAGCGCCTCGATGAAGTGCAGTGCATCGGCCATCGGCGTGGGCTGGACGAAGATCCTGGGATGGGTGGCCAGGCGCAGGAAGCTGGCCACGACCATCGGTTGCAGGCTCAGGGTGGCGGTGCCCTGTCCGGCATCGGCCAGGGCCTGTTCGAGCCAGGTCAGCGCGACGGCGTGGTGCGGGTGGTCGCGGCGCGAGGCGGCGAGCAGGACGTTGATGTCAGGCGTCATCGTCGGCCGCGTCCCGCAGCGCCTTGTTGTCCAGGCCGTCCAGGCCGGAGGCAAGACCGCCCTTGCCCTTGAACACGGGAATCCTGACCGGCCTGGGCTGCGCCTGCGACGGCGCGCGCAGGCGCAGGCGCAGCCCGTCCTCGATCAGGCGGGTCAGGGTGGTGCGCTGGCGCGCGGCCAGCGACTTGGCGTCGGCCAGCAGAGCGTCGTTGATGTCCAGCGTGGTCTTCATGCGGGCAGATGATACAGATTTCTGTATCCGCAATATGAAGCGTGGTGCCGGCTACAGCACCTGCGGCGGCTGTCCGCCGACGATCACCACGTCGGCGCGGCGGCGGGCGAACAGGCCGACGCTGACCACGCCGGAGATCTGGTTGAGTGCGGTTTCCATCGCCACCGGGTCGGCGATGGCCAGGTGGTGCACGTCCAGCACCACGTTGCCGTTGTCGGTGACCACCCCGTCGCGCCACACCGGCTGGCCGCCGGTCAGGGCCACGATCTCGCGCGCGACCAGGCTGCGCGCCATCGGGATCACCTCGATCGGCAGCGGGAACTTGCCGAGCACCGGCACCTGCTTGGACGGGTCGACGATGCAGACGAACTTTTCGCTGGCCTGGGCGATGATCTTCTCGCGGGTCAGCGCCGCGCCGCCGCCCTTGATCAGGCACTTGTGCGAGTCGCACTCGTCGGCGCCGTCCACGTACAGCGCCAGCGGGCCGGTGGCGTTGAGGTCGAGCACCTCGATGCCGTGCGCCTTCAGCCGTGCGCTGCTCTGCTCGGAGCTGGACACCGCGCCGGCGATGCGCTCCTTGATGCGGGCCAGGCCGTCGATGAAGAAGGCCACGGTGGAGCCGGTGCCGACGCCGACGATCATGCCGTGGTCGACGTATTCGAGGGCCTTCTCGGCGGCCAAGCGCTTGGTTTCGGACATGGGATGCCTTTTCGATGATGGGGGCAGGAGCGCACCGCAGGGGCGCGATGAAGCTTTCGCGCGAAAGCCACATCGCGCCCCTGCGGTGCGCTCCTACGAAGCGGGTGATTCCAGTGCCAGCAGTAGCTTCCATTGGGCGGCGGTCACCGGCAGTACCGACAGGCGGCTGCCGCGCTGGATCAGGGCGAAGCCCTCGCCCAGTTCGTCGGCATGGCGCTTGATCTGGTCCAGCGCGATCATTCGTTGCAGCTTCTTCACGAACTTCACGTCGACCAGGTCCCAGCGCGGTTGCTCGCGGGTGCTCCTGGGATCGAAGTAGTCCGACTTCGGGTCGAACTGGGTCGGGTCCGGGTAGGCCTCGCTGGCCACCTCGGCCACGCCGACGATGCCGGGCACGGCGGTGTTGGAGTGGTAGAACAGCACGCCGTCGCCGGGCCGCATGCTGCGCATGTAGTTGCGCGCCTGGTAGTTGCGCACACCGTTCCACGGCTCGCTGCCGACCTTCTTCAGGTCGTCGATGGAGAAGGCGTCCGGTTCGGACTTCATCAGCCAGTAGTGCTTGCGGCGCTGGATCATGGCGCGTCCTCGCGCAACAGGGTGGTGGTCGGGGTGCAGATGGCGTCGGGGACGACGTCCCAGGGCTGCCGCGGCAGCGCGTCGACGCGCTGCTCGTCGAAGCCCACCCCGACCAGCCAGGGCGGGGCGGGTGCGCTGGTACGGAAGGCGAAGCTGCGGTCGTACCAGCCGCCGCCCATGCCCAGGCGATGGCCGCAGCCGTCGAAGCCGACCAGCGGCATCAGCGCCAGCGCCAGTGCCTGCGGATCGAGGGTGGAGGCCGGCGCCACATCGGGTTCGGGAATGCCGAAGCGGTTGCTGACCAGCGCCTGGCCAGCGCGCCAGGGCGCGAAGCCGAGGCTGTCGTCCACGCGCAGCACCGGCAGGCACCAGCGCAGGCCGGGCGGCAGGCGCAGCTGCACCGCGTGCAGGGCCAGTTCGCCGTCCATCGCCCAGTAGCCGGCGACGTAGCCTGCGGCGGGCAGGAACGGCAGGGCGAGCACGCGCGTGGCCAGCGCCTCGGCGGCGGCAATGCGGGCCGTCGCCGGCAGTGCGCGCCGGCGCGCGCGCAACTCGCGGCGCAGCGCGGCGGGATCGTCGGGTTGGGGGGTCATCGCGCCGATGCCGGGAGAACGGTCAGCGGTCCGGTGCGGACCGGGCGCGATTGTAGAAGAAATACATCCTCCGCCATGACGATGCGGGCGAAACGACCTTGAACCCGGGGTTCAAGTGGGACGGCTTGGGGGCCTTCGGGCTTTCCGCTGCGATGGCGGACTTGCGCTCCGGGCTTCCGTCGCCGCCCCGTGGTCGTCATTAAGGGACAAGGCGAATGTTTTGCACGCTGTCGTGCACGGCAGAGGATGTGGGGCCAGTATAGCCAGCGCGATGGATTTGCCTAGACCGTTCGTCGGCACGGAGCGGGCTTGGGCGATGAGGTCGTGCCGTGCGGTTCCTTCTCCCTTGCAGGAAAAGTGCACTCTGACCCCGGTTTGCGCTACCGCGGTTCCAGCCAGTGCTCCAGGCGGCGGTTGAGGTCGGCCAGGGTGCGCGTGAACTCGGCGTCGGTGGCGCTGCGCTCGTCGCGCAGCTGCTGCAGTTCGTGGGCCAGGTTGAGCGCGGCCAGCACCGCGATGCGGTCCACCGAGGCCATGCGGTGGGCGCCGCGCACCTCGCGCATGCGCGTGTCGAGCATGCGCGCGGCGGCGGTCAGGCTGCTGCGCTCGGACGGTTCCACGCCGATGGCGTACTCGCGGTCGAGGATGTGGACGTTGACGACCTCGCCGCTCACGTGTGCTGCTCCAGCGAACGCAGGCGGGCGATCATCGCCTCCACCCGCGAGCGCGCCAGTTCGTTCTTGGCCAGCAACTGGGCGCGTTCGCCGGTCAGGCTTTCCTGCTGGGCGCGCAGGCTGCGGTTCTCCTCGGCCAGGCGCTGGCAGCGTTCGCCCAGTTCCTGTACCCGCGAAGCGAGCGTGCGCAACTGTTCGAGGGTGCCGGCCGGGTCCATGGCGGGCACCATAGGGGCGGCGCCGGGAGCCGGTCAAGCGCGTGCGGGGCGGCCCGCCCCGTTCAGCCGGGCTTGGCGGCGGTCTGCGGGTAGTACTGGCGGATGAAGTCCAGGCACTGCTCGCTGGCCAGCGCGCGCGAGACGTAGTGGCCCTGGATCTCGTCGCAGCCGTGCTCGTGCAGGAAGGCCAATTGCTGGGCGGTCTCCACGCCCTCGGCCACCACCTTCAGTTGCAGCGAATGGCCCATGGCGATGATCGCGCTGGTGATCGCCTCGTCGTCGCTGTCCACGGCGATGTCGCGCACGAACTCCTGGTCGATCTTCAGCGAGGTCAGCGGCAGGCGCTTGACGTAGGCCAGCGAGGAATAGCCGGTGCCGAAGTCGTCCAGCGCCACCGACACGCCCAGTGCGCGGCAGGCGCGCAGGACCTCGGTGCTGCGCTCGGGGTTGGCCATCAGCACGCTCTCGGTCAGTTCCAGTTCCAGCCCGGCCGCGTCCACGCCGGTGTCGGCCAGCACCCGCGCCACCACCTCGACCAGGTCGCCGCGCTGCAGCTGCAGGGCCGAGACGTTGACCGCCACGCTCATCTGCGCCAGCCCGGCCTGGCGCCAGCTGCGCAGGGCCAGGCAGGCCCGGTGCAGGGCCCAGCTGCCGATCTCCACGATCAGCCCGCTCTCCTCGGCCAGCGGAATGAACTGGCCGGGCGGGATCACTCCCAGCTCGCGGCTTTCCCAGCGCAGCAGCGCCTCGGCGCCGACCACCCGCTGCTGCTGCAGCGACAGCCGCGGCTGGTAGACCAGCTTGAGCTCGTCGCGCTCCAGCGCGCGGCGCAGGGCGCTGGCGAGGATGGCGCGGTGGCGGGTCTTCTCGTCCATCGCCTCCGAGTACAGCGCCCAGGTGCGGCGGCCGGCGTTCTTGGCCTGGTACATGGCGGTGTCGGCGTGCTTGAGCAGCTCGGTGGGCACCTGCGCGTGGTCGGGGTACAGGCTGATGCCGATCGACGGCGACACCGCCAGTTCCAGGCGGTCGCCGAACGGCAGCGGCTCGGCGAAGGCGGCGATGATGCGCTCGGCCACGCGCTCGGCCTCGGCCGGCGCGGTGATGCCTTCCAGCACCACGGTGAACTCGTCGCCGGACAGGCGCGCCACGGTGTGCTGCGGGCCGACGGTCTGCTGCACGCGCGCGGCGGCCGCGCGCAGGATGCGGTCGCCGGTGGCGTGGCCGAGCGAGTCGTTGACGTCCTTGAAGCGGTCCAGGTCGATGAACAGCACCGCCACCCGGCCCTTCTCGCGGCGCGCGCGCACCACCGCGCGCGAGAGCCGCTCGGACAGCAGGGTGCGGTTGGGCAGCGAGGTCAGGGTGTCGTAGTTGGCCAGGTAGCGCAGCTCCTGCTCGGCGCGCTTCTGCTCGGTGATGTCGTTGAGCACCAGCACGTACAGCGGGCGCTGGTCGCTGGCGTCGGCCACCCGGTTGCTCTCGACGTGGCAGAGGATCTCCTCGCCGTCCTTGCGCACCTTCCAGCTGTCGCCGGACCAGTGGCCGTCGCGCTGCACGCTGGCCAGCAGGCGCTGGCTGCCGTCGCCCCCCTGGCGGCCGTCGAGCAGGGACAGCGGCTGGCCCGTCACCTCGGCGGCGTCGTAGCCGGTCATGCGGCTGAAGGACGGGTTGACGGTGATGAAGCGGCCCTCGCCGTCGACCACCGCCACCGCCTCGCTCATGCTGCGCATGACCTCGCTGGCCACGCGGTATTCGTATTCGGCGTTGCGTCCGGCGGTGACGTCGCGGGCGGTGCCGGCCAGGCGCAGGGCGCGGCCTTCGCCGTCGCGCTCGGTCACCCGCCCGCGCACGCGCACCCAGGCCCAGTCGCCGTCGCCGGTCAGGTCGACCCGGTGCTCGGAGGCGAACACCGTGGTTTCGCCGCGCAGGTGCGCTTGCAGCCGCTGCATCACCTCCGGCAGATCCCGCGAGTGGATCGAGGGCGGATCGCCGCTGCGGGTGACCAGTTGGATCGGCTCGCCGGCGGCGCCCGGGTCGGCGCGCAGGCGATGGAAGCGGCGCTGGACCAGATCGTAGTCCCACAGCTGTTCGCCGGTGGCCCACAGGGCCAGGCGCAGCCGCCCGTCGCCGTCGCCGGCCGGGTCGGCGGCGCTGCCGCGGCGCGGGTGCGATCGCCAGCGGCCACGGCCGGCCACCGCGATCGCCGC
>JASGEB010000236.1:0-2512 GCA_047606785.1 Pseudoxanthomonas sp.
GCGCAGGCCCGCCGCCGCGCAGCTTCCGGCCGGCGGCGCGCAGCCCGCGGCGCCTGCCTCGGCCCCGGCAGGCTTCCAGGACCCGCAGGCCGCGCGCGAGGCCGAGCGCTACGCCAATCCCATCGCCAGCCGCGAGGCCATCCTGGCCCTGCTGGCGCAGAGCGAGGGGCCGCAGACCGCGCAGGAGCTGGCCGGCCCGCTGGGACTGACCGCGCCGGAGCGCTTCGAGGCGCTGCACAAGCGCCTCAACGCCATGGTCCGCGACGGCCAGCTGCTGCTCAACCGCCGCGGCGGCTACGCGCCGGCCGCGCAGATGGACTTGGTGCCGGGCGTGGTGATCGCCAATCCGGACGGCTACGGCTTCCTGCGCCCGGACGCCGGCGGCGACGACCTGTTCCTGCCGCCGCTGGAGATGCGCAAGGTCATGCACGGCGACCGCGTGCTGGCCAGCGTCACCGGGGTGGACCGGCGCGGCCGCCGCGAAGGCGCCATCGTCGAGGTGCTCGAACGCCGCGCCACCCGGGTGATCGGCCGCTTCGCGCTGGAGGCCGGCATCAGCTACCTGGTGCCCGACGACAAGCGCATCCAGCGCAACATCCAGGTGCCGCCGGACGGCAGGGCCGAGGCGCGCAACGGCCAGTTGGTGGTGTGCGAGCTGGTGCAGGCGCCCGACCCGCAGCGCCCGCCCATCGGCAAGGTCATCGCCGTGCTGGGCGACAAGCTGACGCCCTCGCTGGTGGTGGAGACGGCCATCCACGGCCACGACCTGCCCTATGAATTCCCTCAGGAAGTGCTGGACGAGGCGGCGGCGGTGCCGCTGAGCGTGCCGGCGCAGACCGTGACCGGCCGGGTGGACTTGCGCGCGATGCCGCTGCTGACCATCGACGGCGCCGACGCCAAGGACTTCGACGACGCGGTGTACTGTGAAGCCAACCGCGACGGCTTCCGCCTGGTGGTGGCGATCGCCGACGTGTCGCACTACGTGCGCCCGGGCACGCCGCTGGATGAGGAAGCGGCCAAGCGCGCGACCTCGGTGTACTTCCCCGGCTTCGTGGTGCCGATGCTGCCGGAGACGCTGTCCAACGGCATCTGTTCGCTCAATCCGCAGGTGGACCGCTGCTGCTTCGTGTGCGACATGCAGGTCGGCCGCGACGGCGAAGTCGGCGAGGCGAAGTTCTACGAAGCGGTGATGAACTCGCATGCGCGGCTGACCTACGAGCAGGTGTGGGAGGCGATGCAGTGGCGGGACCCGGGACCCGGGACCCGGGATCCGGGCAAAGGCGGGGATGGAGAATCGGATGAAGTTGAAGCCGGCCAAACCGCTCGGGCGAAAGTTACGGGCAAAGATGGCGCCGCTGTTCCTGGTCCCGGGTCCCGGGTCCCGGGTCCCGGCCTTTCCGCAATTCCCACGCAACTGCTTCCCCACCTCCACCGCCTGCACCAGCTCTACCAGGTGCTGGCCAAGGCGCGGCAGAAGCGCGGAGCGATCGAGTTCGAGACCTCCGAGGTGCGCTTCGTGCTGGACAATACCGGCCAGGTCGAACAGGCCGGGATGCTGGTGCGCAACGATGCGCACAAGCTGATCGAGGAATGCATGGTGGCCGCCAACGTGGAGGCGGCGCGCTTCCTGGAGAAGGCCGGCATCCCCGCACCGTTCCGCATCCACGAGCGCCCGCCCGAATCCAAGTACGCCGACCTGCTGGAGTTCCTCAAGGAGTTCAAGCTGTCCATGCCGCCATGGAGCAAGGTGCAGCCGAAGGACTTCACCCGCCTGCTGGAGAAGATCCGCGAGCGCCCGGACGTGGCCCTGCTGGAATCGGTGGTGCTGCGCAGCCAGAGCCTGGCGGTGTACTCGCCGGACAACCACGGCCACTTCGGCCTGGCGCTGGACGCCTACGCCCACTTCACCTCGCCGATCCGCCGCTACCCGGACCTGCTGGTGCATAGGGCGATCAAGTACGCGCTGACCGGCGCGCGCCCGGAGAAGTTCCTGTACACCCCGCACCAGATGGCGGCGCTGTCGCTGCAGTGCTCCGAGCGCGCGCGCCGCGCCGACGAGGCCGAGCGCGAGGTCGACGAGCGCTACCGCGCCGCATGGATGGAGCAGCACGTCGGCGGCGTGTTCGACGGGGTGATCAGCGGGGTGACCAGCTTCGGCCTGTTCGTCGAGCTGGACCAGTCCAAGGTCAACGGCCTGGTGCACGTGACCCAGCTGCCGCAGGACTACTACCACTTCGATCCGATCCGCAAGACGCTCACCGGACAGCGCCGCGGCATCGAGTTCCGCCTCGGCGACCGTGTCGCGGTGCAGGTGATGAAGGCCAGCATGGAGGAGCGCAAGATCGACTTCCGGCTGGTCGAGCGGCAGGGGCAGGACGCGACCGGCCAGGACGAGCCGCCGTCGCAGCGGGCATTCCCGGCCAGGCGCAAGAAGCGGAAGTACTGACTCGCTGCAGGGACCAGGGGACCGGGGACCGGGGAAAAGCGGATAGCCTTCCCCGGTCCCCGGTCC
>JASGEB010000237.1:0-5328 GCA_047606785.1 Pseudoxanthomonas sp.
CGCCCTGCGCGTCCAGCGAGATCAGCTGGCGCAGCGTCGCCAGCCCGCGCAGCACGCCCATCGAGGTGGAAGCGGTCAGCACGACACCGTCCGCATCGACCCGCAGCCGGTAGGACTCATCGGCCACATGGCCCAGGTCATCGAAGACCGCCGGCCTGTCACAGCATTCGATGCGCAGAGGGACAGCGTTGACCGCGTTTCCACTCAAACCGGTCAGGCGCTTGGCGTCGGCGAGGAAGCGATCCGTGGCAGCCGACAAGAACCCGTCCGGCGCAGTGCTCCACTGCAGCGCGAAGCCGCCATCGAAGCGGATGCTCTCATCCTGCAGCCGGGTCGAAAGCGGGTACGGCATCAAGGCCGGGCCTGACACCTCATGGGCTCGCGCTCCCCAGGGCATCCAAGCAGCCACGGCCATCACCCCGGCCAGCCCGCAGCGGACGGCGATGCTTGCACGTCCTGACAGCCCCCGGAGCGACCCGCTCGAGTGTCGCAGCCTTCCTTCCGGACCGCAGAAAAAGACGCTACGTGCAGGCATGTCGCGCACAGCCACCCGGGCCAATCGAAGGAAATACGGCAACCAAATTACTTGAGCGGCCGCGCCTTCATCCAATGAATACACAGACCCCTCCCATAACGTCATGTTATGCATGCCGCCGGTCGGCGCAATCGATGGACATGACGTAGTGATCGCGCGCATCTGCGACTTCCAAGCGGCCGTGCGCTGACGCGCCCATGCGGCGCCGGACGGCTTCACGCTTGCTCGCCGCGCAGCTGCCGCACGCGCGCCTGCAGCTGCGCGGCGCTGCTGTCGGCGGCCATCGGTTCGCCGGCGATCACCTGCACGCGCGCGCGCAGGCGGCGCGGCACGCGCATGCGGCCCAGGCGCGAATCGCGCCGCGACCACATGCTCGCCCACATGCCCTGCAGCGCCATCGGCACCACCGGCACTGGCCGACCGGCGGCGCGGGCGCGTTCGAGGATCTTCTCCACGCCCGGCTTGAACGGCGCGATACGGCCGTCGCCGGTCAGCGCGCCTTCCGGGAACACGCAGACCAGCTCGCCCGCGGCCAGCGCCGCGTCAATGTCGTCGAACGCGCGCTGCAGCAGCGCCGCGTCCTCCGTCGCGGCGGCGATCGGGATCGCCCTGGCGGTGCGGAAGATCCAGCGCAGCACCGGGATGTCGAAGATCCGGTGGTGCATGACGAAGCGCACCGGCCGCGGGATCGTCGCCGCCAGGATCAGCGCGTCCATGTAGCTGACGTGGTTGCACACGATTAGCGCCGCGCCCTCGTCCGGCACGTGCGCCTCGACGCCGTGCAGGCGCAGCCGGTACAGCGTGCGTACCAGCAGCCAGCTCAGCAGCCGCATCAGGAACTCGGGCACGATGCTGAAGATCCACGCCGCCACCAGCGCGTTGGCGATGGCCAGCGCCAGCAGCACCTGCGGGATGGTCCAGCCCAGCCAGCGCTGCACGGCGATGCCGACGCCCGCGGCGAGCACGATGAACAGCGCGTTCTGGATGTTGACCCCAGCGATCACCCGCGACAGTTCGGCGCGCGGCGTGCGCGACTGGATCAGCGCGAACAGCGGCACCAGGAACAGCCCCATCGCCAGGCCGATCCCGGCCAGGTCGACGATGATGCGCGCGCTGCCCGGCGCGCGCACGAAGCCGGTCACGTCCAGCCCGTGCGCCGGCGCCGCGCCGCTGCGGGCGAGATACAGGTCGAGCAGGAATGCGCTGACCCCGAACGCGCCCAGCGGCACCAGGCCGATCTCCACCGTGCGCGCCGACAGCTTCTCGCACAGGATCGAGCCGACCCCGGTGCCGACCGAGAACAGCGCCAGGGCGAAGATGTACAGCGCGCTGCTGTCGCCGGCGCCGCCGAGGTTGATCTCGGCGTAGGCCGGCAGCTGCGAGGTCAGCACGGTGCCGACGAACCAGAACCACGACACCCCCAGCACGCTGTTGCGCACCGCCGGCTGCTTGCGGGTCAGGCGCATGATCGCCCGCGACTCGGCCAGCGGGTTCCAGTTGATCTTCAGCTCCGGCGCGCCGGCGTCGATCCTGGGGATCGCGCGCGCGCACAGATTGCCGGCCAGCGCCAGCGCGATCACCGCCAGCGAGGCGACCAGCGGGCCGTGGCTGCCGCCGAGGATGAACAGCGAGCCGCCCAGGATCATGCCGGTCAGCACCGCGATCGAGGTGCCCATCTCGACCAGGCCGTTGCCGCCGGTCAGTTCCTCCGGCCGCAGCACCGAGGGCAGGATCGAATACTTCACCGGCCCGAACAGGGTCGAGTGCACACCGGTCAGGAACAGCGCGACCAGCAGCACCGGCAGGTCGCGCAGGTAGAAGCCGAGCGCGGCGAACAGCATCACCAACACTTCCAGCGCGGTGGTGAAGCGGATCAGCCGCGACTTCTCCAGCTTCTCGGCGATCTGCCCGGCGGTGGCGCTGAACAGGAAGAACGGCACGATGAACACGGCCGGCGCCAGCATCGCGTACAGCGCGCGCTCGTCCGCCCCGACCTGCAGCCAGAACAGCAGGGCGATGATCGATTGCCGGTAGACGTTGTCGTTGAACGCGTTGAGCGACTGCACCGCGAAGTACGGCAGGAACCGCCGCTGCCGGAGCAGATCGAACTGGCTGTGGCCGGACATGCAGGTTCCCTTGCGCAAGGCGCGCAGCCTAGCAGGCCGGGCTCGGCCCGCGCAGGAGCGCGCCATGGCCGCGATCGCCCTCGGCGAGAGGGGCGCCTATGCGGTGTTCCTACGTCCCCGCGGTGACCGCCGCGGCCGCCTCGCGCAGCCTGGGCAGCAGGCGCAGCAGCAGGGCCAGCTGGGTGTTCATCAGCGGCGGCTTGTCCGCCTGCCCGGCGGCGGCTTCCAGGCGTTCGGCCAGGGCGATTTCGGCCGGCGGGTTGCCCGCGGGCAGCGGCTGGTGCCCGGCCAGCGCCTGGGCCAGGTCCTCGAGCGTGCGCCGCAGGCAGTCGCCGGCTTCGGCGATGGCGGCGGCGGTGGCGTCGTCGGCGCGTTCGCCGCGGTGCGCGCCGAGCGCGGAGAGATAGCCGAGCACGGTGTTTGACAGGGCCAGGAAGCGGAAGCCGGCGTCCAGGTTGCGGCGCTGGCGCGGCGGGTCGCGGGCCATGTTCGCTAGCGCCGCCGACAGCGCCGCGTCGGCGTTGTGCATGTCGCGGCGGGCGACCCGGTAGGCCAGGTCGTCGCCGCCGCCCTCGCGGTGGAAGGCCAGCGCCAGGTCCAGGTAGTGCGCGCAGGCTTCCAGCACCGCGGCCGCGACCCGGTGCAGGTTGCGTCCCTGCCAGTCGGGCAGGACCAGGAACGACACGGCCGCGGCGATCGCGCAGCCGACCAGGGTGTCCACCAGCCGCGGCAGCAGCAGCACGAAGCCGTCGCCGATCAGGTTGATGCACAGCAGGGCCATCACCGTGATCGCGCCGGCGGCGGCGACGTAGCGCCCGTTGCGGGTGACGAAGAACACCAGGGTGGCCGCCAGCGCGATCAGCAGCTGCAGTTCGCGCGAAGGAAACAGCTGCATCAGCGCCCAGGTCAGGCCCAGCCCGACCAGGGTGCCGGCGATGCGCTCGACCAGGCGCAGGCGGGTGGCGCCGAAGGTCGGCCGGCACACCACCGAGGCGGTGACCATGATCCAGAAACCGTTGGCGGAGTGCAGCGCGGGCATCACCGCGTAGCTGGCCACCATCGCCGTCGCCAGCCGCAGGCCGTGGCGGAACAGCACCGAGCGCGGGGTCAGCTGCTGGCCGATGCGCGAGGCCATCTCGCCCAGGGTGTGCGGCTGCTGGTCGCGCAGGCGGGTGTCGATGCCGTCCAGGGTGGCGTCCGGATCGACCGCCTCGCACAGCTGCCGCTCGATGCTGTGCAGGTTGCGCGCCAGCAGCTCCAGCGAGCCGAGCAGGCGCTGCTGGCCGGGGTCGCCGCGCGCGCGCAGGAACTGCAGCGATTCGTCCAGGTCGGTCATCGCCTGCGCGGTCTCCTGGCCGTACACGAACGGCTGGCGCAGCGAGATGGCCTGGCCCAGCACCATGCAGGCCTTGCCCTGCTGGGCCAGCAGGCGGCCGCAGCGGTACAGCACGTCGCTGTGGAAGAACGCCTGCGCCAGCGCCTGGTAGGGATAGTGCGAGGAGCTGGCGCGTTCGTGGAAGTCCTGCGCCAGGTAGTACAGGCGGAAGTACAGCCCCGACTGCACGCCCGGCCGGCCCGAGCGGCCGAAGCGGCTGAGGATGGCGTCCATGGCGGCGTTGAGCGCGGCCACCACACGCGCGTTCTGGCGCGCCAGGGCCAGTCGCTGGGCCTGCTCGTCGACCTGGCGCAGCGGCTCGAACAGGTCGGCCTTCAGGCGCAGGAAGCGGCCCAGTTCGACGAACAGCACCGCCAGCCGCTCGCGCACCGGGCGGTTGGCGAACACCGCCGCCCACAGCACCGACAGCAGCCCGTACCAGGTCGCGCCGGCCAGCAGCAGTGCCGCGCCGTGCCAGTCGCGCAGGCCGCCGCCGTGGTCATGCTGGTCGGCGCCGATCATGGTGTACAGCGCCAGGGTCACCGTCGCGTTGGCGATGGTGGCGTAGCGCTCGCCGAGCGCGCCCAGCAGGGTCAGGGCGAAGGTCGAGACCGCCAGCGCCAGCGCGAACGGCAGCGGGTGCGGGAACAGCCACAGGGTGCCGGCCGCGGCGGTGGCGAAGCAGGCCAGCATCAGCGCCACCGCCTTCAGCCGGCCCAGCCAGTTGTCGTCGGTCTCGGCCAGCGCCGCGGCGAGGATGCCCAGCAGCAGGGTCGGCACCAGCGCCAGCCGATTCTGCTGCCAGCACACGGCGACCATGACCGCCAGCGCGGTGCCCACCCGCAGGCCGCTGCTGGCCTGTTCCTGCGCCCACAGGCGGCTCAGCAGCGAAGGCGCGGCAGGTTGGGGAAAGGCGGCCATGGGATGGGGATTATCCATGCCCCGGTCGACCCGAAACGTATGGATCTTCAGCTTTTTCCTTCTCCCTCCGGGAGACAAATCGGCAGGACTGCCGATTTGCACGGCGTAGCCGCCCGCAGGGCGAGGCACATGGATGTGCCGAGTGCACGTGGCGCGAAGCGCCGGATATCGAGGCCGCCTCAAGCGGCTGAGGCGCGAACCAGCCGAACTCATCGATTGCGGCCGGAAGTCCCACAAAAAAGTGAGGGGCTGTCGTAGATAAGGCTAGATCTCAGCCCACTCCTTCAGCGTTCTGAGTTGTTGTTTGTGGGTTCCGTAGTTGAAGCGGAACTCGCATTCTTTGAGGAACAGCGGGAAGCTGGCCTTGGGGA
>JASGEB010000238.1:0-8927 GCA_047606785.1 Pseudoxanthomonas sp.
CGGTGTCGCTGGTGGCGGTGTTCCTGCCGCTGATCCTGATGCCGGGCGTGACCGGGCGGCTGTTCCACGAGTTCGCCTGGGTGCTGAGCATCGCGGTGGTGATCTCGATGCTGGTGTCGCTGACGCTCACCCCGATGATGTGCGCCTACCTGCTCAGGCCCGACGCGCTGCCCGAGGGCGAGGACGCGCACGAGCGCGCCGCGGCGGCCGGCAAGCGCACCGTGTGGACGCGCACGGTGGCCCTGTACGAACGCAGCCTGGACTGGGTGCTCGAGCATCAGCGCCTGACCCTGTGGGTGGCCACCGCCACCCTGGTGGTGACCGTGCTGCTGTACGTGGTGATCCCCAAGGGCCTGCTGCCCGAGCAGGACACCGGCCTGATCACCGGCGTGGTCCAGGCCGACCAGACCGTGGCCTTCGAGCAGATGCAGCAGCGCACCCAGGCGGTGGCCGAGGCGCTGCGCAAGGACCCGGCGGTGACCGGGGTGGCGGCCTTCATCGGCGCGGGCAGCATGAACCCGACCCTCAACCAGGGCCAGGTCAGCATCGTGCTGAAGGAGCGCGGCCAGCGCGACGGCCTGGAGGAGGTGCTGACACGCCTGCAGAAGGCCGCCGCCGGCATCCCCGGCATCGCCCTCTACCTCAAGCCGGTGCAGGACGTGACCCTGGACACCCGCGTGGCCGCCACCGAGTACCAGTTCACCCTGTCCGACGTGGACAGCGCCGAACTGCAGGCCCAGGCCGTGCGCATGACCGAGGCCCTGCGCAAGCGCCCGGAGCTGGCCGACGTGGCCAGCAACGCCGCCAGCGCCGGCCGCGCCCTGGACGTGCAGGTCGACCGCGACGTGGCCAGCGCCTTGGGGGTGCCGATGCAGACCATCGACGACACCCTCTACGACGCCTACGGCCAGCGCCAGATCTCGACCATCTTCACCCAGCTCAACCAGTACCGGGTGGTGCTGGAGGTGGCGCCGGAGTTCCGCACCCGCGAGGCGCTGATGAACCAGCTGGCGGTGGCCAGCGACGGCAGCGGCGCGCTGACCGGCTCCAACGCCACCACCCTGGGCCAGTCCACCTCGTCCAACTCGGCCACCGCCACCGGCATCGGCAACCAGAACACCGGCATCAGCGTCGGTTCGGGCAGCATCATCCCGATCTCGGCGCTGGCCAGCGCGCAGGTCGGCACCGCCCCGCTGGTGGTCAGCCACCAGCAGCAGCTGCCGGCGGTCACCATCTCCTTCAACGTCGCCCCCGGCTACTCGCTGTCGCAGGCGGTGGCGGCGATCGAGCAGGCGCGCGACCAGCTGCAGCTGCCGGACACGCTGCGCAGCGAGTTCGTCGGCAAGGCGGCCGAGTACTCGGCCAGCCAGGGCGACGTGATCCTGCTGCTGCTGGCCGCGGTGGCGGTGATCTACATCGTGCTGGGCGTGCTGTACGAGAGCTACATCCACCCGCTGACCATCATCTCCACCCTGCCGCCGGCCGGGGTCGGCGCGCTGCTGGCGCTGATGCTGTGCGGGATGAGCCTGTCGGTGGACGGCATCGTCGGCATCGTCCTGCTGATCGGCATCGTCAAGAAGAACGCGATCATGATGATCGACTTCGCCATCGAGGCCCGCAACGACGGCATGAGCGCGCACGAGGCCATCCGCCGCGCCTGCCTGCTGCGCTTCCGGCCGATCCTGATGACCACCGCCGCGGCGCTGCTGGGTGCGCTGCCGCTGGCCCTGGGCAGCGGCATCGGCTCGGAGCTGCGGCGGCCGCTGGGCGTGGCCATCGTCGGCGGCCTGCTGCTGTCGCAGCTGATCACCCTGTACACCACGCCGGTGATCTACCTGTACTTCGAACGCCTCGGCCAGCGCGTGCGCGCCTGGCGCCAGGACCGCCGCGAGCGTTCCGGGCGGGTCGCGCCGGAGGCGGGCTGAGCATGCGCGGCGGCCGTTCCGCCGGGCCGGGTGGGCGATGAGCCGGCGCGCCAATCTGTCGGCGCTGTTCATCCGGCGCCCGATCGGCACCTCGCTGCTGGCCGCGGGCCTGCTGCTGGCCGGCATCGTCTGCTACCTGCAGCTGGGCGTGGCGGCGCTGCCGAACGTATCCATCCCGGTGGTGTTCGTCACCGCCGCGCAGTCCGGCGCCGACGCGGCCACCATGGCCTCGACGGTCACCGCGCCGCTGGAACGGCGCCTGGGCCAGGTGCCCGGCGTGGACACCATGAATTCGAGCAGCTCGGACGGGCGCAGCCGGATCTTCCTGATGTTCGATGCCGACCGCAACATCGATTCGGCCGCCCAGGACGTGCAGGCCGCGCTCAGCGCGGCCACCTCCGACCTGCCCAGCGGCATGGCCGCGCCCAGCTTCAGCAAGGCCAATCCGAACAACGATCCGCTGATCGTGCTGTCGCTGGTGTCCATCACCCAATCGATCGACGCGCTCTACAACCTGGCCGACTCGCTGCTGGCCCAGCGCCTGCGCCAGCTCGACGGCGTGGCCGACGTCGACATCGGCGGTGCCTCGACCCCGGCGGTGCGGGTGGACGTGGACCTGCGCACCCTGGCCGGCCTGGGCCTGACCCCGGACGACCTGCGCAACGCCATCAGCGCCGCCAACGTCACCCAGCCGACCGGCTTCCTCGGCGATGGCCGCACCTCGATGGCGATCGTCAGCAACAGCGACGTGCGCAGCGCGGCCGACTTCGCCAACCTGGCGATCAGCACCGACGACGGGCGGGTAGTGCGCCTGCGCGACGTGGCCAAGGTGTACGACGGCCAGGCCGACAACTACCAGGCGGCCTGGCTCGACGGCAAGCGCGCCATTTCCATGTACATACGCATGCGCACCGGCGCCAATGCCGTGTCCACGGTCGACGCGGTGCGCGGGCTGATGCCGGTGCTGCAGTCCTACCTGCCGCCGGGCACCACCCTGGTCGCCTATTTCGACCGCACCCCGACCGTGCGCGCTTCGCTGCACGAGGTGGAGGCCACCTTGCTGATCAGCCTGGCGATGGTGGTCCTGGTGATGGCCCTGTTCCTGCGCCGGCTGGCGCCGACCCTGATCGCCGCGGCGGCGGTGCCGCTGTCGCTGGCCGGCTCGGCGGTGGTGATGTACGTGCTGGGCTACACGCTCAACAACCTGTCGCTGCTGGCGCTGGTGATCGCCATCGGTTTCGTGGTCGACGACGCCATCGTGGTGATCGAGAACGTCATGCGCCACCTGGACGCGGGCATGCCGCGCCTGCAGGCGGCGATGGAGGGCTCGCGCGAGATCGGCTTCACCATCGTCTCGATCACCGCCTCGCTGGTGGCGGTGTTCATCCCGATCCTGTTCGCCTCGGGGATGACCGGCGCGTTCTTCCGCGAGTTCACCGTCACCCTGATCGCGGCGATCGTGGTCTCGGCGCTGGTGTCGCTGACCCTCACCCCGACCCTGTGCGCGCGCTTCCTGCAGCCACACGACCAGGCCGGGCCGGCCGGTCGCCTGGGCGGATGGATCGAGCGCGGCCACATGGCCATGCTGCGCGCCTACACCGTCTGCCTGGACTTCGCCCTGCGCCACGCGCTGCTGTTGGCGCTCACCCCGCTGTTGCTGATCGCGCTGACCGTGTACCTGTTCAGCCAGGTCAAGACCGGCGCCTTCCCGCCGCAGGACACCGGCCTGATCTCGGTGCGCGCCAGTTCCAGCGCCACGGTGTCCTTCCAGGACATGGTCGGGCGCCAGCGGCGCATCGCCGACATGCTGATGGCCGATCCGGCGGTCAAGCGGGTCGGCGCGCGCCTGGGCAGCAGCCGTTTCGGCGGCGCCAGCGCCTCGTTCAACGTCGAGCTGAAGACCCGCGCCGAGGGCCGCCGCGAGGACACCGCGGCGGTGGTGACGCGGCTGTCGGCCAAGGCCGCCAAGTACCCGGACCTGGAGGTGCGCATGCGCGCGATGCAGGACCTGCCCAGCAACAACGGCGGCAGCGACCAGGGCGCGCAGTACAAGATCACCCTGCAGGGCAACGACCTGGCCGAGCTGCAGGAATGGCTGCCCAAGCTGGAGGCGGCGCTGAAGAAGAACCCCAAGTTCCGCGACGTCGGCAGCGATCTGGAGGAAGGCGGGCTGATGCAGAACGTGGTCATCGACCGCCAGGCCGCCGCGCGCCTGGGAGTGTCGATCGGCGACATCGACGGCGCGCTGTACGGCAGCTTCGGCCAGCGTTCGGTCTCGACCATCTACTCGGACATGAACCAGTACAGCGTGGTGGTCAACGCCGTGCCCGGCCAGACCGCCACGCCCGCGGACATCGACAAGGTGCAGGTGCAGACCTCCAGCGGCGACATGATCCCGCTCAGCGCGGTGGCCCACCAGGTCGCCGGCCTGGCGCCGTCCGAGGTCGAGCACCTCAACCAATACACCACCATGTCGCTGAGCTACAACCTGGCGCCGGGCGTGTCGATGGGCGAGGCGCAGGCGCTGGTCAAGTCCACCGCCGCGGGCATGCGCATGCCCGGCAGCATCCGCGTCGGCGACGGCGACGACTGGATGAACGAGCTGCAGCCCTCGTCGATGGGCCTGCTGCTGATCGCGGCGATCCTGGTGGTCTACATCGTGCTGGGCATGCTCTACGAGAACCTGGTGCACCCGGTGACGATCCTGTCGACGCTGCCGGCCGCGGGCGTGGGCGCGCTGCTGGCGCTGTACCTGACCGGCACCGAGCTGTCGGCGATCTCGATGATCGCGCTGGTGCTGCTGATCGGCATCGTCAAGAAGAACGCCATCATGATGATCGACTTCGCCCTGGTGGCGCAGCGCGAGCACGGCCTGACGCCGCGCCAGGCCGCGCGCGAAGCCTCGATCGTGCGCTTCCGCCCGATCATGATGACCACCATGGTGGCGATCCTGGCCGCGCTGCCGATCGCCATCGGCCTGGGCGAGGGCTCGGAACTGCGCCGGCCGCTGGGCATCGCCATGATTGGCGGCCTGCTGTTCTCGCAGAGCCTGACCCTGCTGAGCACGCCGGCGCTGTACGTGATCTTCTCCTGTCTGCAGGACCACGGGCGCGCCTGGCTCGCGCGCCGGCGCCAGCGCAAGGCCGCGCGCCGGCTGGCGGCGCCGTAGCCGGCGGTGGTGCGTCCTCGCTTTTGAAGCAAAGGCTTTCGCGCCAACGGCGCGAAAGCCTTTGAAAGACCAAATGGCGCGAAAGCCTCGGCCTCAAAGGCCAACCAGAGTCGCCAACCGCTGCCCCAGCCGTACCGGCGTTTCTGCGGCCAGCCCGGGCGCCAGTTCGGCCACCCCCGGCGGCAGCAGCACGATCACCGTCGAACCGTAGTTGAAGCGCGCCATCTCGGCGAAGCGCTGCAGTACGATGCCGCGCCCGCGCCAGTCCCTGCGCACGATGCGGGTGGCGTAGTCGGGGATCTCGACGCCGCTCCACACCGTCTCCACCCCCGACACCAGCAGCGCGCCGACCATCACGCAGGCCATCGGCCCGAAGTCGGTGTCGAAGTGGCACACCAGCCGCTCGTTGCGGGCGAACAGGCCGGGTACCTTCGCCACCGCGTCGGTGCCGACGCTGAACAAGCGGCCGGGCACGTGCACGGTCTCGCGCAGGGTGCCGGTCCAGGGCATGTGCACGCGGTGGTAGTCGCGCGGGGACAGGTACACGGTGGCGAACAGGCCGTGCTCGAACGGCGCGGCGTCGGCCTCGCCGCCGAGCAGCTGGGCGGCGCTGAAGTGGCGGCCCTTGGCCTGCAGCAGGCGGCCGGTTTCGATCGCCCCGCACTGGCTGATGCGGCCGTCGGCCGGCATCAGCAGCGCGCGAGGGTCCGGTTCGGGCGCGCGCGCATCGGCGCGCAGGGCGCGGGTGAAGAAGGCGTTGAAGCTCGGGTAGGCGTGCGGGTCCGGCTGCACCGCTTCGCTCAGGTCCACGCCGAAGCGCGCGACCACTGTGTCGATCAGCCGCTGCTTGATCGCCGGCCTGGACGAATACGCCAGCCGCCGCGCCAGCGTCGACAGCAGACGATGGGGCAGGGCGTAGCTGAGGGTGGTGAGCAGGCTCACCGGCCGGCCTCGGTCAGGGCGAGCAGGTCGCGCGCCAGCGCGGCCGGGTCGAAGTCGGGCGAGACGATCCCGGCCATGCGTGCCTGCGGATCGAGCACGGCCAGCTGCGCCGAATGGTCCATCGAATAGTCCTGTGGGTTGTGGGCGTAGTCGGGGCCGGGGTGCTTGGCGAACACGAAGCCGACCGAGCGCGCGAAGGCCTGCAGCGCCGCCTCGTCGCCGGTCGCCGCCAGGGTGTCGGGGTGAAAGCCGTGCGCGTAGACCAGCAGGCGCTGCGGCGTGTCGCGCTCGGGATCGACCGACACGAACAGCACCCGCGGACGCGTGGCCAGCGGCAGCTTCGCCCATCGCACCTGTGCCTGCGCCAGCCGCGCCAGGGTGGTCGGGCACACGTCCGGGCAGGCGCTGAAGCCGAGGAACACCAGCGTCCAGCGGCCGCGCAGCGAAGCGGCATCCAAGCGACCGTCGCCGGCCTGCCGCAGCGAAAACGGCGGCAGCGCGCGCGCCTGCGGGAACAGTCGCACCTGCTGCAGGGCCGGCGGCGCGGCCTGCCGGGGCCACCAGGCCTGCGCGGCCAGCAGGCCCAGGCCGGCGGCCACGGCGACGAGCAGGATCAGGCCCAGGGCACGAGACGGCATGACGTTTTCCGTTGCAACGGCGGAACATGATAGCGAGCCGGGCCCTATAATCGCGGGCCTTTCCCGCCCCGCCCCGCCATGCCGTCCTTCGACGCCGCCGCTGAGCTGCACACCATCGTCGATCTGATCCGCTATGGCGCCAGCCGCTTCAACGCGGCCGGGCTGAGCTTCGGCCACAGCCACGACAACGCGCTGGACGAAGCGGCCGCGCTGGTGCTGCACACCCTGCACCTGCCGCCGGACCTGGGCCCGGCCTACGGCGCGGCGCGGCTGACCGCGGCGGAGAAGCAGCAGGTGCTGGCGCTGATCGAGCGGCGCGTGGCCGAGCGCGTGCCGGTGGCCTACCTGACCGGCGAAGCCTGGTTCGCCGGGCTGGCCTTCAAGACCGACCGCCGCGCGCTGGTGCCGCGCTCGCCGATCGCCGAGTTGATCGTCGCCGGCTTCGAGCCATGGCTGGGCGGGCGCGAAGTGCGCCGCGCGCTGGATCTGTGCACCGGCTCGGGCTGCATCGCCATCGCCATGGGCCACTACAACCCCGACTGGCAGGTGGACGGCGCCGACATCAGCGACGAGGCCCTGGCGCTGGCCGCGGAGAACAAGGCCGCGCTGTTCGCCGACAACGTCGAACTGGTCAGGTCCGACCTGTTCGCCGGCCTCGGCGGCCGCCATTACGAGCTGATCGTCAGCAATCCGCCCTACGTCACCGACGCCGAGACCGACGCGCTGCCGCAGGAGTATTCCTACGAACCCGAACTGGGCCTGCGCGCCGGCGACGACGGCCTGGACCTGGTGCTGAAGATCCTGCGCGACGCGCCGCTGCACCTGTCCGAGGACGGCCTGCTGATCTGCGAAGTCGGCGAGTCCCAGCGCCACCTGGAACGGCTGCTGCCGGAGCTGGACCTGGCCTGGATCGAGTTCAAGGTCGGGCAGATGGGCGTGTTCGCGGCCGAGTGCCGCGAGCTGATCGTGCACAACGCGCGGATCGGCGAGCTGGCGGCGGCGCGGGAATGATAGTGAAGTCGGAGCACGTTGCTTATGCTCGCCGTTCCCGCGTTTTTGCTCGTCATTCCCGCGAAGGCGGGAATCGCTCTTGGATCTGCCTTCCCGCATGACCTCGCTGCGAGCCCAGCATGAAGCAACCCGCCGTCTACATCCTGGCAACCAGGAAAAACGGCACGCTCTACATCGGCGTCACCAGCGACTTGGTCGCCAGGACCTGGCAGCACAAAGAACATGTGGTCGAGGGTTTCAGCAAGCGCTACAACGTGACCATGCTGGTCTGGTACGAACTGCACGGCACGATGGAAACGGCGATTCTTCGGGAAAAGCAGCTCAAGAAATGGAATCGGGAGTGGAAGTTGCGGTTGGTGAGCGAGTCGAACCCCGAGTGGCGGGATTTGTGGGGCGACATAGTCGGGTAGGATTCAGGCCCGTTGCGAGGCTTTCAACGGACGCGTGTCCGGTTATGACGGCAAGAGCAAGAGCAGAGCATTAGAGCAAGGGCGATTCCCGCCTTCGCGGGAATGACGAGCAAAAGCTAAGACGAGCAACAGCAACAGCAAACAACCCCAGTGAACACCTTCGGCCACCTCTTCCGCGTCACCACCTTCGGCGAATCGCACGGTCCGGCGATCGGCTGCGTGGTCGACGGCTGCCCGCCGGGGCTGGAACTGGCGGCCGAGGAGTTCGCCCACGACCTGCAGCGGCGCGCCACCGGCAAGAGCCGGCATACCTCGGCGCGGCGCGAGGCCGACGAGGTCGAAATCCTCTCCGGCGTGTACCAGGGTCGCACCACCGGCACGCCGATCGCGCTGCTGATCCGCAACACCGACCAGCGCAGCAAGGACTACGCCAACATCGCCGCGCAGTTCCGCCCCGGCCACGCCGACTACAGCTACTGGCAGAAGTACGGCATCCGCGATCCGCGTGGCGGCGGGCGTTCGTCGGCGCGCGAGACCACCATGCGGGTGGCCGCTGGGGTGATCGCCAAGAAATGGCTGGCGCAGCGCTTCGGAGTGACGGTGCGCGGCTATCTCACGCAATTGGGCGAAATCAGGCCCGAAGGCTTCGACTGGAACGCGGTCGAGGACAACCCGTTCTTCTGGCCGCACGCCGTGCAGGTGCCGGCGCTGGAGGCCTACATGGACGCGCTGCGCAAGTCCGGCGATTCGGTCGGCGCGCGCGTGGACGTGGTCGCCGACGGCGTGCCGCCGGGCTGGGGCGAGCCGATCTACGGCAAGCTCGACGGCGAAC
>JASGEB010000239.1:0-4638 GCA_047606785.1 Pseudoxanthomonas sp.
CCTGGACGCGGCCCACCGCGCCCGCCGCGGCGCGCCGGCCGACGCCGCCTACACCTGGCAGTTCGCGCTCGACCGCCTGCTGCTCGGCCACGCCACCGGCAGCGATGCGCTGCTCGACGCCGGCGAGGCGCCGCTGGCGCCGTGGCCGCAGCTGGAAGGCAGCGCGCTGGACGCGCTCGACGCCCTGCTGCGCCTGCTGCGGGTGCTGGCCCGGCACGAGCGCGTGCTCGCCGAGGCGATGCCGCCGGCGCAGTGGCGCGAGCGCCTGCTGGCCCTGCTCGACGCGCTGCTGCCGCGGCCGCCGGCCAGCCCGGCCGGGCAGCGCGCGCTGGAACGCCTGCGCGGCCTGGTCGACGCCTTCGCCCACCAGGCCGAAGCCGCGCAGTTCGACGCGCCGGTGCCGGCCGAGCTGGTGCGCGCACACTTCGCCGGCGTGCTCGCCGAGGCCGACACGCGCGCGCCGCTGCTCACCGGCGGGGTCAGCTTCGCGCGGATGGTGCCGATGCGGCTGCTGCCGTTCCGCGCGATCTGCCTGCTGGGCATGGACGATGGCCAGTTCCCGCGCCGCGACCCGGGCGCCGGGCTCAACCGCCTGACCGCCGAGCTGGGCAGCGAGCGCCGCCGTCGCGGCGACCGCTCCACCCGCGACGACGACCGCTTCCTGTTCCTGCAGCTGTTCTGCTCGGCGCAGGAGGTGTTCTACCTGAGCTGGCTGGGCGCCGACCCGCGCGACGGCAGCGTGCGCGAGCCCTCGGCGCTGGTGTCCGAGCTGCTGGCCGCGGCCAGCGCCTGCCACGCCGAGCCGGCGCGCGCGGCACGGGAACTGGTGCTGCACCATCCGCTGCAACCGTTCGCGCCGGCGGCGTTCGGCGCCGGCCAGGGCGATGCGCCGCCCGACCCGCGCGCCTTCAGCTACCGCGGCCACTGGCACCCGGCCGCCGGCCGCCTGGCCGGCGCGCGCACCGTGCTGACGCCGTGGATGGCCGCCGGCACGGCGCTGGCGACGCCGACCGCGGCCGAGCGCGAGCTGTCGCTGGCCGCGCTGCGGCGCTTCCTGATGGACCCGGCCGCAGCGTTCCTGCAGCAGCGCCTGGGCCTGCGCTTGGACGCAGTGGAAGCGGCCGGCGCGGACGTCGAGCCGCTGCAGGCGCCTGCGCGCGGCCTGCAGCGCAGCGAGCTGCAGCGCGCGGTGTTCGCCGGCCTGCTGGCCGGTGACGATCCGGCCGCGCTGCTGCCGCGCCTGTGCGCGCAGGGCCTGCTGCCGTCCGGCCCGCCCGGCCGGCGCGCGCTCGACGAGGTGCTGGGCGAAGTGGCGCCGTACGCGCGGCGGTTCGAGGCCTGGCGCGGCGACGCGAGCGCCGCTTCGCTGCCGCTGGAGGTCGAGGTGGACGGCCTGCGCCTGCATGGCCGGCTGGCGCAGGTGTGGCCGCAGGGCATCGCCCGGCTGCGCTTCGGCGCCCGCAACGGCCCGGCGGCGATCCGCCACGGCCTGGACTGGCTGCTGGCGCGCGCGGCCGGGCTGGAGCTGCCGCTGGTGGAGTTCTACGACGACGGCGAGGACGGCCTCGGCCCGCACCTGCGCGCACCGGTGGACCGCGAACGCGCGCTGGCCGCACTGCGCGCGCTGCTGGCGCTGCGCGCCGAAGGCCTGCGCCGGCCGCTGCCGTTCGCGCCCTACAGCGGCTGGGAGCTGTACGCGGCCAAGAGCGTGGAGCAGGGCATCCGCAAGGCCGCGCAGCGCTGGCGCGGCGGCCACGGCTGGGCCGAGGGCGAGGGCGAGGCGCTGCGATTGGCGCTGCGCGGGCGCGATCCGTTCGCCGATGCCGACGGCCTGCACGAGTTCGTGCGGGTGGCCTGGACGATCTATGGCGCACTGGACGCCGCCGCCACTCACATCGACCTGCCGGCCGGGTTCGACCTGCCGGATCTGGATGCGGAGGAGGGCGCATGAGCGCCCCCCGCGACCCCTACCTCGACCTGTCCCTGCACGGCGTGCAGCTGATCGAGGCCTCGGCCGGCACCGGCAAGACCTTCACCCTGGCCACCCTGGTGACCCGGCTGGTGGTCGAGGGCGGCCTGCGGCTGGGCCAGATTCTGGCGGTCACCTTCACCGAGGCCGCCACCCAGGAACTGCGCAAGCGCATCCGCGAGCGCCTGCAGCTGGCGCTGCAGATGGTGGACGCGGCCGACGCCACTGCCGGCGCCGGCGGCGCGGACCCCGCCGCCGTCCTCACCGGCCAGCTGCTCGCCGCCCACCGCGTGCGCAGCGGCGAGGGCGCCGACAGCCTGCGCCGGCGCCTGCACACCGCGGTGCTGGAGATCGACCTGGCGGCGATGTTCACCATCCACGGCTTCTGCCTGCGGGTGCTGCGCGAGCACGCGCTGGAGGCCGGCGGCGGCTTCGACGCGCCGGAACTGCTGGGCAACGACCGCGCCCTGCGCGAGGAAGTCGCCACCGACCTGTGGCGCATCCACGCGCAGGACCCGGCCGGCGCCGACGACCTGGCCGCGCTGTGGCCGGCCGGCCCGCCGGCGCTGGCCGCCGATCTGCCGCTGCTGCTGCGCGAACGCGTGCTGCTGCCGCCGGAAATGCCGCTGCCGGCCGATCCGCTGCCGGCGCTGCACGCGGCCGGGCAGGCGCTGGCCGAAGGGTTCCGCGCCCACGGCCAGGACTTCTTCGTCGCCGTGCTGGCCGCGCTGGCGGCCAAGGTGCTCAACGGCAGCAGCTACCGCGCCGACTGGATCGCCGCGCTGCAGCGCGAACTGGCCGACTGGTGCCAGGCCGGCGACTTCGCCGCACCGCTGGACCCGCGGCTGGCGCGGCTGACCCGCGAAGCCCTGCTGGCCAGGACCAACAAGAACCAGGCCGCACGCACGCCGGATTCGCCGCTGTGCGCGCTGATCCCGCCCTACCTGCAAGCCCTGCAGGAAAACGAGGAGTACCTCGCTCGCCGCCGCGCCGCCCGGCTGCACCGGCTCCGCGCCGACGCCCGCGAACGCCTGGCCGCGCTCAAGCGCCAGCGCCGCGTGCAGGGCTACGACGACCTGATCGACGCGGTCGCCGACGCCCTCGACGGACCGGCCGGCGACGTCCTGGCGCGCCAGCTGCGCGCGCAGTACGCGGCGGCGCTGGTCGACGAATTCCAGGACACCGACGCGCGCCAGTGGAGGATCTTCGAGCGGGTGTTCGGCCGCGCCAGCGATGCGCCGGCGCTGTTCCTGATCGGCGACCCCAAGCAGGCCATCTACGGCTTCCGCGGTGGCGACGTGCACACCTACCTGGCCGCTGCCGAGAGCGCGCAGCCGGCGCCGCCGCTGGCGCACAACTTCCGCTCGCGGCCGGCGCTGCTGGCCGCGGTCGCGGCGCTGTACGCGCAGGCCGGCGCGGAGGCCTTCGTCGATCCGCGCATCGGTTTTCGCCAGGTCGAAGCCGGCGGCCGGCGCAGCGATGCGGACTTCCTGCGCCACCGCGCGCCGGCGCCGGCGCTGACCGTGTGGCGGGCGCCGCCGCCGGCACAGAAATCGTGGCGCGCCGCCGACGCGCGCGCGCTGGCCGCCGACGCCTGCGTGGCCGCCATCCATGCGCTGCTGACCGACGCGCGCACCGGCGCCGCCACCCTGGCCGACGGCGACGCGCGGCGGCCGCTGCGGCCCGGCGACCTCGCCGTGCTGGTGCGCAGCCACGCCGAGGCCACCGCCATCCAGCAGGCGCTGGCCGCGGCCGGGATCGCCGCGGTGGCGGCCGGCAAGCAGAGCCTGTTCGCCACCGCGCAGGCGCGCGAACTGCACGCGCTGCTGCTGGCGCTGCTGCACAGCGGCGACGACGGCCGCCTGCGTACCGCGCTGGCGAGCGTGCTGATCGGGGTGGACGCGGCCGGCATCGACGCCCTGGACGGCGATGCCCACGCCCATCGCCATTGGCAGCAGCGCGCGCTGGCCTGGCGCGAACGCCTGCTGCGCGGCGGCCCGCTGGCCCTGGTCGGCGACCTGCTGGCCGAACACGGCGAGCGCCTGCTCGGCCTGGCCGACGGCGAGCGCCGCGCCAGCAACTACCTGCAGCTGGCCGAACTGCTGCAGGAAGCCGCGCCGCGCGCGCTCGGCCTGCACGGGCTGGTGGACTGGCTGGGCCGGCGCATCGCCGGCGCCGACCCGGACGACGAGACGCAGCTGCTGCGGCTGGAATCGGATGCACAGCGGGTGCAGATCGTCACCCTGCACAAGAGCAAGGGCCTGCAGTATCCGCTGGTGTTCCTGCCGTTCGCCGGCCTCGGCGGGCGCGCGCCCAGCGCCGGCCGGCGCACCGTCGCCTTCGCCGGCGAGCAGGGCCGGCGCCTGCACTGGAAGCTGCCGCTGGCCGAGGCCGAATGGGAATTCGCCGAGGAGGCGGCCCGCCACGAGCAGCGCGGCGAGGATGCGCGCCTGCTGTACGTCGGCCTGACCCGCGCCGAGCAGGCGCTGTGGATCGCCAGCGGCGATTTCCCCGGCTACGCGCGGACCCCGCTGGCGGCGATGCTGGCCGACCTCGATGCGCTGGCCGCCCAGCCGGGCGTGCGCATCGAACACGACCCGCCGCCGACCGCGCTGCCGCGGCTGCCGCCCGACGCCGACGCCGCCGTGCCGCCGGCGCGCATCGCCCGC
>JASGEB010000240.1:0-6053 GCA_047606785.1 Pseudoxanthomonas sp.
CTGGCGCAGGCGGTGCAGGGCCGCTACGAGGAGATCTTCGAGATGGTGCAGGCCGAGCTGCGCCGCTCCGGCTTCGAGGAGCTGGTGCGCGCCGGCATGGTGCTCACCGGCGGCGCCTCGAAGCCGGAGCGGCGCAGCTCGGCCTGCACCATCTCGAAGATCTCCTCGTAGCGGCCCTGCACCGCCTGCGCCAGCGAGGCGCGCGGCATCCGCCGCGGCGGGCGGTCGCCGACGCTGGGCACCTGGATGGTCTCCTCGGCAGTGGCCAGCTGCGCCAGCGCGCAGCCGTAGCGGACCTTGATCTGCTCGGCCTCCGGGGTCGGCGTGCGCAGCATGTGGGCGATGTCGTTGGTGACGTGGTCGCCGGCGATCGGCAGCGAGGCGGTGTGGCAGATCGCGCCCTGCACGAACACCGCGATGTCGGTGGTGCCGGCGCCGATGTCGACCAGCACCACGCCCAGCTCGCGCTCGTCCGGGGTCAGCACCGCCACGCTGGAGGCCAGCGAGGACAACACCAGGTCGTCGATCTGCAGGCCGCACTTCTGCACGCACTTGCTGATGTTGGCCGCGGCCGACTGCGCGCAGGTCACCAGGTGCGCGTGCACCTCCAGGCGCACGCCGGTCATGCCGACCGGATTGCGGATGCCTTCCTGCGAATCGTCCAGCACGTACTCGCGCGGGATCGCGTGCAGGATGCGCTGGTCGGCCGGCACCGCCACCGCCTTGGCCGCTTCCAGCACGCGGTCCAGGTCGGCCCAGCTGACCTCGCCGTCGCGGATCGGCTGGATGCCCTGCGAGTTGCGGCACTGCACGTGGTTGCCGGAGATCGAGGCGTACACCGAGCGGATCTCGCAGCCGGCCATCAGCTCGGCCTCCTCGACCGCGCGCTGGATCGACTGCACGGTCGACTCGATGTCCACCACCACGCCGCGCTTGAGCCCGCGCGATTCGTGCGAGCCGATGCCGATCACTTCGATCGGGTTGCCCGGGGAGTACTCGCCGACCAGCGCGGTCACCTTGGAGGTGCCGATGTCCAGGCCGACGATCAGCGATTTGTCGCCTTTGCGGTTCATGTGGTGGATTGGAGAGTGAGGGAGGAGCCGGGACTCGGAACTCGGGACCCGGGACTCGGGAAATGCGTGTCGAAAACCATCGCCTCCTGCTGTTGCTGCTGTTGTCGTTGCTCCTGCCCGGACCCGGGACCCGGGTCCCGGGTCCCGGCCTTTCCAGATCCCGGCTTCTCGTTCCAGATCGCCGCGAAGCCGTTGGTGTAGCGCAGGTCGGCGCGGGCCAGCGCGCGGCCGCCGCCGGGCAGGCGCGGCAGCAGGCGGGCGAAGCGGGCCAGGCGCGGGCGGGCATCGCTGCGGCCGACGATCACGTCGGTGCCGTCGTCCAGGCGCAGCGACCAGCTGCCGCGCGCGTCCATCTGCAGGGCCAGCACCTTCAGGCCGAGCGGCGCGAACAGCTGGCTGGATTCGTTGTACATCCCGACCACCTCGTCCACCTGCGCGTCCGGCCCGCCCAGCTGCGGCAGCGCGCTGGCGTCCAGGCCCTGCGGTAGCGGCAACAGCCGGCCCTCGCGCGAGAGCAGCCGGTCGCGGTCCCAGCGCGCGAACGGGTGGTGCTCGACGATGCTGACTTCCATCACGTCCGGCCAGCGCTTGCGCACTTCGGCATGCTCGACCCACGGCACCCGCTGCACGGCGTCGCGCGCCTGCTCGAGCCTGACCGCGAAGAAGCCGGCGCGGGCGTACGGCAGCAGCACCGCGCGCAGCTGCGCCGCGTCCACCCGCTCGAGCCGGCCTTCGATGCGCAGGCGCTTGAGCGGCCAGCGCTCGGCGCCGATCCAGCCGTTGACCACCGCCACCACCGGCAGCGCGACCAGCGCGATCGCCAGCAGCCAGGCGAGGATGCGCAGGGCGGCGGTCATGGGTTGCCTCCTGCGGAGGCGGGACCGGAGAGGCCGGGACCCGGGACCCGGGACCCGGGACCCGTGAAGTCAAAGGCCAGGGCAGGCTTCCGCTCGGCCTTGCGGAAACCGGCAAAGCCGAAAGCCCAGGCAGGGCCGCTCTTGATTTCCCCGAGTGCCGGCCCACCGCGTCCCAATTCGCAGAGTCCCCGCCTCATAGCGTCTGCTCCAGGATCCGCCAGCACAGTTCCTCGAAGCCGATGCCGAGCCGGACGGCGGCCTTGGGCACCAGCGAGTGGCTGGTCATGCCCGGGGCGGTGTTGACCTCCATCAGCAGCAAGCGGCCGTCGGCGTGGCGCATCACGTCCACCCGGCCCCAGCCGCTGCAGCCGGCGCTGCGGAAGCCGGCCAGCGCCAGCGCGAGCAGTCCGACCTCCTCCTCGCCATCGAGGCCGGGGCACAGGTACTGGGTGTCCTCGGCGATGTACTTGGCGTGGTAGTCGTACCACTCGCCGGCCGGCACGATCCGGATCGACGGCAGCGCGAGGTCGCCGAGGATGCCGATGGTGAACTCGCCGCCGGTCAGCATCTGCTCGGCCAGCAGTTCGCCCGGGTAGCCGGCGGCGAATGCCAGCGCCGGCGCCAGGTCGGCCTCGGACACGATGCGGAACACGCCGACGCTGGAACCCTCGGTCGAGGGCTTGACGAACACCGGCAGGCCCAGCTCGCGCACCGCCGCGGCCAGGTCCTGGCCCGGCGCGATGCGCACGAAGCGCGCGGTCGGCAGGCCCGCGGCCTGCCACACCTGCTTGGTGCGGATCTTGTCCAGGGTCAGCGCACTGCCGAGCACACCCGCGCCGGTATACGGCACCTTCAGCGCCTGCAGCAGGCCCTGCAGCACGCCGTTCTCGCCGTCGCCGCCGTGCAGGATGTTGAAGACGCGATCGAGCTTGCCAACGCGAATCTCATCGACCAGCGCCGCGATGCCATCGACTGCATGTGCATCGACGCCGCGCGCCTGCAGCGCCGCCAGCACGTTGGCGCCGGAATTCAGCGACACCTCGCGCTCGCTGGAATCGCCGCCCAGCAGCACGGCGACACGGCCGAACGCGGCCGGGTCGGTGGTGCGTAGCGGCGGGATGGCAGGTGCGCTCATGCCTGTGCCTCAATCGGGACCCGGGACCCGGGACTCGGGACTCGTAAAGTCAAAGGCCAGGGCACGCTCCCGCTTGGCTTTCCGGAGACCCGCAAAACCGGAAGCCAAGGCAGAGCCGCTCTTGATTTTCCCGAGTCCCGAGTCCCGGGTCCCGAGTCCCGGCTCCATAAAGCGTTCATGCCCGCCCCCCGAAACCGCCTTCGGCGATCTGCTGGGCGACGTGGCCGATATCGCCGGCGCCCATCATCAGCAGCAGGTCGCCGTCGCGCAGGATGTCCGGCAGCACCCGCACCAGGTCGCCGACCTTGCCGACCACCACCGGCTCGTTGCGGCCGCGCGCGCGGATGGCGCGCGCCAGCGACTTGGCGTCGGCGCCGGCGATCGGCGCCTCGCCGGCCGGGTAGACCTCGCTGAGCACCAGCGCGTCGACGTCGCTGAGCACCGCGGCGAAGGCGTCGAACTGGTCGCGGGTGCGGCTGTAGCGGTGCGGCTGGAAGGCGACCACCAGGCGCTTGTCCGGCCAGCCGCCGCGGGCGGCGGCGAACACCGCGGCCAGTTCGCGCGGGTGGTGGCCGTAGTCGTCGACCACGCGCAGCTTGCCGCCGGCCGGCAGGGCGATTTCGCCCAGGTCGTTGAAACGGCGGCCGATCCCGGAGAAATGGGCCAGGGCGCGGGCGATCGTGCCCGGCTGCACCCCCAGCTGCCAGCCCACCGCGGCGGCGGCCAGCGCGTTGAGCACGTTGTGGCGGCCGGGCAGCGCCAGCACCACCTGCACCGACACGTCCTCCGGCAGGCACAGGGTGAAGCGCATGCGCGCGCCTTCCTGGACCACGTTCTCGGCGCGTATGTCGGCGCCTTCGGACAGGCCGTAGGTCATCACGTGGCGCGGGGTCTCGGCGGCCAGCCTGGCCACTTCCGGATCGTCGATGCACAGCACCGCCAGGCCGTAGAACGGCAGCCGCTGCAGGAACTCGGCGAAGGCCGCCTGCACGCGCGCGAAGTCGTTGCCGTAGTTCTCCAGGTGGTCGGCGTCGATGTTGGTGACCACCGCGATCAGCGGGTTCAGGCGCAGGAAGCTGCCGTCGCTCTCGTCGGCCTCGGCCACCAGCCACTGGCCCTGGCCGAGCTTGGCGTTGGCGCCGGCGGCCAGCAGCTGGCCGCCGATCACGAAGGTCGGGTCCAGCCCGCCCTCGCTGAGCACCGCCGCGGTCAGGCTGGTGGTGGTGGTCTTGCCGTGGGTGCCGGCCACGGCGATGCCGCGGCGGAAGCGCATCAGCTCGGCCAGCATCATCGCCCGCGGCACGACCGGGATGCGCTGGCTGCGCGCCTCCATCAGCTCGGGGTTGTCGGCGCGGATCGCGCTGGAGACCACCACGCAGTCGGTGCCGAGCACGTTGGAGGCGTTGTGGCCGCGCATCACCCGCGCGCCGAGCGAAGCCAGCCGGCGGGTGGCGGCGTTGTCGGCCGTGTCCGAGCCGGACACCTCGTAGCCGAGCGTGCACAGCACCTCGGCAATGCCGCTCATGCCCGAGCCGCCGATACCGACGAAGTGCACGCGCCGGAACGCCTTGGCCAGGTCGCCGGTGTTCTGCAGGCGGCGCTCGCGGGCGGGGGCGATCATGGGCTGCCTCCGGGAAAGCCGGGACCCGGGACCCGGGACCCGGGACCCGGGAAAAGCGGGGCGGCGGCGCTGCGCGCCGAGCCGCGGGAATCGTCTGCGTGCATGTGTTCCTGCCGTTGCTTTTGCTTGTCCCGGGTCCCGGGTCCCGAGTCCCGAGTCCCGGCCTTCCCCGCTTCTTCCAGAATGATCTCCGCGATCCGCTCGGCCGCATCCGGGCGCGCCAGCGCGCGCGCGGCGCGGGCCATGGCGAGCCGGCGCGGGGCGTCGGCGGACAGCACGGCCAGCACCCGCTGCAGGTGCACGCCCAGCGATTCATCCTGCTTGAGCAGCACGGCGGCGCCGTGCTCGACCAGGTATTCGGCGTTGCGGGTCTGGTGGTCGTCCACCGCCGCGGCGAACGGCACCAGCACGCTGGCCACACCGGCCGCAGACAGTTCGGCCAGGGTCGAGGCGCCGGCGCGGCACACCACCAGGTCGGCCCAGGCGTAGGCGCCGGCCATGTCGGCGATGAAGCTTTCTACGCTGGCCTCGACGCCGGCCCGCGCATAGGCGGCATCGGCCTCGGCGCGCAGCTTCTCGCCGCACTGGTGACGCACGATCGCCGGCAATTTCAATGCCGCCAGCGCCTGCGGCACGGCGTTGTTGAGCACGCGCGCGCCCTGGCTGCCGCCCAGCACCAGCAGGCGCAGCGGGCCTTCGCGCCCGGCCAGGCGCTGCTCGGGCGGGGCGATCGCGGCGATCTCGGCGCGCACCGGATTGCCGACCGTTTCCTCGCCGTGGGCGAAACTGCCGGGGAAGCCGCTCAGCACGCGCCGAGCCAGGCGCGCCAGCACGCGGTTGGTCAGGCCCGGCGCGCGGTTCTGTTCGTGCACCACCAGCGGCCGCCGCTGCAGGCGTGCGGCCAGGCCGCCGGGACCGGCGACGTAGCCGCCGAAACTGACCACCACCGCCGGCGCGCGCCGCGCCAGCACCGCACCGGCGGCGCGGACCGCGCCAGCCACCCGCAGCGGTGCGCCGAGCAGGGCCAGCGCGCCCTTGCCGCGCAGGCCGGCCACGGCGACGGTGTCCATGGCGATGCCGTGCGGCGGCACCAGCCGCGTCTCCATGCCGCCGTCGGCGCCCAGCCAGGTCACCGTCGCACCGCGCGCGCGCAGCGCCTCGGCCACCGCCAGCGCCGGGAAAATGTGGCCGCCGGTGCCGCCGGCCAGGATCATCACCGACGCCGCCTTCGCATTGGCCTGCGGCGCGCTCATCCGATCCTCTCGAAGGTGGGCTCGATGCGCTGCTTCAGGCGGCTGGTACCGCGCAGCGCCGCGGAGACCTCGTTGGCCGCGGCGCCGGCCGGCGCCGGGCGCGCCGGCGCGGGC
>JASGEB010000241.1:0-4305 GCA_047606785.1 Pseudoxanthomonas sp.
CACAGGTCCAGCACCTGGCGCGGCGACAGGCCGAACTTGGCCTTGTCGCCGCCGCTGTTCTGCCACTTGCCGGCGCCCAGCGAGGCCAGGCGCATGCGCACGCCCAGGCCGGGCAGCACGTCCAGCGCCTTGGCCTCCTCCAGCACCAGCTTCAGCTCCGAGGGCTTCTCGATGACGATGAAGGTCTGCAGCCCGAGCTTGCGGCCGATCAGCGCCAGGTGGATGTACTCGCGGTCCTTGTAGCCGTTGCAGACCACCAGCCCGCCGGGACGCGACAGCGCCAGCACCGCCATCAACTCAGGCTTGCTGCCGGCCTCCAGGCCGAAGCCCACGCCGGCGTGCGCGGCCAGGGTGCCGGCCACGCCGCGGTGCTGGTTGACCTTGATCGGGTAGACCGCGGTGTAGCCGCCGGCGTAGTCCCAGTCGGCCTGGGCCTGGGCGAAAGCGGCCTGCAATTTTCCGAGGCGCTGGCCGAGGATGTCCGGAAAGCGCAGCAACAGCGGTAACTGGGCGCCGCCGGCGCGGGCGGCGTCGACCACCTCCGGCAGGGCGATGGCCGGGCCGGCCGCGCCCAGCGGGCGCACCGCCATCCGGCCTCTGTCATCGACGTCGTAGAAGCCGTCGGCCCAATGCGGGATCGAATAGGTCTTGCGGGCGCGATCGAGCGACCAGGACATGGGCGTGGCAGGCAGGAGGTGAACGAAGGACGCGGATTCTACAGGCGCTGTCACCATCGGCCCGTTACAATCCGCGCCCGCTTCAAAGCCCTTCTCCCGCCGGGAGAGGGGATGGGGCGAGGGTATGGCGAAGTCCGCGATGGTACGGATGCCGTGGCCTTCGCCGAACCCTCATCCGCCCCTTCGGGGCACCTTCTCCCGAGCGGAGAAGGAAAAAGCACCCACTAAATGCCGCCATGACCGCTCACGACACCTGGTTCATCGAACACTTCGACCCCACCGGCTCGGCCATCGGCTTCCGCACCACCGCCAAGCTGGAGCAGGTGCAGTCGCCGTTCCAGAAGATCGAGATCTTCCAGTCCAGCGACTGGGGCAAGCTGATGGTCATCGACGGCGCGATGATGCTGACCAGCCGCGACAACTTCTTCTACCACGAGATGATCAGCCACCCGGTGCTGTTCACCCATCCGCACCCCAAGCGGGTGGTGATCATCGGCGGCGGCGACTGCGGCACCCTGCGCGAGGTGCTCAAGCACCCGGGCGTGGCCAGCGTCACCCAGTGCGACATCGACGAGCAGGTCACGCGCATGGCGGAGAAGCATTTCCCCGAACTGTGCCAATCCAACGCCGATCCGCGCGCCGAGCTGCTGTTCGACGACGGCGTGGCCTACATGAAGAGCCTGCCGGCCGCCAGCGTCGACGTGGTGATCGTCGATTCCACCGACCCGATCGGCCCGGCCGAGGGCCTATTCAACCAGGCCTTCTTCGAGAGCTGCCACCGGGCGCTGAAGGACGACGGCCTGCTGGTGCAGCAGTCCGAATCGCCGCTGGCGCTGCTGGACCTGATCAAGGACATGCGCGCGGAAATGGGCAAGGCCGGCTTCGCCAGCTTCAGGACCCTGCCGTTCCCGCAGCCGTGCTACCCGACCGGCTGGTGGAGCGTGACCCTGGCCGCCAAGCCGACCGGTTTCGGCTTCGGCTTCCGCGAGGCCGACGCGCGGGCCAAACCGTTCGAGACCCAGTACTACACCGCCCATCTGCACACCGGCGTGTTGGTGGCGCCGCCGTTCGTGGCCGCCGCGCTGGGCGAATAACGCCCCGGTCGGCCTGTCCCGGCCCCGCCCGGACCCCTGGCCGCCCCCGTGGCGGCCCGCACCTGCCGCCCTTGCCTTGCACCCTTCGCCCCGGAATCGCCGTCGCCGGCGGAGCGCCTTTCCTATCTATTACCTGTCGGCGCGCGCCGGAGCAGCCACGGCGTACGCCCCCGCATGTCAGAATTTTGTTACAATTATTTGCCTGATCAATCAGTTCAGTAAATCGGGGTCATGCCCACTTCCACCCTCCCCCGCCGCGCCGATCGACCCCAGGACCGCGCCATCGAACCGTTGCGGTACCTGAAGGTCGGCACCCGCTTCATGGAGCCGAACGTCTACGTCGCGCCCTACCAGGGCCGGCCGGTGGTGGTGAAGGACTATCGCCGCTACCGCGGCACCCCGCTGGCACTGGCCGCGCGCCTGCTGGTATGGCGCGAGGCGCGCATGCTGCGGGCGCTGGCCGGCTGGCGCCATGCCCCCGCCCTGCTGGGCAGCGCCGGCCTGCTGCTGGGCCTGGAACTGGTGGCCGGCGAGCCGGTGGCCGACGCCCACGACCCCGATCGTCCCCTGCTGCGCCAGCTCGGCGGCCTGGTCGCGCAGTTGCACGCCTCCGGCATCCTCCACAACGATTTCCACGCTTCCAACCTGATGGTCAGCGCCGGCACCCTGGTGCTGCTGGACTACGCCTCGGCCGTCCGCCTGCCGCGCTGGGCCTTGCGCCTGCCGTTGGTGCGCGAACTGCGCCGTTCCGACCTGGCCAACGCGCTGAAGATCCAGCAGCGCATGGGCGGCGAGCACCCGACCGGCGCCAAGGCCCGCACCGCCGGCCGGCGCGGCTGGGTGGTCGCGCTGCAGCGGGCCTGGAAGCGCTGGTACGCCTGGGCCAAGGGCGAGTAAGCGCGCACGGGGTTTGCCAGCGCCGGCCGCCTGGTTTCCAATGGCGGGACAGGCGTACCGGCTCGGGAATTTTCCGAAGCCGGCTCCGGAACCGCGCCGATGTCCCTCCGTCCCACCGGCATGGGAGCCTTGAGGCCCCGCTGCAAGGAAATCTCCATGATCGACCTCAACCCCATCGACGAGCTGGCCCGCCGCCTGTCCGACCTGCTTCCGCCGGGCCTGCGCGAATCGCGCGAGGAACTGCGCCAGGCCTTCCGCGGCGCCCTGCAGTCCGGGCTGGCGAGGCTGGACCTGGTCACCCGCGAGGAATTCGAAGTGCAGCGCGCGGTGCTGGCGCGCACCCGCGAGCGGCTGGAGGCGCTGGAGCGGCAGCTGGCCGCCCTGGAAGGCCGCGCCGGCAGCGCCGGCGATCCCGCCGCCTGACCCGGCGCCCATTGCCATGAGCCTGGCCCTGGTGCACAGCCGTGCACGGGCGGGGGTGCACGCGCCCGCGGTGCGGGTGGAGGTGCACCTGTCCGGCGGCCTGCCGGCCACCCACATCGTCGGCCTGCCCGAGGCGGCCGTGCGCGAAGCCCGCGACCGGGTGCGCGCCGCCCTGCTGTGCGCGCAGTTCGAGTTCCCGGCCCGCCGCATCACCGTCAACCTGGCGCCGGCCGACCTGCCCAAGGACGGCGGCCGCTTCGACCTGCCGATCGCCCTGGGCATCCTCGCCGCCAGCGGCCAGATCGACCGCCAGGCGCTGGCGGCGTGGGAATTCCTCGGCGAGCTGGCCCTGACCGGCGAGCTGCGCGCGGTCGACGGCGTACTGCCTGCGGTGCTGGCCGCGCGCGCCGACGGCCGCCGGCTGATGGTGCCGTCCGGCAGCGCCGCCGAGGCCGCGCTACCCGGCGAGGGCCATGCCGCCGCCGCCCGCACCCTGCTGGAGGTCTGTGCGGTGCTGGCCGGCCGGCGCGAGGCCGAACCGGCGCGCGCGCCCGGCTTCGTGCCGCCGCCGGTCCCCGACCTGGCCGACGTACGCGGCCAGTTGCAGGCGCGGCGGGCGCTGGAGGTGGCCGCGGCCGGCGGCCACCACCTGCTGCTGGTCGGCAGCCCGGGCTGCGGCAAGACCCTGCTGGCCTCGCGCCTGCCCGGCATCCTGCCCGAGGCCAGCGAGGCCGAGGCGCTGGAGACCGCCGCCATCGCCTCGGTCAGCGGCCGCGGCCTGGAGCCGGCGCGCTGGCGCCAGCGGCCCTTCCGATCCCCGCATCACACCGCCAGCGCGATGGCCCTGGTCGGCGGCGGCACGCTGCCGCGCCCCGGCGAGATCTCCCTGGCCCACCACGGCGTACTGTTCCTCGATGAACTGCCGGAGTGGTCGCGCGCCGCCCTGGAGGTGCTGCGCCAGCCGCTCGAATCGGGCACCGTCACCGTCTCGCGGGCGGCGCGCAGCATGGAGTTCCCGGCGCGCTTCCAGCTGGTGGCGGCGATGAACCCCTGCCCCTGCGGCTGGGCCGGCGACCCGTGCGGGCGCTGCCACTGCAGCCGCGACGCCATCGCCCGCTACCGCAGCCGCATCTCCGGCCCGCTGCTGGACCGCATCGACCTGCAGGTCGAGGTGCCGCGCCTGCCGCCGGCCGCGCTGCGCCCGGATGCGCCGG
>JASGEB010000242.1:0-22036 GCA_047606785.1 Pseudoxanthomonas sp.
CGCGTTGGCGCCCTGCGGGATGCGGCACAGCGCCGCGCCGGTGGCGGCGGCGAAGGCGGCCGCGGCCCGGCGCAGTTGCGCGGCCTGCGGCGAGGCCTCGGCGAGCGCGCCGACGACGATCGCCGCCGAACTGGCGCCCTTGACCGCTTCGACCAGCGCCGCATCGCCCAGCGCCGCGGCCAGCCGCGACGGCGGCACGATCCACTTGCCGGCGCTGGCGAAGGTGAAGTCGAAGTCGACCGGGTTGACCACGTAGACCTTGGCGCCCTTGCGGTTGGCCTTGCGGATGCGCTGGTGCAGCAGCGGCAGCTCGTGGCGGATGTTGCTGGCGAACACCACGATCGCGCCGGCCTGCTCGATCTCGGCCAGCGGCAGCGCGAACGGCTGCGCCACCGCGGCGTCGGAGGTGTCGGCCAGGTTGATGCGGTGGTCGAGGTTGCCCGAGCCCAGCTCGGAGGCCAGCGCGGCCAGCAGCCCGCCCTCCTCGTTGGAGGTGGCCGGATGCGCCAGCACGCCGAGCTCGTCGCCGCGGTGCTCGCGCAGGATCCCGGCGGCGGCCTGCAGCGCCTCGGTCCAGCTCACCTCGCGCCACTCCTCGCCCACTTTGAGCAGCGGCTCGAGCGCGCGGTCGGCGGCCTGCAGGCCCTGGTGCGAATAGCGGTCGCGGTCGGACAGCCAGCACTCGTTGACCGCCTCGTTGTCGCGCGGCACGGTGCGCAGCACCTGGCCGCGGCGCACGTGCAGGTACAGGTTGGAGCCCATCGCATCGTGCCAGCCCAGCGACTCGCGCGCCTGCAGCTCCCACGGCCGCGCGGCGAAGCGGAACACCTTGTTGGTCAGCGCGCCCACCGGGCACACGTCGACCACGTTGCCGGACAGTTCGGTGGTCAGCGGCTTGCCGTCGTAGGTGCCGATCTGCAGGTTCTCGCCGCGGTACATGCCGCCCAGCTCGTAGGTACCGGCGATCTCGGCGGTAAAGCGCACGCAGCGCGTGCACTGGATGCAGCGGGTCATCTCGGTGGCCACCAGCGGACCGATGTCCTCGTCGGGCACCACCCGCTTGCGCTCGTTGAAGCGGCTGACCGAACGGCCGTAGCCGAGCGAGACGTCCTGCAGCTCGCACTCGCCGCCCTGGTCGCAGATCGGGCAGTCCAGCGGATGGTTGATCAGCAGGAACTCCATCACGCTGCGCTGGTACTTGAGCGTCTTCTCGTTGCGGGTGAACACCTTCATGCCGTCGGCCACCGGGGTGGCGCAGGCCGGCGACGGCTTGGGCGCCGGGCGGCCGCCCAGCTCGGTGTCGACCAGGCACATGCGGCAGTTGGCCGCGATCGCCAGCTTGTCGTGGTAGCAGAAGCGCGGGATCGCGATGCCGGCCTTGTCGGCAGCCTGGATGATCATCGAGCCCTTGGGCGCGGCCAGCTCCACGTCGTCGATGAAGATGGTGACGTGGTCGGGCGGCAGGTTCGGGTTGACCGGCTGAGCGCTCATGCGGATATCTCCGGGACCCGGGACCCGGGACCCGGGACCGGGGAAAAGCAAAAGTCAAGGCACGCGGACACATCCGACGCGGACCGGACGCCAGCAAGCAGTTTTACCCTGCCGTTCCCGAGTCCCGGGTCCCGGGTCCCGGGTCCCGACTTCACCGCCTTCATGCCGCCACCCCCAGCTGCCCGTCGACGATGGATCGCCCGTTGACGATGTAGTACTCGAACTCGTCCCAGAACTGGCGCAGGAAGCCCTGGATCGGCCAGGCCGCGGCCTCGCCGAAGGCGCAGATGGTGTGGCCCTCGATCTGGCCGGCGACCGTGCGCAGCTGGTGCAGGTCCTCCAGCGTGCCCTTGCCGGCGACGATCCGCTCCAGCACCCGGTGCATCCAGCCGGTGCCTTCGCGGCACGGCGTGCACTGGCCGCAGCTTTCCTTGTGGAAGAACTGCGAGATGCGGCAGGCGAAGCGCACGCAGCACACGCTGTCGTCGAGCACCACGATCGCGCCCGAGCCCAGGCCGGTGCCGAGCGCGCGCAGGGTGTCGTAGTCCATCTGCAGGCCCTGCAGCTGCTCGGCCTTGAGCACCGGCATCGACACCCCGCCCGGGATCGCGCCCTTGAGCTTGCGCCCCGGGCGCAGGCCGCCGGCCATCTCCAGCAGTTCGTCGAAGGTGGTGCCCAGCGGCACCTCGAAGTTGCCGCCCTTCTGCACGCAGCCGGACACCGAGAAGATCTTCGGGCCGCCGTTGCCGGTCCTGCTCAGGCCCTTGAACCACTCCGCGCCGTTGCGCACGATCGCCGGCACCGAGGCGTAGGTCTCGGTGTTGTTGATCGTGGTCGGCTTGCCGTACAGGCCGAAGTTGGCCGGGAACGGCGGCTTGTAGCGCGGCTGGCCCTTCTTGCCTTCCAGCGACTCCATCAGCGCGGTCTCCTCGCCGCAGATGTAGGCGCCGGCGCCGAGCGCGCCGTAGATGTCGATGTCCACGCCGCTGCCGAGGATGTTCCGGCCCAGCCAGCCGTGCGCGTAGGCTTCCTGCAGCGCTTCCTCGAAATGCTCGAACGGCTCGTGGTGGAACTCGCCGCGCATGTAGTTGTAGCCATAGCGGCTGCCGGTGGCGTAGCAGCCGATCGCCATGCCCTCGATCACCGAGTGCGGGTTGTAGCGCAGGATGTCGCGGTCCTTGCAGGTGCCCGGCTCGGACTCGTCGGAGTTGCACAGCATGTACTTGACCGGCGCGTCCTTGGGCATGAACGACCACTTCAGGCCGGTCGGGAAGCCCGCGCCACCGCGGCCGCGCAGGCCGGACTGCTTGACCATCTCGACCACGTCGGCCGGCGCGATCTTCTCCTCGAGGATCCTGCGCAGCGCGGCGTAGCCGCCGGTCTTGAGGTAGTTCTCGTAGGACCAGGGCTTGTCGAAGTGCAGCGTGGTCAGCACCACCTGGTGCGGCTGCGGCGCCGGCCCGACCGGCCCGGTGGACTCGTGGGGATGTTGTGCCATGCGCTTACTCCAGCCCGTCCAGCAGCTCGTCGACCTTTTCCGTGGTCAGGTTCTCGTAGTAGTGCCCGTTGATGACCATCATCGGCGCGCGCGCGCAGGCGGCCAGGCACTCCTCTTCCTGCTTGAGGTAGATGCGCCCGTCGGCGCTGGACTGGCCGCGCTTGCAGCCGAGCTTGCGCTCGGCATGGCGGGCCAGTTCCTCGCCGCCGTTGAGCCAGCAGCTGATGTTGGTGCAGAAGGCCACGTTGTGGCGGCCGACCTTTTCCAGCTCGAACATCGAGTAGAACGAAGCGACCTCGTAGGCCCACACCGGCGGCAGGTCCAGGTACTTGGCCACCGCCGCGATCAGCTCGTCGGTCAGCCAGCCGCCGTTCTGCTCCTGCGCCGCGTGCAGGCCCTGCAGCACGGCCGAGCGCTTGCGGTCCGGCGGGAACTTGCTCAGCCAGTGGTCGATGTGCGCGCGGGTCTTGTCGCTGAGCACCGCCAGCGGATCGACGTGGCGCGCGTTCTCGAAGTTGCCGGTGGCTTTCATGCTTTCATCCCCGGGACTCGGGACTCGGGACTCGGGACTCGCGAAAGCGCCCTCGTCCGGCCATCCGGCCCCTTGAAAGAACCTGTTGCACCTACCGGGGAAAGAACTGTGGCCCGGCCGGCACCGAGTCCCGAGTCCCGAGTCCCGAGTCCCGAGAACACGCTCATCGGTCCACCTCGCCGAACACCAGGTCGTAGGTGCCGATCATCGCCACCACGTCGGCCAGCAGATAGCCGCGCACCACCGCGTCCATCGAGGACAGGTGGACGAAGCCGGGCGCACGCAGGTGCACGCGGAAGGGCTTGTTGGCGCCGTCGGACAGCAGGTAGCAGCCGAACTCGCCCTTGGGCGCCTCCACCGCGCTGTAGGTCTCGCCGGCCGGCACGCAGTAGCCCTCCGAGAACAGCTTGAAGTGGTGGATCAGCGCTTCCATGTCGTCCTTCATCTCCTCGCGGCTGGGCGGGGCGACCTTGTAGTTCTGCACCATCACCGGCCCGGGATTGGCCTTCAGCCACTGCACGCACTGCTTGATGATGCGGTTGGACTCGCGCATCTCGGCCACCCGCACCAGGTAGCGGTCGTAGCAGTCGCCGTTGACGCCCACCGGGATGTCGAACTCGAGCGCGTCGTACCTGGCGTAGGGCTGCTTGCGGCGCAGGTCCCATTCGATGCCCGAGCCGCGCAGCATCACCCCGGTCATGCCCCAGGCCCTGGCCAGGTCGGGATCGACCACGCCCACCCCGACGGTGCGCTGCTTCCAGATGCGGTTGTCGGTCAGCAGGGTCTCGTACTCGTCCACCCGCGCCGGGAAGGTGTTGGTGAAGTCCTCGAGGAAGTCCAGCATCGAGCCTTCGCGGGCGGCGTTGAGGCGCTTGAGCGCCTTGCCCTTGTGCCAGCGCGACTCCTTGTACTTGGGCATGTGCTCGGGTAGGTCGCGGTAGACCCCACCCGGGCGGTAGTAGGTCGCGTGCATGCGCGCGCCGCTGACCGCCTCGTACACGTCCATCAGTTCCTCGCGCTCGCGGAACGCGTACAGCATCACCGCCATCGCGCCCAGGTCCAGGGCGTTGGAGCCCACCCACATCAGATGATTGAGGATGCGGGTGATCTCGTCGAACATGGTGCGGATGTACTGCGCGCGCTCGGGCGCCTCGATCCCCATCAGGGTCTCGATCGCGCGCACGTAAGCGTGCTCGTTGCACATCATCGACACGTAGTCGAGCCGGTCCATGTAGCCGATCGACTGGTTGAACGGCTTGGACTCGGCCAGCTTCTCGGTGCCCCGGTGCAGCAGGCCGATGTGCGGGTCGGCGCGCACCACCGTCTCGCCGTCCATCTCCAGGATCAGGCGCAGCACGCCGTGGGCCGCAGGATGCTGCGGGCCGAAGTTCATCGTGTAGTTGCGGATTTCCTGCCGGGCCTCGGCCGGATTGCTGGCGAACGCCTCGTCGGACTGGTGCACGCTCACTTGGCGGCCTCCCGCGCGGCCTGCTCGCCGGCCGCGGTCTGGTAGCGGGCGTCGTCGCGGATCACCCGCGCCACGCCCACGCGCGGCTCGACCGAGGTCACCGGCTCGTAGACCACGCGCTTCCTCTCCTCGTCGTAGCGCACCTCGACGTTGCCGATCAGCGGGAAGTCCTTGCGGAACGGATGACCGACGAAGCCGTAGTCGGTGAGGATCCGGCGCAGATCGGGATGGCCGGAGAAGACGATGCCGAACAGGTCGAAGGCCTCACGCTCGAACCAATTGGCGCCCGGCCATACGTCAGTGACCGAATCGACCACCGGCACCTCGTCGTCCGGGGCGTAGCAGCGCACCCGCAGGCGCCGGTTGTGGCGGTAGGAGATCAGGTGCGCGACCACCGCGAAGCGCTGGGTCGGCACCGGCATCGGCTGGATGCCGCCAGCGTTGCCGTCCTCGCGGCTGGGGAACTCGCCCCAGGCGAAGCGGCCCATGGCCTGGCCCTCCACCCCGCGCGAAAAGCCCTGTGCGCTGACGTCGGCGGTGTCCCACTCGTCGCTGCCGTAGCCCAGGTAGTCCACTCCGCACAGGTCGGAAAGCTGCTCGAAGCCGAACTCATCGCGCAGCGCCAGGCACAGCGCATGCCAGGAGGCGGCGGGCACGTCGAGGCCGGCCTCGCCGGCGGGCGAGACGTACACAGTGGCGTCGGCGAAGCGCGCGCGCAGGGAATCGGGGGTGGGGGCTTGCTCGGCCATGGGCGCTTGGCGTGCTCCTGGACGGGGGTCAGCGGGCGATGGTCTGGGTTCGGCGGATCTTCTTCTGCAACTGCAGGATGCCGAACACCAGCGCCTCGGCCGTGGGCGGGCAGCCGGGGACGTACACGTCCACCGGCACGATGCGGTCGCAGCCGCGCACCACGGAATACGAATAATGGTAGTAGCCGCCACCGTTGGCGCAGCTGCCCATCGAGATCACCCACTTCGGGTCCGGCATCTGGTCGTAGACCTTGCGCAGCGCCGGCGCCATCTTGTTGACCAGGGTGCCGGCCACGATCATCACGTCGGACTGGCGCGGGCTGGGGCGGAACACCACGCCGTAGCGGTCCAGGTCCAGGCGCGCGGCGCCGGCGTGCATCATCTCCACCGCGCAACAGGCCAGGCCGAAGGTCATCGGCCACATCGAGCCGGTGCGCGCCCAGTTGAACAGCGCGTCGACGCTGGTGGTGACGAAGCCGCGCTCGAGCAGCGGGTTGTCGCCTTCCGGCCGCAGGATGTCCTCGACCCGGCTTTCGGGCACCGGGTTGTTCATCAGGCGATCGATGGTCCCGATCACACTCATACGGTCACTCCCATTCGAGCGCACCCTTCTTCCAGACGTAGATGAACCCCAGGAACAGCATGCCCACGAACAGGCCCATGGTGACCAGGGAGCGCGCACCGATGTCCATGAACACCTGGGTCCACGGCACGATGAAGATGATTTCCAGGTCGAACACGATGAACTGGATGGCGATCAGGTAGTAGCGCACGTCGAACTTCATGCGCGCGTCCTCGAAGGCCTCGAAGCCGCACTCGTACGGCGAGAGCTTCTCGCCGTCGGGCGTGCGCGGACCGACCAGACGGCCGACCAGCATGATCGCGATGCCGATGCCGGTGGCGACGATGAGGAACAGCAGGGACGGCAGGTAGTTGGCCAGCACTCGCGATTCTCTTTGTGTCTATCCGACTTGCGTTCGCACAAGTGTACGCGCTGCGGCGCAGCACACATGAGTGTAAATGAGGACATTTCGCGGCCCAGGCTCCATGCCCGCCGCAGACTGGACCGTCCAGCCCCGCCTGCTCCGCGCTCCGTCCGTGATGCTCGTACAGGAGCGCGTGGCAGCGGTGGAAATTGTACTCCCGGGTGAACTGGCGAGTAAACGATTTCCCCTCGCCAGCCATCGCCGCGACCACGAAAAAGGGCGCCTGCATGCGCCCTCTTTCGCGCAGCCGAACCGCCCTGCGATCCGTACGCCTGTTGGTGCCCAAGAGGGGACTCGAACCCCTACGGATCTCTCCGCTACCACCTCAAGGTAGTGCGTCTACCAATTCCGCCACCTGGGCTTTGAAGCTGTGCCGGCGCGCCGGCCGGCCATTGTAACCGGCTTACCGGCCCTGCGCGGGCGTGGTCGCCGGCGGCGCGGCCGGGGTGGTGGCCTGTGGCGCCGGTGCGGCCGGGGCGCTGGCCGCCGGCGTGGTCGCGGTCGGGGCCGAGGGCGCCAGTTCGCCCGGGGCCGGGGCCGGCGTGGGCGCCTGCTGGCCCATCAGCCCCAGGTCCACCGCCGCGCCCTGGTGCGAGATCCGCGCCGCGTTCCAGGCCATGAACAGGCTGATCAGGAAGAACGCCACCGCCAGCCACTTGGTGCTCTTGGACAGGAAGTTGGACGCGCCGCGCGCACCGAACACGGTGCCGGAGGCGCCGGCGCCGAAGCCGGAGCCGGCCTGGGCGCCGGCGCCGCGCTGCATCAGCACCAGCAGCACGATGGCCACCGCCACCAGCACGTAGACCACATTGAGGATCAGCATCAACATCGAAGTACTTCGCTCCGGGGACGCGCGTTGGACCGCGGCGTCGTCAAGGGGTTCAGCCGGCCCGCGCCGCGCGGACGATGGCGAGGAAGTCCGCGGCCACCAGCGAGGCACCCCCGACCAGTCCGCCGTCGACGTCCTCCTGCGCGAACAGCTGCGCGGCGTTGTCGGGCTTGACGCTGCCTCCGTACAGGAGGGGCAGCGAATCGGCGATTCTAGCACCGCGCGCGGCGACCTCGCCACGGATCAGGCGGTGCACGGCCTGGGCCTGGGCCGGGGTGGCGGTGCGGCCGGTGCCGATCGCCCATACCGGCTCGTAGGCCACCACCGCCTCGGCGAAGCCCTGCGCACCCACCAGGTCCAGCACCGGCGCGAGCTGGCCGGCGATCACCGCCTCGGTCTGGCCCAGGTCGCGCTGGTCCAGAGTCTCGCCCACGCACAGGATCGGCCGCAGGCCGGCGTGCACGGCGGCGGCGAACTTGCGCGCCACCCATTCGCTGCTCTCGCGGTGGTGCTCGCGCCGTTCGGAATGGCCGACCAGGCCGTAGCGGGCGCCGACGTCCACCAGCATGCTGGCCGAGACCTCACCGGTGTAGGCACCCTTCTCGTTGCTGCTCACGTCCTGCGCGCCGAACGCCAGGCCGGCGCCGGCGCAGCCCTCGAAATCCTCGATCAGGTCGCTCAGGTACGGCAGCGGCGGCAGGATCACCACCTCGACCCCGGCCACCGGCAGATGGTCGGCGATTTCCCCGACCAGTTCGCTGGCGAAGCGGCGGCTGCCGTGCAGTTTCCAGTTCCCGGCCACGATCTTGCGTCGCATGAGACCAATTCCAGTCCAGTCGGACGCGCAAGGATAGCCCAGCCGCCACCCGACAGCTCGCGCAGGAGCGCACCGCAGGGGCGCGATGGCTTTCGTGGTGCATCGCCTCCGCGGAGGGGAATCGCGCCCATGGGCCGCTCCAAGTCTGGCCCTTCCCCGCTTGCGGGAGTAAAACTGGGATGGGAGATCGCGGGAAAGCCATCGCGCCCCTGCGGTGCGCTCCTACTTCAGCTTGATCTCGCGCAGGCGCTGTTCCAGGTAGCCCTGGGCGGTGATCGGCTCGAGGTAGCGGCTCGGGTTGTCGACGCCGATGCAGGACGGCAGCACGTCGATCAGGAAGTCCGGATTGGGATGCAGGAAGAACGGCACCGAGTAGCGCGGCTGACGCGCCTGATCGCCCGGCGGGTTGACCACGCGGTGGGTGGTCGAGGGATACACGTGGTTGGTCAGGCGCTGCAGCATGTCGCCGATGTTGACCACGATGGTGTCGGCGTCGGAGGTGAACGGCACCCACTCGCCCTGCTTGGACTTCACCTCCAGGCCGGCGGCGCTGGCGCCGACCAGCAGGGTGATCAGGTTGATGTCCTCGTGCGCGCCTGCGCGCACGTTGGGGATGTCGTCGGCGGTGATCGGCGGGTAGTGGATCGGGCGCAGGATCGAGTTGCCGAAGTCGGTCTTGTCGGCGAACCAGTCCTCCGCCAGGCCGATGTGCAGGGCCAGCGCCGACAGCACCTTGGCGCCCAGCCGGTCCAGCGCCTGGTACAGGCCGTAGCCGGCCTCCTTGAAGTCGGGCACTTCGGCCGGCCACAGGTTGGGCGGCATCACCGCGCGATACTTCGAGTCGTCGGCGATCTCGCGGCCGATGTGCCAGAACTCCTTCAGGTCGAAGTACTTGGAGTCCTTGGCGGTCTCCACGCCGAAGGCGGTATAGCCACGCGCGCCGCCGCCGCCGGGCACGTGGTACTGCTTCTTCACTTCTTCCGGCAGGGCGAAGAAGGCCTTGAACGCCGCATAGGCGCGGTCGATCTGCGCCTGCGGGATGCCGTGGTTGCGGATACCGGCGAAACCCCATTCGCGGTAGGCCGCACCCAGCTCGGCGACGAAGGCGTCGCGATCGCTGTCGAAACGGGTGATGTCCAGGGTCGGGATGCGGGAGGTCATGTCGTGCTCGTTGGTTTGCTTCTCCGTTCGGGAGAAGAGCTTGTCCAGATATTTCCGGGCGCGGCGCCCCGCGCAGGGAGAAACTGTAGCGCGGCCGCGGCCGGATCAGGCCGCCGCGCGCACCGCCGCCGCCAGTTCGTCCAGGGTGGCCTGCATCAGCGCATCGTCGCCGGCCTCGACCGTCACCCGCACCACCGGCTCGGTGCCGGACGGGCGCAGGAAGGCGCGCCCGCGCCCGGCCACGGCCTGCTGCGCCCCGGCCAGCGCCGCCTGCACGCGCGCGTCCTCGACCACCGCGGCGGCGGTGCGACCCTGCAGGCGCACGTTGACGGTGCGCTGCGGCAGCATGCGCAGGCCGGCCAGCGCCTGGTCCAGGCGCAGGCCGCGGCGGCGCAGCACTTCCAGCACCTGCAGCGCGCTGACGATGCCGTCGCCGGTGTTGGCGCGGTCCAGGCACAGGATGTGGCCGGAGGCCTCGCCGCCGAGCACGCCGCCGCTCTCGACCAGGGCCTGGTGCACGTAGCGGTCGCCGACCTTGGCGCGCACGAAATCGATGCCGCGCGCGGCCAGCGCCTGCTCCAGCCCGTAGTTGGTCATCAGCGTGCCCACCACCGGTCCGCGCAGGCGGCCGCTGGCGTGCCAGTCGCCGGCGAGGATGTGCAGCAGGCCGTCGCCGTCGACGATGGCGCCGTCGGCGGCGACGAACAGCACCCGGTCGCCGTCGCCGTCGAAGGCGATGCCCAGGTCGGCGCCGGCCAGCTGCACCCGCGCGCTCAGCGCCTCGGGATGGGTGGAACCGACGCCGTCGTTGATGTTCAGGCCATTGGGCGTGTCGCCGACCACCTCCAGCCGCGCGCCCAACTCGCGCAGCACGATCGGCGCGACCTGGTAGGTGGCGCCGTTGGCGCAGTCGACCACGATGCGCATGCCGGTCAGGTCGAACTCGCGCGGCACCGAGTTCTTGCACGCCTCCACGTAGCGGCCGACCGCGTCGCGGGTGCGCACGGCCTTGCCGAGCAGCTCGGAGGCGACGGTGCGGAAGGGCTGGTCAAGCGCGGCCTCGATCGCCAGTTCGGTGGCGTCGTCGAGCTTCTCGCCCTCGGCGGAGAAGAACTTGATGCCGTTGTCGTGGTGCGGGTTGTGCGAGGCGGAGATGACGATGCCGCCGTCGGCGCGCAGGGCGCGGGTCAGGTGCGAGACCGCCGGCGTGGGCATCGGCCCCATCAGCTGCACGTCCACCCCGGCGGCGACCAGGCCGGCCTCCAGCGCGGCCTCGAACATGTAGTTGGAGATGCGCGTGTCCTTGCCGATGATCACCACCGGCTTGCCGGCGCCGGCGCGGCGGGTGCGCGCGGCCAGCGCATGGCCGTAGGCATTGCCCAGGCGCAGCATGAAGTCCGCCGAGATCGGCGCCACCCCGACCCGGCCGCGGATGCCGTCGGTGCCGAAATACTTGCGGGAGGTCATGGGGAGGCCGGGACTCGGGACCCGGGACCCGGGACTCGGGAAGGCAAGGGCGAGCCTTGAGTATGCAGACAGCTTGAAAACAGGGGCGAGCGCCAACGACGCTCTCGCTCTTCCCCGGGACCCGGGTCCCGGGTCCCGGGTCCCAACCTTCCGAATCCCACCTCCACCGGCCTCACGCCGCCACCTCTTCCGGCCGCGGCTGGCGCAGCATCAGTGCGCACAGCTCGGCGATGCGGTCGCGCAGTTCGCGGCGGTCGCAGATCTGGTCGATGGCGCCGTGCTCGAGCAGGAACTCCGAGCGCTGGAAGCCTTCGGGCAGGGTCTCGCGCACGGTCTGCTCGATCACCCGCGGGCCGGCGAAGCCGATCAGCGCCTTGGGCTCGGCGATGTTGATGTCGCCGAGCATGGCGAAGCTGGCCGACACCCCGCCGGTGGTCGGGTGGGTGAGCACCGGGATGTACGGCAGCCCGGCCGCGCGCAGGCGCGCCAGCGCCGCCGAGGTCTTGGCCATCTGCATCAGCGAGAACAGGCTCTCCTGCATGCGCGCGCCGCCCGAGGCGGAGAAGCACACGAACGGGCAGCCCAGCTCCAGCGCCTTCTCCGCGCCCAGGGCGAAGCGCTCGCCCACCACCGAGCCCATCGAGCCGCCCATGAAGGCGAAGTCGAAGGCGCTGGCCACCAGCGGCCGCGCCTTCACCGTGCCCTGCAGGGTGACCAGCGCGTCGCGCTCGCCGGTGGCCTTCTGCACCGCCTTGATGCGGTCGACGTACTTCTTCTGGTCGCGGAACTTGAGCACGTCCACTGGCCCCAGCTCGGCGCCGATCTCGCGGGTCGAGCCGGCGTCGAACAGCGCCGCCAGGCGCGCGCGGGCGCGGATCGGGCGGTGGTGGCCGCACTTCGGGCACACCTCCAGGTTCTCCTCCAGCTCCGGCCCGTACAGGACCGCGCCGCACTCCTCGCACTTCTCCCACAGCCCTTCCGGCACGCTGCGGCGCGGCTTGCGCGTGCTCGCGTCGGTGCGGATGCCCGAGGGCATCAGTTTGCTCAGCCAGCTCATCGTATTCGGCTCGACCGCGCCCCGCGGGCGCGAAGCGGCGCAGTGTAGCGCAGGCACCGTACGCAAGGCTTCAGCCGGGTATGTTGGGGCGAACGACCGCCCTGGCCGGCCCACGCTCCGGGCTGACCGGGGCAGCCTGCCTGCACCGGCCGCGCCCGCCGGCCGGGACCAGCCGCATCAGCCACTGCTGTACGGCCCCTTGCCAGGCAGGACCTCCAGCAGTGCGCGGGTGATCACGGTCGGATAGACCGTGAAATGGTCCTCGCCGGCGATCACCCGGGTCTCCACCCGCAAGCCCGGGTAGTGGCGCGACTTCAGCTTGGCGGCCAGGCGCGCGTTGTCCCCCACCATGTCGCCGCGCTTGAAATAGCGCGGTTCCGGCCCCTGCGTCTCGTACTGTCCAGTCGACAGCAGCACCCTGGCCTGCAGGTCGCGATGGCCGCGGGCGTACTCGGCCTCGATGCGGTCCACAACATGGTCGTCGAACCACAGCGACGGGCTGGACAGGATGTAGGTGTCGAACATTTCCGGCCGGGTCAGCAGCACATAGCTGCCGAACAACCCGCCCAGAGAATGCCCGGCGAAGATCCGCCGCGCCGTGTCGATGCGATAGCGCGACTCGACCTGCGGCAGCACCGCCTCGGCGAGGAAGTCGCGGTAGTGCGCCGCCTCGCCATACACTTCGGCCGAATATAGATCCGGGTCGTGGCGGACCGGCATGGTCGGCGTGTAGTCGCGCGAGCGGCTCTGCTTGGAAGTCAGCCCGGTCTGCGGCGGCAGGCCGACCAGGATGAAGTCCTCGATGTTGACGCCCTTCTGGCCGACCAGATTGCGGATGCTGCGCACCAGCGGGAAGCTGTACAGCGCGTCGGTGACGTACAGCACCGGATAGCGCCGCTGCGGTTGCTCGGCATAGCCGGCAGGCAGGCTGATCCAGACCGGGTAGTCGCGACCGGCGGCCTGGTCGCGCACGGCCAGCGTTTGCGTATCGGACAAGGCGACCGGTGGCGGTTCCTCCGACACCGCCTTCTGCTGCGCCGGAACGGCGGGCGTCGCCGGTTTTCCGGCTTGCGGCTGACACGCACACAGCGCGAATGCGGCGGCGGCGACAAGAACGAAAATCCGGCGAGCCTTGTTCAACACGAAAATCCTGTTTGGGGGCGGAAGGGATGCGACACCGCCATGATGATCGAAGCGCCGCGTAAGGCATCGATGCCCGCATTGCGCGGCCAGGCCGCCTCACCCATCCAGCGCGTTCCGCAACGGCGACAGGAATTGCTTAGCCGTCGCCACCGGATCGGACGATTGCGCCAGCGCTTCGACCAGCGCGCTGCCGACCACCACGCCGTCGGCATCGTGGCTCATCGCCTTGGCACTGACCGCGTCCTTGATGCCGAAACCGGCGACGACCGGCACCTTCGACTGCGCGCGAATCGTCGCGAGCCGCTTGCTCGCCGCCGAGGTGTCGAGGCGATCGCTCGCGCCGGTGACGCCGGCGAAGCTGACGTAATACAGGTAGCCCTGCGCCTCGGCGCACAAACGCGCGAGGCGGTCGTCGCCGGTGGTCGGCGACGCGAGTGCGATCAAGTCCAACCCGTGCGCGTTGAAGATCGCGCGCGATTCACCGGCTTCTTCCGGCGGCAGATCGACCAGCAACAGGCCATCGACGCCGGCGGTGCTCGCCTCTTGCGCGAACTTCTCGCTGCCGTGGATTTCGACCGGGTTGAGATAGCCCATCAACACCACCGGCGTCGTCGCATCCTGCCTGCGGAAATCGCGCACCGCGTCGAGCACGTAGCGCAGGCCCGCGCCGCGCGCCAACGCACGCTCGCTGCTGCGCTGGATCGTCGGGCCATCGGCCATCGGGTCGGAGAACGGCACGCCCAGTTCGATCACGTCGGCGCCGGCCACGACCAGCGCGTGCATCACCGGCACCGTGGCCTGCAGCGCGGGATCGCCGGCGGTGACGAAGGGGATCAGGGCCTTGCGCCCTTGCGATTGGAGTTGGGCGAATTTGGATGCGATGCGATTCACTGACTGAGTCCCTTTGGAATAAATGGCTGCCATCCTTGGCGCGACATATCGGCTTCGGACACCCCGGCCCGGCCATCCATGGCCGGTCGACGACGGTGTTGCGGACGCCTGGATGGCGTCCGCAAAGCTCACACCGTCACCCCTTCCCGCGCGGCGATGGTGTGCACATCCTTGTCACCGCGCCCGGACAGGTTGCACAGCACCAACGCGTCCTTCGGCAGCTCGCGCGCGAGCTTGATCGCCTGCGCCACCGCGTGGCTGGATTCCAGCGCCGGCAGGATGCCTTCGGTGCGGGTCAGCTTGTGGAACGCGGCCAGCGCCTCGTCGTCGGTGACGCCGAGATATTCGGCACGGCCGCTGTCCTTGAGGAAGGCGTGCTCGGGGCCGACGCCGGGATAGTCCAGGCCGGCGGAGATCGAATGGGTCTCGGTGATCTGGCCGTCATCGTCGCAGACCACATAGGTGCGGTTGCCGTGTAACACGCCGACCCGGCCGGCGGCCAGCGAGGCGGCGTGGCGGCCGCTGTCGATGCCCTCGCCCGCCGCCTCGGCACCGACCAGGCGCACGCCTCTGTCGTTGAGGAACGCATGGAAGATGCCGATGGCGTTGCTGCCGCCGCCGACGCAGGCGGTGATCGCGTCGGGCAGGCGGCCGTACTCCTCGAGCATCTGCGCGCGCGCCTCGCGGCCGACCACGGCGTTGAAGTCGCGCACCATGCGCGGGTACGGGTCGGGGCCGGCCACCGTGCCGATGATGTAGAAGGTGCCGGCGACGTTGGTCACCCAGTCGCGCATGGCCTCGTTGAGCGCGTCCTTCAGGGTGGCCGAGCCGGAGGTCACCGGCACCACCGTCGCGCCGAGCAGCTTCATGCGGTAGACGTTGATCTTCTGCCGCTCGATGTCGGTGGCGCCCATGTACACGACGCATTCGAGGCCGAGGCGCGTGGCCACCGTCGCCGACGCGACGCCGTGCTGGCCGGCGCCGGTCTCGGCGATGATGCGCTGCTTGCCCATGCGGCTGGCCAGCAGCGCCTGGCCGATGGTGTTGTTGATCTTGTGCGCGCCGGTGTGGTTCAAATCCTCGCGCTTGAGCAGGATCTGCGCACCGCCGACTTCGCGGCTCAGGCGCTCGGCGTGGTAGATCGGGCTCGGGCGGCCGACGTAGTGCTTGAGGTCCTTCTCGAACGCGGCGACGAATTCCGGATCTACGCGCGCCGCATCGTAGGCGGCAGCCAACTCTTGCAGCGGACCGATCAGGGTTTCGGCGACGAAGCGACCGCCGTGGCGGCCGAAGTGGCCGGCGGCGTCGGGATATTGGAAGTAGTCGTCCACCGCGGGCGCGGCGACGGGAGTGACGGAAGGCATGGGATTCTCCAGGATCGAAATGCAGCGGCACGGCTGCGGAATTTCAAGTCGGCGCGAGGGCCGGATGCTGGAAAGCGCGCGTCACCTGACGGCGGCGGCGGGCACGCGGCGCCAGCGGCGCAGCGAGCGGCCGAACGGCGCGGATTTGCGGTTGCGGAACCTCATGCGGCCATAGCCTACACAATCGGCGCGGTCCGCGCTGCAACCGGCGCCGGCCGGCCGCGCCAACGGCATGCCGCGCAAGGCATCGCTCCCTTCGCCATGGAATTGCAGCGGGTCCGGCTGCACGCCCCGGACGATTCGGCGAGCTTCGCCGGCCCCATCGTCGCTGCACGGCGCGACCGCGCCGATTCCCGCCGGCACCAGCGCGCGCAATTTCTTCGCTTGCCGCAGCGACAGCCTGCGCGGGCTTTCCGGCGCGAAGATCAGGTCGATGAATCCACGCCGGGTTCGACCGCGGCGGCGCCTTCGGCGCAGGCGAAGCCGCAGAACCCGATGCCGGCGCGATTCATCGCGGGAACAGATAACTCTCGGAAATGTGCATGTGACGACGGAGCGCAGGGCGAGCCGCGGCGACAAGGATAGCCTTCGCATCGGCCCATCGTCACCGGAACCCTCGATGCCCGCTTCCACCGTTTCCGCTTCGCGCCTCGCGCTGGCCGTCGCCGCGCTGCTGACGCCGGCCTTCGCCCACGCCACCAACGGCTATTTCACCCACGGCACCAGCATCAAGTCCGACGGCATCGCCGGCATCGGCGTAGCCTTGCCGCAGGACGCGCTGGCCGCGGCGAGCAATCCCGCCGGCACCGCCGAAGTCGGCGAGCGGCTCGACATCGGCGCGACCTGGTTCGCGCCGCGGCGCAGCGCCGACATCGTCGGCAACGGCGCCGGTTCCGACGCGCACTACAGCGGCAACGGCGAGAAGAATTTCTTCCTGCCCGAGATCGGCTACACCCATCCGCTCGGCGCGCGCGCGGCATGGGGCATCGCGCTGTACGGCAACGGCGGCATGAACACCAGCTACGACGCCAACCCGTATGCGCGCTTCGGCGCGAGCGGCAAGGCCGGCGTCAATCTCGAACAGCTGTTCGTCACGCCCTCGTTCGCGTACAGACTCGACGAACACAACGACATCGGCATCGGCCTGAACTTCGTGTACCAGCGCTTCGAGGCCAAGGGCATCGGCCTGTTCGGCAATTTCTCGCAATCGTCGCAGAACGTCAGCGACAACGGCATCGACAGTTCCACCGGCGTCGGAGCGCGCATCGGCTGGCTCGGGCATTGGGACAACGGCATCAGCGCCGGCCTGAGCTACGCGTCGAAGGTCCACACCAGCGCATTCGAGAAGTACAAGGGCCTGTTCGCCGAACAGGGCAGCTTCGACGTGCCCGCCAACTACGCCGCCGGCCTCACCTGGAAAGTGAACCCGGTCGCGACGCTCGCCGCCGAAGTGCAGCGCATCGAATACTCGCAGGTGCGTTCCATCGCCGACACCCTGTCGCCGCTGCTGCAGGGCGTGGCGCTGGGCGCGGACAACGGCGCCGGCTTCGGCTGGAAGGACGTGACCGTGGCCAAACTCGGCGTGCAGTTCGCGCTGACGCCGACGTTCACCGCGCGCTTCGGCATCAGCCACGCGACCCAGCCGATCCCGGACAGCCAAACCTTCTTCAGCATCCTGGCTCCCGGCGTGGTGCAGAACCACCTCACCGTCGGCGCGACCTGGACGACCGCGCGCGGCAACGAACTCAGCGCGTACTACGCCTACGCGCCGCCGACCACGGTCAACGGCAAGAACTCGATCCCGACCTCGTTCGGCGGCGGCGAAGCCAACATCAAGCTGTCCGAGAACCTGCTCGGCGTAGCCTATGCGTGGAAATACTGAGCACGCAGGCACTCGATGTCGCATTTCACTCCCGCCGGCGCGTTGATCGGCGGCAGCCTGGTCGGCCTCGCCGCCACGCTGCTGTTGTGGTTCAACGGGCGCATCGCCGGCGTCAGCGGGATTTTGAACAGCGCCGTCGCCGAACGCGGCGTGTGGCGCTGGCCGTTCCTGCTCGGACTGGTGATCGGCGCGGGCGTGTTCGCGCTGCTGGGCGGCCCTGTGCCGGTGCCGCGAACCGGTTTCCCGGCGTGGCTGCTGGTCGTCGCCGGCGTGCTGGTCGGCTACGGCACGGCGCTGGGCAACGGCTGCACCAGCGGCCATGGCGTGTGCGGGCTGGCGCGCCTGTCGCCGCGTTCGCTGGTCGCGGTGGTCGTGTTCCTCGGCACGGCGATCGCGACCACGTATCTGCTGCGGCACGCGTTCGGAGTGGCGACGTGACCGGCGAAGACATCAAGCGCAGCGCCGCCGCGCTGGCGGCCGGCGCGGTGTTCGGCCTGGGCCTGGCGATCGCGGGCATGACCGATCCGCGCAAGGTGCTGGGCTTTCTCGACGTGGCCGGCGACTGGGACCCGAGCCTGCTGCTAGTGCTCGGCTCGGCGGTGGTCGTGGCCTTCGTCGGCTATCGCCTGGTGCAGCGCCAGCCGGCACCGCTGTTCGATGCGCAATTCCGGCTGCCGCGGAACGCGCACATCGACGCGCCGCTGGTGGCCGGCGCACTGCTGTTCGGCATCGGCTGGGGCATCGCCGGCTATTGTCCCGGCCCGGCCATCGCGACGCTGGCGTATGCGAACCGGGAACTGCTTCTGTTCCTGCCCGCGTTATTGCTCGGGCAATGGCTGCACCGGCTCACGCGCCGAGGGTGACCGCCGCAGGCATGCCCCACTTCGCAGCGTACAGGGGGCTGACGAACAAAAAGTACGTAACACGCCCTAGCCGCCCGCCACCTCGGCCTCCTCATCCTCCGCATCCGCCACGAACCGCCCGCCCGCCTCCAGCTGCGCGAACAGCCCGCCGCGCGCCAGCAGGTCGTCGAAGCGGCCCTGCTCGACGATCTCGCCGTCCTTCATCACAAGGATCAGGTCGGCATTGCGCACCGTGCTCAGGCGGTGGGCGATGACGAAGGTGGTGCGGTCGCGGGTCAAGCGGTCGAGCGCGCGCTGGATGCGCGCCTCGGTGGCGTTGTCCAGCGCGCTGGTAGCCTCGTCCAGGATCAGGATCGGCGCATCCTTGAGCATGGCGCGGGCGATCGACAGGCGCTGGCGCTCGCCGCCGGACAACGAGGTGCCGCGCTCGGCCACCAGGGTCGAATAGCCCTCCGGCTTGACCACCACGAAGTCGTGCGCCTCGGCCGCGCGCGCGGCCTGTTCCAGTTCGGTCGCACTGGCCTCGGGCTTGCCGACCCGCAGGTTGTCGGCCACCGAGCGGTACAGCAGGCCGGGGTCCTGGAATACCACCGCGATGTGCTCGCGCAGCGAGGTCAGGCGGACCGTGCGGATGTCGATGCCGTCCAGGGTGATGCGCCCGGCGCTGGGATCGTAGGCGCGGTAGAGCAGGCTCAGCGCGGTGGACTTGCCGGAGCCGGTGGGGCCGACCAGGGCCACCGTACTGCCGGCCGGCGCGCGGAAGCTCAGGTGCCTGAGCGCTGGATGCGCGGGATCGTAGCCGAAGGACACGTCGTCGAATTCCACCTCGCCGCGCACCGCGGCCGGCAGCGGCGGCGCTGCCGGATCCTCTTTGACCGTGGCTTCGGCGTCGAGCACGCCGAAGAAATCGGCCAGCGACGGAGTCTGGAAGAACAGCCCGGAGATGAAGCCGGCGAACTGCTCCAACCGGCCGATCTGCAGCAGGGCGAAGTTGACGAAGGTGACGATGCCGCCGACGGTCACTTCGCCCTTGGCGTTGAGCTGGGCGCCCAGGGCGAAGATCGCCACGATGGTCAGGGTGGAGGCGGCGCGGTTGGCCACCGACAGCCAGGCCCAGCCGCGCAGCACCGGGTACTGCGCGGCCAGCGCGCGCCGGGCCATCTGCCGGATCGCCTCGGCCTCGGCCTGCAGGCGGGTGTAGACCTGCACCACCGGCACGTTGCCCAGCACGTCGCCGGCGCGCTCGGAGATGGCGCCGTGCAGCTGCTCGACCTGCCGCTGCGCGGCGTGGGTGCGGCGCATGGCGATGGCGTTGAAGGTGGCGAAGCTCAGCATCAGCCCGACCATCAACAGACCCAGCTTCCAGTTCACGTACAGCGACCACGGCACCATGATCAGGATCGACAGCAGGGTGGTCAGGTGGTCGCGGAAAAACCCCAGCCACAGGCCGAACAGGTTGTTGCTGCCGGTGTGCATGATCCGCAGCAGGCGGCCGGTATGGTGCTGGCCGTGGTAGGACAGCGGCAGGGCGATGGCATGCTCGAAATACTGCGCGACCACCGCCAGCCGCCGCCGGTGCGCCAGGCGGTCGGCGAACAGCGAGACGAACACGCTGGCGACGATGCCGCCGAAACCCACCCCCGCCCACAGGCCGATGTAGTGCCAGGCGCCGGCGCCCCTGCCCTGCGCGGCCAGCGCGTCGATGACCTTGCCAAACAGCACCGGCTCCAGGAAGGCCACCCCGGACAGCGCCAGGTTGGCCAGCACCAGGGTCAGCGCCAGCCACTTCTCCGGCGCCAGCAACTGCAGTACGCGTAGATAGATGCGCAGGAGGGACATGCGTCGGCGGGGTTACAGGTGGGGAGCGCCAATTGTAGGCGCGCGCTACAGGGGCGCCATGGCTTTGCCGGGATTGCCCCACGGCCATCGCGCCCATGCGGCGTTCCTACATCCGCGCGGCAGCGACGAAGGCGCGCATCCTGTCGGCGTTCTTGCGGCCCGGCGCGTCCTCGATGCCGCTGGCCACGTCCACGCCCCAGGGCCGGGCTGTGCGCACGGCCTGGGCGACGTTGTCGGCGGTCAGGCCGCCGGCCAGCAGGCAGGGACGGCCGGGATCGGCCGGCCACAGCGACCAGTCGAAGGTCCTGCCGGTGCCGCCGCCCTGCCCCGCGGCGTGGCTGTCGAGCACGAAGCCGGCCGCCGACGGCCAGGCCGCCAGCAGCGCCGGCACCTGCGCCGGGTCGGTCACGCCGGCCATCGCCACCGCCTTCAGGAACGGCAGACCGAAGGAGGCGCAGAAGGCGTCGTCCTCGCCGCCGTGGAACTGCAGCAGGTCCGGCGCCACCACCTCGATCACCGCCTCCACCGTCGCGCGCTCGGCATCGCGCAGCAGCGCCACCGCCGCCACTTCGGCCGGCACCAGCGCGCGCAGCTCGGCGCCCTGCTCCAGGCTCAGCCGGCGCGGCCCGCCGGCAAAGATCAGGCCGACGTAGTCCACGCCCAGTTCCACCGCCAGGCGCACGTCCTGGGCGCGGGTCATGCCGCACAGCTTGATGCGGGTGGCACTCATGCGGGCGGGTCCTCGTTCGGCCCGGGGGCGGCCTGGCCCGGCGCCAGGGTCACCTGCGCCGGCAGGCCCCAGCGGGCATCGTACAGCGGGCCGACGAACACCAGCCCCTGCGGCGGCGCGGTCGGGCCGGCGCGGGTGCGGTCGCGCAGCGCCAGCACCTCGGCGATCCAGCCCTCGGGGCGCTCGCCGCTGCCGACCATCAGCAGCGAGCCGACGATGTTGCGCACCATGTGGTGGACGAAGGCGTTGGCCTGCACGTCCACCACCACCTGCTCGCCCTCGCGCCGGACCGCGATCGCGTGCAGGTTGCGGCGCCCGTGCGGCGACTGGCACTGCACGCTGCGGAAGGATTCGAAGTCGTTCTCGCCGAGCAGGACCTGGGCGGCGCGGTGCATGGCCGCCGCGTCCAGCGGGCGGCGCTCCCAGGTCAGGGTGGCGCGGTGCAAGGCCGGGCGCACCTGGCGGTTGAGGATGCGGTAGCGGTAGCGACGCGCGCGTGCGCTGAAGCGGGCGTCGAAGTCGTCGGCCACCGCCACGCACCAGTGCACGCACACCGGCGGCGGCAGGTGCGCGGTGGCGCCCAGCATCCAGCCGCGCGGCGGCCGTGAGTGGTCGCTGTCGAAGTGCACGACCTGGCATTGCGCGTGCACGCCGGCGTCGGTGCGGCCGGCGCAGGCGACCCGCACCGGCGCGGCGGCGACCGTGGACAGGGCCTGCTCCAGCGCGGCCTGCACGCTGGGCGGACCACCCTCGCCCAGGTGCTGCCAACCGTGCAGGCCGCTGCCGTCGTACTCGACGCCCAGCGCGTAGCGCATCCCGGTTCCCGTCAATCCAGCTCGCGCAGCAGCTGGCCGGCCTGGGCGCGCGCGGCCGGGTCGGCGCTGGCGGCGACCTGTTGCAGCAGCGGCCGCGCCGCCGCGGTATCGCCCAGGTCCAGGTAGGCGATGGCCAGCTGCAGCCGCTCGCGCTCGCCAGCCCCGGAAGTGTCGGCGGGCGCCACCGACGGCGGCACCGGCAGCGGCGCCGCGGTGGCGGTCGCCAGGGTCTGGCCGGCACTGCCGGTGTGCCAGGTCGGGCGGACGGGCGGCGCGCTCCACGGTGGGATCGGCGAAGCGGTCGCCGACGGCGCCGGGTCCGGCGTCGCGGCCGCGGCCGGAGCCTCGCCGAAATAGGTGTGCACATAGCCTTCGCCGCTGTTGGCGGTCTCGGCGGCCTGGCCGGCCCCTTCCACCGCCGCGGCCGCGGCGCCGAAGCGGCGCGCCGCCGCCG
>JASGEB010000243.1:0-37118 GCA_047606785.1 Pseudoxanthomonas sp.
CCGACTACCAGGCTGCGCTGGCCGGCTGGCTGGCGCGGCCGCTGCCGGAGCGCGAGGGCGCGGTGCAGGCGCTGCTGCTGGCCGGGCTGGCCCAGCTCGACGCCCTCGGCCTGCCGCCGCACGCGGCACTGTCGGCCACGGTCGAAGCGGCGCGCGTGCTCGGCAAGCCGGCGCTGGCCGGGCTGGTCAACGCGGTGCTGCGCCGCGCCCAGCGCGAAGGCGTGCCGGCCGGCGACCCGGCCGACGCCTGGCCGGCCTGGCTGCGCCAGGCCGTGCAGCGCGACTGGCCGGCGCAGGCGGCGGCGGTGTTCGCCGCCAGCGCGGTGCCGGCGCCGATGTGGCTGCGGGTGAACCGCCGGCGCGGCCGCGTGGCCGACTACGCCGAGCGCCTGCGCCAGGCCGGCATCGCCGCGTCCACCGTGCCCGCGCTGGCCGATGCGCTGCGGCTGGACGCGCCGCTGCCGGTGAGCGCCTTGCCCGGCTTCGACGAAGGCTGGGTGTCGGTGCAGGACGGTTCGGCCCAGCAACTGGCCGACCTGCTAGCGCCGGCGCCCGGTGCGCGCGTGCTGGACCTGTGCGCCGCGCCCGGCGGCAAGGCCGCGCACCTGCTCGAACGCGAGCCGTCGCTGCGCCTGATCGCGCTGGACGTGGACCCGCGCCGGCTGCAGCGGGTCGAGCAGACCCTGGCGCGGATCGGCGCACAGGCCACGCTGCGCGCCGCCGACGCCGCCGACGCCGCGGCGTGGTGGGACGGCGAGCCGTTCGACGCGGTGCTGCTGGACGCGCCGTGTTCGGCCACCGGCATCGTCCGCCGCCAGCCGGACGTGCTGCTGCACCGCCGCCCGGCCGACATCGACGCCCTGGCCGCGCTGCAGGCGCGGCTGCTGGACGCGGCCTGGCGGGTGCTGCGCCCGGGCGGCGTCCTGGCCTATGCCACCTGCTCGATCCTGCACGCCGAGAACGCCGGCCAGGTCGAAGCCTTCCTGGCGCGCACGCCGTCAGCGCAGGCGCGCGACCCCGGGCCGGCCTTCGGCCACGCCAGCGGCCGCGGCCGCCAGCGCCTGCCGGGCGAGGACGGCAGGGACGGTTTCTTCTACGCGCTGCTGCGGCGCCCGGGGTAAGAGTCCGCTCCGAGCACACACGCCGCGTTCCGGAACCGGCCGGCCCCCTGTGCCAGAATTCCCTTTTCGCAAATCGCCTTCGCCATGGCTGCGTCCCCCATGTCCCTGTTCTCCAAGATCCTGCTGCCGGCCCTGCTGGCCGGCGGCCTCAGCCTGGCCGCCTGCGCCCAGCAGCCCGCGCCGGCCGCCGCATCGGCCGCTGCCGCGTCCGTGCCCGGCGATGCCGGCGGCCGCATCGGCGCGGCCCTGCGCCAGCTCAACCCCGACGTGCGGGTGGACTACGTCGGCCCGGCGCCGTTCCCCGGCTTCCGCGAAGTGATCGCCGGCGGCCAGATCGTCTACGTCAGCGACGACGGCCGCTACCTGCTGCAGGGCAATGCCTACGACATGCAGGACAAGCGCGAGCTGACCCAGGGCAGCCCGGCGCTGGCCGCCTACCGCAGCAAGCTGCTGGCGCAGATCGAGCCGGCCGACAGCATCGTGTTCGCCCCGGCCAGCCCGAAGTACACCGTCACCGTGTTCACCGACATCGAGTGCGGCTACTGCCGCAAGCTGCACAGCCAGATCGCCGACTACAACAAGCAGGGCATCGCCGTGCGCTACCTGGCGTTCCCGCGCATGGGCCCGGCCAGCCAGGACTTCAAGGACATGGAGTCGGTGTGGTGCGCGGCCGACCGCCGCAAGGCGCTGACCGAGGCCAAGCTGACCGGCAAGGTGCAGGCCAGGACCTGCACCAACCCGGTGGCGCAGGAGTACGACCTGGGCCAGCGGGTGGGCGTCAACGGCACGCCGGCGGTGTTCACCTCCGAAGGCGTGATGATCGGCGGCTACCTGGACCCGGCGCAGATGCGCGCGGCGCTGGACAAGCTGGCTGCGCAGAAGGGCGCCGCGGGCATGCCGTGAGTTGCCCCGGCGCGGGCGGCGGCCGGACCGGGCGGCTACAATGTGCGGCCCGTCGCCACCGCGCCGCACCCCCATCCCGGACATGATCGTCCTCGAAGGCCAGCCGGCCTTGTCGCAGTTCCGCCGCGCGCGGCTCGAATCCCGCCTGCAGGCCGTCGTCCCCGCGCTGCGCATCGCCGGCGCCTGGCAGGTGTACTTCGTCGATCCCGAGCCCGGCCAGGCGCCTGACCCGGCCGCCCTGCGCCGCATCCTGCAGGCCGGGGAGGCCGCGGTGCCGCCCGCACCGCAGGCGCATACGCGCTGGGTGGTGCCGCGCCTGGGCACGCGCTCGCCGTGGTCGAGCAAGGCCACCGAGCTGCTGCGCGGCGCCGGCCAGCCGCTGCGGCGGGTCGAGCGCGGCACCCGCATCGACCTGCTGGGCTGGCCGTCCGACCTCGATGCGCAGAAGGCGCTGGCCCGACTGCTGCACGACCCGATGACCCAGTCGCTGCTGGACGGCGCCGACGCCGCCCAGGCGCTGTTCAGCGCGCCGCCGCGCAAGCCGCTGCAGCGCATCGCCCTGGCCGAGCTGGAACAGGCCAACGCGCGCCTGGGCCTGGCCCTGGCCGAGGACGAGATCGACTACCTGCGCGCGCGCTACGCCGAGCTGGGACGCGACCCGTCCGACGTGGAACTGATGATGTTCGCGCAGGCCAATTCCGAGCACTGCCGGCACAAGATCTTCAACGCCAGCTGGAGCATCGACGGCAAGCCGCAGGACCGCTCGCTGTTCCGGATGATCCGCAACACCCACCAGAAGACCCCGCAGTACACCCTGAGCGCTTACAGCGACAACGCGGCGGTGATCGAGGGCCAGCCGGCGGCGCGCTACCGGCCCGATCCGAAGACCGGGCAATACCGCAGCGAAGCGGTGATGCCGAGCGCGTTCCAGATCAAGGTCGAGACCCACAACCACCCGACCGCGATCGCGCCGTTCCCGGGCGCCTCGACCGGCGCCGGCGGCGAGATCCGCGACGAGGGCGCGACCGGCCGCGGCGGCAAGCCCAAGGCCGGCCTGACCGGGTTCAGCGTCTCGCACCTGCGCATCCCGGGCCTGCCGCAGCCGTGGGAGGCGCCGCGCGCGCTGAACCCGCGGATGGCGCCGGCGCTGGAGATCATGCTCGACGGCCCGCTCGGTGGCGCCGCCTTCAACAACGAGTTCGGCCGGCCCAACCTGCTGGGCTACTTCCGCAGCTTCGAGCTGGCCGAGGAGGGCATCGCCCGCGCCTACGACAAGCCGATCATGCTCGCCGGCGGCCTCGGCGCGATCGACCGCGCGCAGGTCGAGAAGATCAAGCTGCAGCCGGGCGACGCGGTGATCGTGCTCGGCGGCCCGGCCATGCTGATCGGCCTGGGCGGCGGCGCGGCTTCGTCGCTGGCCTCCGGCGAAAGCGCCGAAGACCTGGATTTCGCCAGCGTGCAGCGCGACAACCCGGAGATGGAGCGGCGCTGCCAGGAGGTGATCGACCGCTGCGTCGCGCTCGGCGCGGACAACCCGATCCACTTCTTCCACGACGTCGGCGCCGGGGGCCTGTCCAACGCGATCCCGGAACTGCTGCACGATTCCGGCGTCGGCGGGGTGATCGACCTGGGCAGGGTGCCCAGCGACGACCCCTCGCTGTCGCCGCTGGAACTGTGGTGCAACGAATCGCAGGAACGCTACGTGCTCGGCGTGCCGGCCGCGCGGCTCGACGAGTTCGCGACGATCTGCGAACGCGAGCGCTGCCCGTTCGCGGTGGTCGGGCATGCGACGGCGGAGGAGCGGCTGGTGGTGGGGTATGGGGTGCTGGGGGGAATCGGGACCCGGGACCCGGGACCCGGGTCCCGGGAAGAGCAAAAGCTCCACGGGGCCGTGCCGGCAGCCGAGATACCTGCTTCTGCTTCCCCGGGTCCCGGCCTCCCGATCGACCTGCCCATGGACGTCCTCTTCGGCAAGCCGCCGAAGATGCACCGCGACGCCGCCCATCCGCCGGCGCCGGCCTGGCCGGCGCTGGAGACTGCCGCGCTGGATCTGCACCAAGCCGGCCTGCGCGTACTGGCGCATCCGACCGTGGCGGCCAAGAACTTCCTGGTCACCATCGGCGACCGCAGCGTCGGCGGGCTGACCGCGCGCGAACAGATGATCGGCCCGTGGCAGCTGCCGCTGGCCGACTGCGCGATCACCCTGGCCGGCTTCGACACCTTCGCTGGCGAGGCGATGGCGATCGGCGAGCGCACCCCGCTGGCGCTGCTCGATTCGGCCGCCGCCGCGCGCATGGCGGTCGGCGAGGCGCTCACCAATCTGTGCGCGGCGCCGGTGGAATCCTTGGACACGGTCAAGCTGTCGGCCAACTGGATGGCCGCCTGCGGCCACCCCGGCGAGGACGCGCTGCTGTTCGACGCGGTCAAGGCGGTCGGCATGGAGCTGTGCCCGGCGCTGGAGATCAGCATCCCGGTCGGCAAGGACTCGCTGTCGATGCAGGCGGTGTGGAGCGGTGAAGCCGGGACCCGGGACCCGGGACCCGCACACGCCGGGACCCGGGACCCGGGACTCGGGACTCGGGAAGAGCAAGGGCCCTCTGTCTCCGAGTCGTCGATTGATGACGCGCCTGCTGTTGCGGTTGCTTCTCCGGGTCCCGGGTCCCGGGTCCCGAGTCCCGGACAGATACACAAATCCGTCTCCCCCGTCTCCCTCATCATCTCCGCCTTCGCCCCGGTGGCCGACGCGCGCTTGCAGCTCACGGCGCTGCTCGACCGCGAGCAGGACAGCGAGCTGTGGCTGATCGGCCTGGGCGGCGGCAAGCAGCGGCTCGGCGGTTCGGTGCTGGCGCAGGTGCACGCCGGCGCCGAGGCGCTGCCGGCGTTCGGCGGCGAAGCGCCGGATCTGGACGATCCGCAACGCCTGCGCGATTTCTTCGAACTGATCCGCGACGCGCGCGAGCAGGGCCTGCTGCTGGCCTACCACGACCGCAGCGACGGCGGCGCGTTCGCCACGCTGTGCGAGATGGCCTTCGCCGCGCGCCTGGGCCTGGACATCGTCCTCGACGGCTGGGGCGAAGACCCGTTCCACACCCTGTTCAACGAGGAACTGGGCGCGATCGTGCAGGTCGCCGACGAGGACCGCGCCGCGTTCGCCGACCTGGTCGAGCGGCATGCGCTGACCGAATGTGCGCAGCGCATCGCCCGCCCGACCACTGCGGCCAAGGTGCGGGTGAAGCGGGACGCAGAGACCCTGGCCGAGTGGGGCTGGCAGGAGCTGTTCGATGCCTGGTGGTCGGTCACCCACGCGATGCAGAGGTTGCGCGACAACCCGGACAGCGCCGACGAGGAACGCGCGATCGCGCGCGACTTCAATGCGCCGGGGCTGAAGCCGAAGCTGAGCTTCGATCCGGGCGAGGACGTTGCAGCGCCTTTCATCGCCACCGGCGCGCGGCCGAAGGTGGCGATCCTGCGCGAGCAGGGCGTCAACGGCCAGATCGAGATGGCCAACGCCTTCGAGCGCGCAGGCTTCGCCTGCGTCGACGTGCACATGAGCGACCTGGTCGCCGGCCGCGTCGACCTGACCGGGTTCCGCGGCCTGGCCGCCTGCGGCGGCTTCAGCTACGGCGACGTGCTCGGCGCCGGCCGCGGCTGGGCCACCTCGATCCTGGAGCGGTCGGCGCTGCGCGCACAGTTCGCCGCGTTCTTCGCCCGCGCCGACAGCTTCGCCCTGGGCGTGTGCAACGGCTGCCAGATGATGAGCCAGCTCAAGGACATCATCCCCGGCGCCGAGCACTGGCCGCGCTTCCTGCGCAACCGCAGCGAGCAGTTCGAGGCGCGCACCGCGCTGCTGGAGGTGGTGGAATCGCCGTCGATCCTGCTGCGCGGCATGCAAGGCTCGCGCATCCCGGTGGCGGTCGCGCACGGCGAAGGCCGGGCCGAGTTCGAAAGCGCGCTCGACCAGGCCGCCGCCAAGGTGGCGCTGCGTTACGTCGACGGCGACGGCAACGCCAGCGAGCGCTACCCGCTCAACCCGAACGGCTCGCCGGCCGGCATCACCGGCCTGACCAGCGCCGACGGCCGCGCCACCATCCTGATGCCGCATCCCGAGCGCACCCCGCGCAGCCTCAACCTGAGCTGGACCCCGTCCGGCTGGAGCGGGGACTCGCCGTGGCTGCGCATGTTCCGCAACGCGCGGGCGTGGGTGAGCTGAATCGAACCGCCCTATCGGCGGTTCGATTCAGCGAACGCCCGGCCATGGATGGCCGGGCCGGACGTTCCGAAGCCGGTGTTGTTGCGCCATGGAGGGCAGCAAGGATTGAGCCGCAGATGCACAAAGAGCCCTATCGGCGGTTCGATTCAGCGAACGCCCGGCCAGGGATGGCCGGGCCGGACGTTCCGAGGCCGGTGTTGCTGCGCCCCTGAATCCCCATTGCCCGTTAAAGTCCACTTCCATCCCATGGACGTGGGCAGGGCTTGAACGCAGTGACCGCAGCGCAGATACCTGGACCCGAGCGAGGCGTGCCACCGTCGCTTCGAGGCGATGCGGTCGCTGCGCGCACTGCGCCGATAATCCATGCTCATGGCTGACCTGCCGATCGTGCTGCTGCCGCTGGGTCCGGATGACGATGCGCTCGACGCCTGTCTGGCCGCGCTCGATGCTGCCACCCCGGCCGGCGCCCGCGTGTGGCTGGCCGACGACGCCCAGGCCGGTCCGCGCGGGACCGCGCTGGTGCAGCGCTGGCGGGCGCGCACCCGCCTGCGGGCCGACTACAGCCGTCGCCCGCAGCCGCTGGGCGAAGCGGCGCACCTGGCGCAGATGCTCGCCGCCTGCGCCGGCCTGGACGTCGTGGTGCTTGCGCCTGATGCGCTGCCGCTGCCGGGCTGGCTGGAGGAGCTGGCCGCCTGCCTGGCGCGCGATCCGGCCATCGCCACCGCCACGCCCTGGTGCAATGCCGGCGAAGCGGTGGCCTGGCCGCGCCTGGGCGAGGTATGCGCGCCGCCGCGCGACGTCGGGCTGACCGCGCAGGCCTGCGCGCGCATGCCCGCCGTGCATCCGGAACTGCCGGCCGCGGTGGCGCACGCGGTGGCCGTGCGCGGACGCGCGCTGGCCCGCGCTGGCGGCGTCGACGGCGCCAGCCACGGCAGCTGGTACGCGGCGTTGATCGATCTGTCGCTGCGCCTGGCCGGGCTGGGCTGGCGCAACGCGCTGTGCGAGACCGCCTTCGTCGCCCGCGCCGGCGAGGGCGGCCCGGCCGAAGGCGACATGGACGCCATCGCCGCGCGCTGGCCGGCCTACAACGCGCGCCTGGCGCAGTTCCTGATGGACGACCCGTTGCGCGAGGCGCGCCAGCGGCTGACCGCCCTGCACGTCGAGATCGCCGGCCCGGAGCGGCAGCGTGACCTGTTCGGCTGAGGCCATCGCCGCGGTGGTGGTGACCTACCGCAGCGCCGCCAGCATCGACGCCTGCCTGGCGCGGCTGCGCGCGGCGCAGGCAGTGGTGCAGATCCGGGTGGTGGACAACGGCTCGGACGACGGCACTCTGGAGATCGTTCAGCGTCACGCCGCGCGCGATGGGCGCGTGCATTTCATCGCCAACCCCGACAACCCCGGCTTCGCCACGGCCTGCAACCAGGGTGCGGCCGACAGCGACGCGCCCTGGCTGGCCTTCGTCAACCCGGACCTGATGGTCGAAGCCGACTCGCTGGCGCGCCTGCGCGAACACGCCGTCGTGCTTGGCGGCGCCGTGCTCGGCGCCGACCTGGTCGATGCCGACGGGGTGCGCGACGCCGCCGCGCGCCGGCGCGACCCCGACTTCGCCGCGATGCTGCGCCACCCCGGCGCTGCCGCCCGGCTGGGCGTGCCGATGCAGCCGCAGCTGGCGGTGCAGCCGGTCGAGGCGGTGTCCGGCGCACTGGTACTGCTGCCGCGCATCCTGTTCGAGCAGCTGCACGGCTGGGACGCGGGCTACCGCCTGCACGCCGAGGACCTGGACCTGTGCCGGCGCGCGCGCCAGGCCGGTGCGACGGTGGCGGTGGTCAACGACGTCCGCGTGGTGCACTGGCGGGGGATATCCAGCCGCAGCCGGCCGCTGTTCGTCGAATGGCACAAGCACCGCGGCCTGTGGCGCTATTTCCGCAAGTTCGAGGCGCCGCGGCGCAGCGCGCCGGTGCGGCTGGCGGTGCGCGCGCTGATAGGCGCGCATTTCCTCGCGGTGGCGCTGCGCATTGCGGTGGGCAGGGTCTGAATGCGAAGGCCTTCGCGCCCGAAGGGCACGAAAGCCGGTGCACAATACCGCCATGATCATCCAGTCCCTGCTCGACACCGACCTGTACAAGTTCACGATGATGCAGGCCGTGCTGCACCAGCATCCCGGCGCGATCGTCGACTACCGCTTCAAGTGCCGCAGCCCGGGCATCGACCTGGCGCAGTACGTCGAGCAGATCTCGGCCGAGATCGACGCCCTGTGCGCGCTGCGCTTCGGCGCCGAGGAACTGGACTACCTGCGCAGCCTGCGCTACCTCAAGAGCGACTTCGTCGACTTCCTCGGCCTGTTCCACCTGGACCGCAAGTACCTGACGCTGGAGCCCTCGCGCCAGGTGCCCGGCGAGATCGAACTGCGCATCCATGGGCCGTGGCTGCACACCATCCTGTTCGAGGTGCCGCTGCTGGCGATCGTCAGCGAGGTGTGGTTCCGCAACACCGACCCGGGCGAACAGGACGAAGGCCTGCGCCGGCTGCGCGCCAAGATCGCCACCCTGCGCGGCGCGGCCGGCTACGAGGACTGCCGGATCGCCGACTACGGCACCCGCCGCCGCCACAGCCGCGACTGGCATGCGCGCCTGCTGCCGGTGCTCAAGGAGGAACTGGGCCGCCAGTTCGTCGGCACCAGCAACGTCCATTTCGCGCGCCTGTACGGGCTGACCCCGCTGGGCACGATGGCGCACGAGTGGCTGCAGGCGTTCCAGGCGCTCGGCCCGCGCCTGCGCGACTCGCAGGCCGCCGCGCTGGAGGCGTGGGCGCGCGAATACCGCGGCGACCTGGGCATCGCCCTGTCCGACGTGGTCGGCATCGACGCCTTCTTGCGCGACTTCGACATGTACTTCTGCAAGCTGTTCGACGGCATGCGCCACGACTCGGGTGATCCGTTCGCTTGGGGCGAGCGCATGCTCGCCCACCTGCGCGCCAACCGCGCCGATCCGCGCGGCAAGGTGCTGGTGTTCAGCGACGGCCTGGACATCGACAAGGTGATGCAGCTCTACCGCCGCTTCAGCGATCGCACCCAGGTCGCCTTCGGCATCGGCACCAACCTGACCAACGACCTGGGGCCGAAGCCGATCAACATCGTGCTGAAGATGGTCCGCTGCAACGACCAGCCGGTGGCCAAGCTGTCCGACTCGCCGGGCAAGAGCATGTGCGAGGATCCCGGCTACGTCCGTTACCTGCGGCAGGTGTTCGGCCTGCCCGAGGAGGAAACCGCATGATCCGCAACATCGTGAGAATGGGCCAGCCGGTGCTGCTGCGCGTGGCCGATCCGGTCGACCGTTTCGACGGCGAGGTCCGCGACCTGGCCGGCGACATGTTCGAAACCATGGATGGCGCCGACGGCGTCGGCCTGGCCGCGCCGCAGATCGCGCTGAGCCGGCGGCTGATCGTGTTCGGCTTCGACAGCAGCGAGCGCTATCCCGACGCCCCGCCGGTGCCGCGCACCGCCCTGGTCAATCCGGTGATCGAGCGGCTGTCCGACGAGATCGAGGACGGCTGGGAGGGTTGCCTGTCCATCCCCGGCCTGCGCGCGGTGATCCCGCGCTTCAAGCGCATCCGCTACAGCGGCTGGGACGTGCATGGCAAGCGCATCGAGCGCGAGGCCGAAGGCTTCCACGCCCGCGTGGTCCAGCACGAGGTGGACCACCTGGACGGCATCCTGTACCCGTCGCGGATCGTCGACTTCTCCAAGTTCGGCTTCACCGATGTGCTGTTCCCGGAGATCGGCACGGGACGGTAGTTGGTCGACTTCAGTCGTCCAGTCGATCACGCATCTTTTCCGTCGCGCGTCAACAATGCCTTGTTGTATGCCGTGAAGTCGTCCAGGTGCCTGGTGATGATCGCAACGACAATGGGCATTTGCAGGGTCTGGTAGTTGTGCACGGCGATGTTGCGGAAGCCGACCATCGCTTGCAGGCGTTGCGACAGCGCGGGGTCGATCCACCCGGCGGCGGCGAGCAGTGCGAACACGTCGCGAGAACTTTGCGGCAAACCCAGGCCTTCGCGGCGGATCAGGTGCTGGCCCATGTCCAGCGCGGCTTCGCATGCACGCTGGATGTTGAGATGGCGGCGTCCTGGCGGGTGTGGTCGACGGTGAAGGTTTCCGGCGCGCGCTCGTATTCCTCCCGTGCACGCCGCACGCAGCGCTCGATCATCGCCGCCTTGTTGGCCAGCACGTCGTCAGCCATGCACGCGGCCCCGTTCGCCGATGTCCTGCAACAGGCCGGCGCGGGCTTCGTCCAGCGCGGTTTTCTCGCTGAGGATGAAGCTTTCGTACAGCGCCGCCTGTGCGTCGGCCTGCCACAGGCGGATGCCGTTGACGACGACCTGGTATTGCATCACGGTACTGGCGGCGCGCAGGTCCAGCAAGTCAACGTCGCGGTTCGCCAGCGATGCCAGGCGTTGCGCCAGTTCCCACAAGGCGACCGGTTCGGCCTTGCCGGGCAACAGCAGGGCAAGGTCGATGTCGCTTCGCGCATCGGCATGGCCGCTGGCGAAGCTGCCGAACAACCACACGCCCAACGCCTGCGGATACGCCGCGCGCAGGACATCCACCAGCGACGACCAATCGGACGTTCCGGCGGGATGCGGGCGGGCGTTCATGTCGGCAGCGTATTACTTGAGCGCCTTGAACCGCAAACGCTTCGGCCCCGCGTCCTCGCCCAGGCGGCGCTTCTTGTCTTCCTCGTATTCGCGGTAGTTGCCCTGGAAGAATTCCACGTGCGAATCGCCTTCGAAGGCGAGGATGTGGGTGGCGATGCGGTCGAGGAACCAGCGGTCGTGCGAGATCACGAAGGTGTTGCCCGGGAACTCCAGCAGCGCGTCTTCCAGCGCGCGCAGGGTCTCGATGTCCAGGTCGTTGGACGGTTCGTCGAGCAGCAGCACGTTGCCGCCCTGCAGCAGGGTCTTGGCCATGTGCAGGCGGCCGCGCTCGCCGCCGGACAGCGAGCCGACCATCTTCTGCTGGTCCTGGCCCTTGAAGTTGAAGCGGCCGATGTAGGCGCGCGACTGGATCTCGATGCCGTTGATGTTGAGGATGTCCAGGCCGCCGGAGATCTCCTGGAACACGTTGTGGTTGCCTTCCAGCTTGTCGCGGCTCTGGTCGACGTAGGACAGGTTGACGGTCGGACCGATCACGATCTCGCCCGAGTCCGGCTTCTCCTGGCCGGTGATCATCTTGAACAGGGTCGACTTGCCGGCGCCGTTCGGGCCGATGATGCCGACGATCGCGCCCGGCGGCACGATCATCGACAGGTTGTCGATCAGCAGCCGGTCGCCGAACTTCTTCGAGACGTTCTTGAATTCGAGCACCGAGTTGCCCAGGCGCTCGCCCGGCGGGATGAATATCTCGTTGGTCTCGTTGCGCTTCTGGTAGTCCTGCGACTGCAGCTCCTCCAGCCGCGCCAGCCGCGCCTTGCCCTTGGAGCGGCCGCCCTTGGCGTTCTGCCGGGACCATTCCAGTTCCTTCTGGATCGCCTTCTGGCGGGCCTTCTCCTGGTTCTCTTCCTGCTTCAGGCGCTCGTCCTTCTGCACCAGCCACTCGGTGTAGTTGCCCTTCCACGGGATGCCGCGGCCGCGGTCCAGTTCGAGGATCCACTCGGCGGCGTTGTCGAGGAAGTAGCGATCGTGGGTGACCGCGACCACGGTGCCGGTGTAGCGCGCCAGGAATTGCTCCAGCCATTCCACCGACTCGGCGTCCAGGTGGTTGGTCGGCTCGTCCAGCAGCAGCATGTCCGGCTTCTGCAGCAGCAGCCGGCACAGCGCCACGCGCCTTTTCTCGCCGCCGGACAGGTTGGCGATCCTGGCATCCCACGGCGGCAGCCGCAGCGCGTCGGCGGCCACGTCCAGCTGGTTCTCCAGGGTGTGGGCGTCGCCGGCGGCGAGGATCGCCTCCAGCCGCTCCTGTTCCTTGGCCAGCGCGTCGAAGTCGGCGCCTTCCTCGGCGTAGGCGGCGTAGACCTCGTCCAGCCGCTTCTGCGCCTGCAGCACCTCGCCGACGCCTTCCTCGACCGACTCGCGCACGGTCTTGTTCGGGTCCAGCTCCGGCTCCTGCGCCAGGTAGCCGACCTTGATGCCCGGCTGCGGGCGGGCCTCGCCCTCGAAGTCCTGGTCCACCCCGGCCATGATCTTCAGCACCGTCGACTTGCCGGCGCCGTTCAGGCCGAGCAGGCCGATCTTCGCCCCCGGGAAGAAGCTTAGCGAGATGTCCTTGATGATCTGCCGCTTCGGCGGGACCACCTTGGACACGCGGTTCATGGTGTAGATGTACTGGGACGACATGGGGAAGGCTCCGGAAAAGCGCGTGCGCCACAGGCCGTCGACGGGCGGCGGCAAGCGGGAAGAAGGATGGAGTCAGTATACGCGACGGCCTTCTGTGCCGGCCTCGGTCGGGGCTGCTTGCGGGCGGTTGAACAGGCGCTGCCGGGCGCGGTGGGCAAGCGCTTCCAGCCAGAATCCGTTCACCTGCCGCGCGCATGATGGACCCGTGTTCCGCATGCACACGAGGCTTACCACCATGAAGCGCACTTTCCTTGCCCTGCTGTCGGTGCCGGTCCTGGCGCTGGCCCTGGGTGCGCCGGCCCAGGCCCGTGATCATCACGATCGCGACCGCCGGGGCTCAGACCGCCACTACGTCGACCACGGCCGCAGCTATTACCGCGCGCCGCCAGTGGTTTATTACCGTTCCGCGCCGCGCCCGGACTACTACCGTCCGCCGCCGCCGCGCTGGGTGGTCGGCCGCCCGTACTATGCCTACTACGACGGCCCCGCCTATTACGTGGACGACTACTACCGCTATCCGGTCCGCCGGCCGCCGCCGGGCTATCGCTGGGTCCGCAGCGACACCGGCGACCTGCTGCTGGTGGCCATCACCACCGGCATCATCGCCGACATCCTGCTCCACCACTGAGATCGCCAACCGGCTGGATGTGCGAAGGCGCCCGCGAGGGTGCCTTCGTCGTTTGCGGCCCTGCCGCGGCCCTGTCGGTGGTGCTGCACCACCGGCGCTGCCGCGGCGCCCTGCCGCAGGCCTTCCTGCCTGGACGCGCGGGCCGGTCCGCCCGGCGCGATACAATCCACGCTCCCTTTCCCGCCGCCCGCCCTGCCGGGCCGGCCCGCCCGGAGCTGCGATGTATCCCCGCGACCTGCGCATCGAAACCTACGATCCCGAACTGGCCCAGGCCATCGCCGCCGAGGCCCGGCGCCAGGAGGACCACGTCGAGCTGATCGCCAGTGAGAACTACGCCAGCCCGGCGGTGATGGAGGCGCAGGGCAGCGTGCTGACCAACAAGTACGCCGAAGGCTACCCGGGCAAGCGCTACTACGGCGGCTGCGAGTTCGTCGACGTCGCCGAGAAGCTGGCGATCGAGCGGGTCAAGCAGCTGTTCGGCGCCAGCTACGCCAACGTGCAGCCGCACAGCGGTTCGCAGGCCAACCAGGCGGTCTACTTCGCCCTGCTGCAGCCCGGCGACACCATCCTGGGCATGTCGCTGGCGCACGGCGGCCACCTCACCCACGGCGCCAAGGTCAACGCCTCGGGCAAGCTGTTCAACGCCGTGCAGTACGGGGTGAACGACCAGGGCCTGGTCGACTACGACGAGATCGAGCGGCTGGCCGTCGAGCACAAGCCGAGGATGATCGTGGCCGGGTTCTCGGCCTATTCGCGGGTGCTGGACTGGGCACGCTTCCGCGCCATCGCCGACAAGGTCGGCGCCTACCTGTTCGTGGACATGGCGCATGTGGCCGGGCTGGTCGCCGCCGGCGTCTACCCGAGTCCGTTGCCGCATGCGCACGTGGTGACTTCGACCACCCACAAGACCCTGCGTGGTCCGCGTGGCGGCATCATCCTGGCCCAGGGCGCCGACGAGGAGCTGACCAAGAAGCTGCAGTCGATCGTGTTCCCGGGCATTCAGGGTGGCCCGCTGATGCACGTGATCGCGGCCAAGGCGGTGGCGTTCAAGGAAGCGCTGGAGCCGGCGTTCAAGGCCTACCAGCAGCAGGTGGTGAAGAACGCGCAGGCGCTGGCGGACACGCTGATCGCGCGCGGCTACAGGATCGTCTCCGGCGGCACCCAGAACCACCTGATGCTGGTGGACCTGATCGGTCGCGAGGTGTCCGGCAAGGACGCCGAGGCCGCGCTGGGCAAGGCCCACATCACCGTCAACAAGAACGCGGTGCCCAACGACCCGCGCTCGCCGTTCGTGACCTCGGGCCTGCGCCTGGGCACCCCGGCGATCACCACCCGCGGCTACGGCCAGGCCGACGCCGTCGAACTGGCCGGCTGGATCGCCGACGTGCTCGACGCGCCCAACGACGAGGCGGTGATCGCCGCGGTGCGCGAGAAGGTGACCGCACAGTGCCGGAGATATCCGGTGTATGGCTGAGATGCCGGGACTCGGGACTCGGGACTCGGGACTCGGCGTCGTGCCGGGTCCCTGGGACAATCGCGGGAATGCCGGATCCTGCGGTCGCCATGCCGTGCTCCTTGTCGAGTCCCGAGTCCCGAGTCCCGAGTCCCGGACCCACTGATGCACTGCCCCTTCTGCCAGCACGTAGACACCAAGGTCATCGACTCGCGCGCGTCGGAGGACGGTGCGACGATCCGCCGCCGGCGCGAGTGCGAGGCTTGCGGCGAGCGCTTTTCCACCCTGGAAACGGTCGAGCTGAAGCTGCCGGCGATCATCAAGGGCGACGGCCGCCGCGAGCCGTTCGACACCCGCAAGCTGCGCCTGAGCATGGAGCGTGCGCTGCACAAGCGCCCGGTCTCGGAGGAACAGCTCGAGGCCGCGATCCGCCTGGTCGTGCACCAGGTGCGGATGAGCGGCGAGCGCGAACTGCCCTCGCGCCGGATCGGCGACTTCGTGATGGCCGAGATGCGCAAGCTCGACCACGTCGGCTACGTGCGCTTCGCCTCGGTGTACCGCAGCTTCGAGGACGTGGCCGACTTCCGCGAGGAGATCGAGAAGCTCGAGCGCGAACTGCCCACCGCCAGCGGCCAGCTGTCGTTGCTGGAAGGCGGCGAAGTGGTGCCGATCGACAGGAACCGCAGGCGCTGAGCCAGGCATGGGCGCTGCCAGGCAGCGACCGAGCAGCGGCGCCCAGCCACGCGATCGAACCGATTGCCGACCGCCAGCCGACGCCCGGTGCACGCGCGCCTCGCGTCAACGAACCGCTCAGCCGGTCGGTGCGTGCTGGCGGTAGCTGTCGTCGCCTGGGCGGTAGCGGACCTTGCCGGCCAGGCTCGGGTCGTTGCCGGTCTCGAACACGTGCGAGCCGGGCAGTTCGGCGCCGGCGCGCCGGGCCTGCGCGAACTCGCGCATCCGCCCCACGTTCAGCTCCAGGCGGCCGCCGATCCAGATCGCCAGGTAGGTGTGGTCGATGTAGTCGTCGCCGGTGATCGGATGCACCAGCACGGTCAGGCCCTCGCGCGCGCGCACGATCCATTCGACGTAGCGCTGGAAGTCCTCCTTGAGGATGGCGAAGCGGAACATCGGCTGCGGATGCAGGGCATTGGCCGCGTCCAGCCAGCGGTAGTCCCAGATCTTGAAGCGGTCCTGCAACTCCTCGTTGAGGCGCTCGGCGATGTGCCTGGTCTGTGCGGTGAAGTAGATGTGGCTGTGGTAGGCGACGATCTCGTCGATCCTTTCGGGGATTTCGGGCAACTGGGACATGGTCGTTTCCTCGGGGGCAGGGGCGCCGTGCGGCGCAGGGGTGGTTGCATTCGGCGGGCCGGTCAGCGCTTAGCCCGGCGCTTGCTGCGGGTGCGGGGTGCGGACGGCGTCATGGGCATGGGCCGCTTCGGGCAGATCGAAGTTGCGCGCATGCAGCTCGGCGTACAGGCCGCCGCGCGCCATCAGTTCGGGGTGGCAGCCGGATTCGGCCAGACGGCCCCCGTCCAGCACCAGGATGCGGTCGGCGTTGCGGATGGTGGACAGGCGATGAGCGATCACCAGGCTGGTGCGGCCGCGCAGCAGCATTTCCAGCGCGGCCTGCAGCTGCTGCTCTGTGAAGCTGTCGATACTGGCGGTAGCCTCGTCCAGTATCAGCAGGCGCGGATCGGCCACCAGGGTGCGGGCGAAGCTGATCAGCTGGCGCTGGCCCAGCGACAGGTTCTGGCCACGCTGCGCCATTGGAGTGTCGTAGCCCTGTGGCAGGGCGCTGATGAAGCCGTGCGCACCCACCGCCCGCGCAGCCTCAATCACCTGCTCGCGGCCAGCCGCGCTGGCGTAGCGGATGTTTTCCAGGACGGTGCCGGTGAACAGGAACGGTTCCTGCAGTACCAGGCCTACGTAGCGGCCCAGCGAGTCCCGGGACACTTCGCGCACGTCATAGCCGCCCACGCGCACCTGGCCCTGCCAGACGTCATGGAAGCGGCGCGCCAAGGCGGCGATGCTGCTCTTACCCGATCCGGTGGCTCCCACCAGCGCCACGTTCTGATAGGGCTCGATCCGGAAGTCGATGTGGTGCAGCACCGGCCGTTGCGGGGCATAGCCGAAGACCACATCGCGGAATTCCAGCGATGGCGGCTGCTCGCCCAGTCCCACCGGCGTGCGCGGCCGGTATGGCGGCAGCGGCACGTCCAGCAATTCGAAGATGCGGCTGCCGGCGGCCATCGCTCGCTGCATCACCGTGTACTGCACCGACAAGGTCCGGATCGGATCGATGAAGCGCTGCACGTAGAAGATGAAGGCGACCATCGCGCCGACCTCCATGCGCTTGCCGCTGACCGCCGCCCCGCCGACGACGACCACCGCGGCCAGGGCCAGGCCGGTGAGCACTTCCACCACCGGCACCATGGCCTGCGCCACCAGCGCGGCCCGGGTCTGGACGCGGTAGCTTGCCTCGGCCAGTGCGGCGAAGCGTTCGAAATTCAGCGCTTCGCGGCGGCTGGCTAGCACCGTGCGCACGCCGCCGATGTTCTCGGCCAGGGCGCCGTTGACGATCGAGGCGGCGTCGCGGGCGTGGCGGAACGCGGGCGTGGCGATCGGCAGCCAGGCCGCGCGCGCGGCCGTCAGCAGCGGCAGCACCAGCAGAGTCAGCAGCCCCAGCCGCCAGTCCATCGCCAGCAGCACGACCACGATGCCGGCCAGCAGGAACAGGTCGCCCACGCCGTTGATCGAGGTCTCCAGGAACTCCTGCAGCGCATTGATGTCGCCCTGCAGGCGCGACATCAGCCGGCCGACCTGGGTCCGCTGCAGGAATGCCACCGGCACGTCCTGCAGGTGCGCGTACATGGCTCGGCGCAGGTCGAAGATCACCCGCTGCGCGAGCCGCGCGGCGGTCCATTCCTGGCAGAAGGCGGCCACCGCGTTGACCGCCACCAGCACCGCGAACGCCGCCAGCGCGGCGCCCGCCGCGCCGCCGCCGGGCCCGACCGCGGCGTCGACGGCGGCCTTGATCGCCAGCGGGATGCCGAGCTGGGCGGCGACGTACAGCGCGACCGCGGCAAGCGCGCTGGCCAGCGGCCCGCGGTAGGGGCGCAGGTAGGCGAAGAAGCGGCGCAGTACGCGCGGGTCGAAGGTCGAGAACACTTCCTCGCCGAGTTCGCCCTGCAGGGGGGTGCCGGGTGCGCCGCCGCGGCCGCCGAAGTCCAGGCTCATGCCGGTACGTCCGCGGCCGCCGGGCTGGCCGCAGCATCCGGATGCTGCAGCCGCCACAGCCGGGCATAGAGGCCGGCACGCGCCAGCAACTGCGCATGGTCGCCGCGCTCGACGATCCGGCCGCGTTCCAGCACCAGGATCTGGTCGGCCTCGGCCACCGCGGCCAGGCGATGGGAGACGATGATCCGGCTGCGCGTGCCGGCCCTGGCGGCCAGGGCGCGGCGCAGGCGCTGCTCGGTGGCCGCGTCCAGCGCCGAGGCGGCGTCGTCGAGCACCAGCACGGCGGCGCCGGCGGCGATGCCGCGGGCGATGGCCAGGCGCTGGCGCTGGCCGCCGGACAGGCTGACTCCACGCTCGCCGACCCGGGTGGCATAGCCCTGCGGCAGCCGCTCCAGGTGGCCGGCGATCTGCGCGCCGCGCGCGGCTTCGGCGACGGTGGCGGCATCGGCGTCCGGACACGCATAGGCAATGTTCTCGCCGGCGCTGGCGTCGAATAGGAACACGTCCTGCGGCACCAGCGCCACCTGCCGGCGCAGCGTCTGCAGCGGGATCTGGCGCAGGTCGCATCCGCCCAGGGTGATGCGTCCGGCGTCGGGGTCGTAGAAGCGCGGCAGCAGGTGGATCAGGGTGGACTTGCCCGATCCGGGCGGACCGACGATGCCCAGGGTGCGCCCCGGCGCCAGTTCGAAGCTGATGCCGTCCAGCGCTGGCACCTGCGGCTGCGCCGGATAGGCGAAGCGCACGTCCTCGAAGCGCAGCGTGGCGTCGGCCGGCAGTACCGCCGTCGCCGGCGCCGGCTCGGCGATGGTCGGGGCGCGGTCCAGCACCTCGAACAGGCGGCCGGCGCAGGAACTGGCGCGCGCGGCCATGTTGACGATCATGATCACCTGCCGCACCGGCATCTGCAGGATGCCCATGAAGGCCAGGAACTGGGTCAGCGTGCCGACGCTGAGCTGGCCGGCAGTGATGCGCCGGCCGCCGGTCCACAGCACCAGGGCCATGGCCGCGTAGAAGTAGCTCGTCATCATCGTCAGCGAGCCCGAGCGCACGCCGATGCGCTGGTTGGACAGGGCCAGCGCGCGGTCGGCGATCGCGTCGAAGCGCGCCAGTTCCCAGGCGCGGGCGGCGAACGCGCGTACCACCAGCACGCCCTGCAGGTTCTCCTCCATCACCCGGCCCAGCTGCGCCATCTGGCGCTGGATGCGGCTCCAGATCAGGCGCATGAACAGGCCGGTGCGTGCCGCCCGCCACAGCACGAACGGGACGAAGGAAAGCGCCAGCAGCGCCATCTGCGGATCGGTGCGCAGCATCAGCCAGCTGCCGATGCCCAGCAGCATCAGCAGCGAGAGCAGGCGCTGCAGGCCGTTCTCGACGAAGCCGCGCATGCCCTCCAGGTCGAGCATGCCGCGGCTGATCAGATCGCCGGAATGGGTGCGGTCGTGGTAGTCGAAGCCCAGCCGCTGCAGCTGGTCGAAGAAGGCCAGGCGCAGATCGCGGCCGACGCGCTGGCCGGCCACCTCGCCGAAGTAGCCGGAGGCCATCTGCAGCCCGCCGCGGGCGGCCGCGGCCGCCACCACCAGCAGGGCGGTATGCCAGAGCGCGGCGTGGGCCAGGCTGGCCCGCGCCGCGCCCGCCAGCAGCAGACGCTGGGCGTCGTCCACCGCCGCGCCGAGCAGGCCGGGCATGAGCAGGGCGGCGACGGTGGCGACCAGGCTGGAGGCGGTGGCCAGCGCCATCGGCACGGGCTGGTGCAGGGTCAGCCGCAGCACCCGTGCCAGCATGCGCGGCATCGAGGCCATGTCCAGGGCGCCGGCCGCGCGCAGTTCCTCGGCGCCGACCCGCAGGTCGAAGGGGCTGCGGCTGCGCGATTGGTCTGCGTCCGCATTCACGCCCGCACCAGGGTGTCGTCGAGCAGCGCCTGCAGGGCCTGTAGGTGGCGCGCGGCCGCGGCCGCGTCGTAGGCGGAGGCGTCCTCGATGGCGAAGCCGTGGCGCGCCGGGTAGACCTCGCTGCGGAAGTCCGCGCCGGCCTGGGCCAGGCTGCGTTCGAGCAGGGCGATGGCTGCGGCGGGCATCGAGGCATCCTGCTCGGCATGGCCGAAGTACAGGCGCGCGGCCAGCCGGTCGGCCAGCAGGTGCGGGCTGTCCGCCGCGTCGGTCGTCAGCCCGCCGCCATGGAACGAGGCCGCGGCGCGTACCCGTGCGGGGAAGCGCGCAGCCAGGCGCAGGGCGAAGGCGCCGCTCATGCAGTAGCCGACCACGCCTAGGCGCTGCGCGTCGGTCTCCGGTCGGGCATCGAGGAAGGCGACCAGCGCGTCGAAGTCGCGCACCAGCGCGGCGGGGGTCAGCGCCGCGCGCAGCGCCTGGCGTTGCGCGTGGGCGCGTTCGTCCTGCACCGGTAGCGCCGGATCGACCACCGGTGCGCGCCCGGCGCGGTAGTACGGATGTGGTAGCAGCACGTACAGCCCCCGCCCGGCCAGCCGTTGCGCCAGGCGCGAGTACACCGGGCGCGGACCGCGGATGTCGGTGAACAGCAGCAGCGCCGGGAACGGTCCGCTGCCGTCGGGATGGAATGTCTCGGCATCGATTAGGCCGTCGGCCGAGGGAATGTCGTGGAAGCCATGGGTCGTCATCGGCGTGAGGTATGAGGTAGGTAAGGGATCAGGCGGCCGGTGCCAGCGGCACGCCATGCCCGCGCAGCAGTGCGGCGGCGTTGTCGTGGAACACGGCGCGCTGCTGCGCCGGCTGCAGGCCGGCGGCGCGCACATTGGCGGCCACCGCGGCGATGTTGGCCGCCGGCGCGTAGTCCGAGCCGAACACGACCCGGTCCGCGCCCAGTACGCGCACCACCGCGGCGATCGCCGCCGGCCCCTGCCCGGCGGCGCCGGTGTCCAGCCAGACCCGGCGCAGGCGGCGGCGCGCCTGCGCAACTGTCTCGGCCCGTACCGGGTGCAGGGCGAACTGTTCGAACAGCGGCGCGAACAGGCCGGAGCCGCCGAGCATGGCCACCTGCACGGTCACGTCCGGATAGGCGTCGAGGAAATCGGTGAAGCCCAGGGTGAGCAGTGCCGATGCGAACTGCTGGGCGGTGTCGAGCGCGCCGCGCAGGTCGGCCGTATCGGCATGCAGCAACTGCAGCGGCTGGCCGGGGACCGACGGGTGGGCGAAACCGGTGTGCAGGTAGATGTGGCTGCGGTGGCGCTGGGCCACCTTGAACAGCGGCGCGAAATGCTGCGCCGCGGTCAGGCTGGCCAGGCCGGCCACCGGCAGGGTGCCGCCGATCAGGCCCAGCGTGTCGTGGGCGCGGGCCAGTTCGCGCGCCGACCAGGCCACATCGGCGGTGGACAGCGCCGCCAGTGCGCTGAAGCGCCGCGGATATTGCCGCACCAGCGCGCCGGTCTGCTCGTTCCAGCACGTCCACAGCGGCAGCGTAGCGGCCGCGTCCAGGCCGGGGTCCACGCCCAGTGTGGTCGGCCAGGACAGCAGTTGATGGACCACGCCCACGGCGTCCAGATGCGCCAGCCGCGCCTCAATGTCGAACCACTGCGGGCCGAGCGGGAACGGTGGCTGCGCCACGCCCGCGCCGGCGCGGTGCAGTGCCGGCCGGCCGTGCGCATCACGGCCGATGCGCGGTCCATAGTGGCGCGCTTCCAGCAGAGCGAGCGCGGCCGGAGAGAACCAGTGGCTGTGCAGGTCGATGATCGGCGCGGTCATGGCGGGGCCTCCAGACCGTCGGTCGCCGCCGCGGCCGCCGGGCGTGGCGCCCGCGCGTTCGTCGCCGCTGCGCCCGTGGCCGCAGCGGGTGCGGCTGTCGGCACCATGTTGCTGCCCTGCCAGACATCGCGCGCCACCGGCACCAACTGTGCCAGCCGGCGCGCGGTCTCCTGCGGAGCCAGCGGTTCGAGCGCGGCGCGCAGCGCCGGGTCGTCGGGGAAACCGGCCGGCGCCGGTGCGCCGGGCATGTTGCCGAGGGTGAAGGACTTCTCGGCCAGCGCGGCCTGGCCGCGTGGCGACAGCAGCCAGGCCAGCAGCAGGCGCGCGGCGTTGGGATGGGCCGGTTCGCGCACCAGGCCCTGGCCGAACGGCACCAGCAGCGAGAAGTCCGGGGTGAACACCATGGCGATCGGCGCCCCGGCCTGCTGCTGCCGCCGGAACGGCGGCAGGTAGACCCACGGAGATACCACCGCCCGGCCCTGTGCTAGGCTGATCACGCTGCCTTCCTGCGCCGCACCGGCGCGGCCGCGGTCGCGCAGCACCGGCAGGTCCTGCCAGCGCAGGCGGCCGCGTGCGATCAAGGCGACCAGGGCCACGTCGGTGGTGCCGGCGCCGCCGCCCGGCGCGCCGTATTCGAAGCGGTCCTGCCAGCGCGCCTGCAGCAGCTCGGCGGCCGCGGCGGGCAGCGCTTCGGGCCCGATCCGGCGCGTGTTGTAGCCGAGCCCGTAGACCTTGGAAAAGCCGAACAGCACGCGGTCGCCGGCGCCGCGGTAGCGTGCCGGCAGGTCCGCGCCGGTCGCCGGCAGGTAGGGCTGCAGGTAGCCGCGCTCGGCGATCGAGAACACTACGTTGACCGGCTGCGAGACGATGTCGGCATAGTGCGCGCCAGTGGCGGCCTCGATGTCCAGCCGATCGGTCACCACCTGTGGCGAGATATGCATGTAGACCACCTGCAGGCCGGGGAAGGTGGCGGCGAACTCGGCCCACAGCGGCTGCCATTCGACGTCCATCGCCGCCTGGTAGACCACCACCTCGCGTTCGCCGGCGCGGCGTGCCTGCCGGTACAGCTGGCGCATCTGCGCCTGCTGCCCGGGTGTGCCGCTGAGGGCAGGTGCGGCGCCGGTGGCGGGCGCCGCGCCCGTCCCGGCCTGGCAGCCGGCCAGCAGCACGGCCAGCAGCCCGTAGCCAAGCAGGCGCGCGCGCAGCCGCTGCGGACCGGTGGCGGTATTGACATTCATGCGGCCTGTACCTGGCTCGCTTCGGCAGGCAGTGCGACCAGCTCGTCGGCCGGCGTGGCGATGCGCACCGCACGCCCGGCGAAATCGGAGGTGCTGGCCCAGGCTTGCAGCGGCAGGGTCACCGTCAGCTCGTGCGCCCCGGCGATGGCGATGCCCTGGTAGCGGTCGCCGAGGTAGCTGACCTCGCGCAGCCGGCCGTGCAGGCCCGCAGCCGGCGCACCAGGGTCTGGGTCCGGCACCGCCACCAGCTGGCTGGCGCGTGCGGCCAGCACTGCCGGCTGGCCGGCCTGTAGCGGCACGCTGGCGCGCGCGACCAGCTGCTGCGGCAGGCCCGTGATCGCGATCTCGACCTGCGCGTGGCCGCCGGCGAGCACGCGTCCGTCGAGCAGGTTGTCGAAGCCGACGAAAGCGGCGGCGAAGCGCGTGCGCGGGGACATGAAGATCTGCGCCGGCGTACCGACCTGCTCGATGCGCCCGCCGTTCATCACCATGATGCGGTCGGCCAGCGCCAGCGCTTCGCTGTGGTCGTGGGTGACGTAGATCGCGGTGAACCCGACCTCGCGGTGCACGCGTCTGAGGTCCAAGCGCAGCCGCGCGCGCAGCTGCGCATCCAGATTGGACAACGGTTCGTCGAACAGCAGCAGCCGCGGCCGCGCCGCGATCGCGCGGGCCAGGGCCACGCGCTGCTGCTGGCCGCCGGACAGCTCGGCCGGATAGCGCTCGCCGTAGCCGTGCAGGCCGACCAGCGCCAGGGTCGCCTCGATCGCCGCGGCCGCCCGGGCGCGTTGCCAGCCGCGCATCTTCAACGGATAGCCGATGTTCTCGCGCACGGTCTTGTGCGGCCACAGCGCATAGTTCTGGAACACCATCCCCAAGTCGCGCTTTTCCGGCGCCACGTGGCGGCCTTGCGCAGCGTCGGCGACCACCTCGCCGCCGAGCACGATGCGGCCGCTGTCGGGTTCCTCCAGCCCGGCGACGCAGCGCAGGGTGGTGGTCTTGCCGCAGCCGCTGGGTCCGAGCAGAACGAAGAACTCGCCGTCGCGCACGTGCAGGTTCAGGTCATCGACCGCGCGCACGCCCGGGCCGAAGCGCTTGCCGATGCCGGTCAGCTGGACTTCGCTCATGGCACATGCCCAGGACGGGCGATGCCGGCCGCGCACCGCGGGCGCGCCAGGTGCCGGTGCAGGCAGGGGCGCAGCTGGTACAGCCGCGGCAGGCCGGCGCGCAGCGCGGCGCACAATCCCCACAGCAGCAGCGTGGCGAGCATCAGCAGGATCAGCAGCGCGGCGGCCTGGCCGTAGTCGCCGCCGCTTTGCAGGTTGTAGCTGATCACGGCCAGTGTGTTCACCCCGGGCGACTTGAGCAGCAGCGGGATCTCCATGTTGCCCGCCACCATCATCGCGGTCATGAACCAGCCGGCCAGGAACGACGGCGCGGCCAGCACCAGCGTCACGCCGAAGAATGCGCGCACCTGGCCGGCGCCGCTGATGCGCGCCGCCTCGGTCAGCGAGGGCGCGATCTGCGCGGTGGCGGCGAAGGCGATCTGGGTCGCCAGCGGCGTGGCCACCACCACCAAGGCCAGCCCGACCAGCCAGATCGAGCCGTACAGCCATCCGAAGCCGGGCAACACCAGCCAGGCCCAACTGATCGCCAGCGCCGCCACCATACCCGGCATCGCGAACGGGATCAGCGTGGCGAAGCGCAGCGCGGCCCAGCCGCCGCGGCCCAGCGCGCGCCCGACCTCGGCGATGGCGAAGGCCAGGGTCATCACCAAGGCGCCGACCAGCGTCCCCAGCACCAGCGTGGCCTGGATCGCCTGCGCTACGCGTGGGTAGTTCAGAACTTCCACGTAGCGCTGCAGCGACAGGCCGTGGTACACGCCCGGATATGGCTGCAGCGAGGCCAGCAGCAGCGCGCCCAACGGCAGTACGCAGGCCAGCAGGAGATAGGCCAGTACCAGCACCCCGACCACGCTGGCGGCCCGGCGCATCCGCAACGGCCGGCGCCGGCCGCCACCCTTGCCACCCAGCGATTCGAAGCCGCGCCGTCCCAGTGTCCGGTGCTGGGCCAGGTAGAGCAGCGCAACCAGGCCGACGAATGCGGTCGACAGCACGCTGGCCTGCGCGTACTGGGCCGGCCCCATGACGCCGCCGGCCAGGTTCATCAGCAGGGTGGAGATGACCACGATGCGTTGCGAAGTGCCGAGCACCAGGATCGGATCGAATACCTGCAGTCCGGCGATCATGCCCAGCAAGGCCACGCTGGTCAGCGCCGGCGCCAGGCCAGGCAGGTTGATGCCGAAGAAGGTGCGCAGCGGACCGGCGCCGCTGATGTAGGCCGCCTCGTCGTGGCTGGCGTCCAGCGCTCGGAACGCGTTGCGCAGGAACAGGTAGGTGACCGCGGTCTTCTTCAGGATCAGCACGGTGTAGATGCCGCCCCAGCCTTCGGCGTCCAGCCACGGCGCCTGCATGCCGAAGGCATGCCGGAGCAGGTCGTTGAGCGCGCCCGTGTAGGGGTTGGCCAGCAGGGTGAAGGCGATCGCGTAGAACACGCCGGGGGTGATGAACACCATCAGCATCGCTGGCAGGATCCAGCGCCGCAGCGGGGTGTCGGTGCGTTCGGACAGGAACGCCAGCGCCGCTGCCAGCAGGGTGGCGGCGAGCGTGCTGATCGCCGCGATGCGCAGCGAATTGGAGACGGCGGTCAGCGTGCCCGGCGCCTGCAGGGTGCTGCGCCAAGCGTCCAGTGACCACGTCCCGGGTCGGAACGGCGTGCCGCTGTGGAAGCTGCCCAGCACCAGCATCACCAGTGGCCAGACCAGCAGCAGTGCCACCCCCGCCAGCAGCGGCAGCAGGCGCGCGGCGCGTAGCAGGCGGCGCGGCAGTCCGCGCCGGCGCTCGCCCGTCGCGGTGACGGACAGCGGCGCCGGCAGGGCGGCGTAGGCGTTGCGGTTCATCGACGGCAGGCCCCGGTACGCCTTGGGACGCAGCCAGGGAACTGGCCTGGCGGAGCAGTCCGCTGCGCCATCTGGATGGATGGCGTCGTGGCGATGGATGCCGGTGCTCGGGTAGGCGTGGTTTCCATGCCGGCCGGTCAACCGCCCCAGACGCGGCGGGCGACTTCGCTCACCAGGTCGAGCTTGCGCCACTGTGCGTCCTCGCTGAGCAGATTGCCCTGTATGACCGAGGCGAAACCGCACTGCGGGCTCAGTGCCAGTTGCTCGATCGGCACGTAACGCGCGGCCTCCTCGATCCTGCGGATCACCGCATCGACCTGTTCGATCTCACCGGTCTTGGTGGTGATCAGCCCCAGCACGACGATCTTTCCCTTGGGCACGAAGCGCAGCGGCGCAAAGGAGCCGGCACGCGGTGTGTCGTATTCCAGCAGGAAGCGGTCGAAATCCAGCTCGTTGAACAGCTGCTCGGCGATGTCGTCGTAGAACCCCTCGCGGTGCCACAGGCTCTGGCGGTTGCCCCGGCACAGATGGACCCCGAAGGTGACGCCGGGGTGTCCGGCGATCACCTCGTTGTCCGCCCTGATGGCGCGCGACAAGTGCTCGTGAGGATCCTCGCCGCGTGCCTCGAGCTCGGCGATGGTGGCCGGGTCCACGTAGCCGGTCAGGCTGGGCTCGTCAATCGACACGTACCGCCCCCCGGCCTCCACCACTCCGGCTATCAGCTGGCGCTGGACCTCGATCAGGTCGGCGACGAACTGCTCCAGGCTTGCGTAGACATCGCCCGCGGCGGGCTGTCCATAGCCATGGATGATCCGGTCTATGCCGATCAGGGTGACCTTGGCCGGGGTATCGGTCAGCGCACTCACGAAGGCGTATTCATCGGCGATATCGTTGTGTACCAGTCGGATCCTCTCGCTGGGCCGGCGCCGCTGGACCTTGGCCGGGGGGTTGTAGCCGCCGCGCTCGTAATGGACATGCTCGTGCCGCACCGGGATCGACTTGGGACTCCACCAGTCCTCCAGGCCGGCGACCCGCGAGAAGCTCTGGCCGAAGACCTCGCGCCGGTATTCTCCGTCGTTGACGATCGGCAGGCCGTGGGCGACCTGCTTGGCCACCACGTCACGGATCGCCTGGTCCTGCAGCAAGCGCAGCTCCTGCGCATCGATCTTGGCATCGTGGAAATCGGCGAAGGCCTGGATTAGCGATGGCGGACGCAGCAGGCTGCCCACATGGTCGACGCGGAGAGCTTTGATGTCTGTGGTTGCATTCATTGGTGCAATGGCCCGTATCAGTGAGGAGGTGAACACGAATGGGGGTCGGAGAAGAGCGCGTAGTCAGATCCGCAGTTCCAGCGCATGCGGGTCGGATGGCGAGGCATGGCGGGTCAGTACCGCTTCGTAGCGGGGAAGCCGCAATATCAGGATTGATGCGATCGCGATCAGGCCGCCCAGCAGCAGCAATCCCAGCCGATAGTTGCCGGTGGCGTCGTGAGTGGCCGCCATCATCACCGGGCCCAACCCCGCGCTCAGTCCGATGAAAAGCACCTGCAGGCCGAATATCTCGCCGAAGGCGCGGCTGCCGAAATATCGTGCGTACAGGAACTTGCCCAAACTGAGCTCCGATCCCGAACTCAAGCCCTGGAGAATGCCGCCGACCACGGCCATGTCCGGCGAGCGCGCCCAGTACAGGACCGCCAGCCCCGCCAGGTTCAGTGCCACCACCGGGGCGGCTATCCGCGGAGAGCGGGTGCGGTCGAGCGCCCATCCCATCGCTAGTTGGCCGGCCATGGACGAGAGCGCATACAGGGAAAGTATGTCGGTCGCGACGACGCGGCTCAGCCCTCGCTCGACCAGCATCGGCACCGTGTGCGCGCCAATGCCGGTCAGTGCCAGCGTGCACAGGGTGATGGCCGCCATAATCTGCCAGTAGACAGGGCTGCGTCGTACCTGAGCGGCGCTGAGAACCGGTTCCGAGGCGGGCAGCGGCGGCACGCGTCCAGGCCCGGAACCGGGACGGCCCGACGTTCCCGGTACGGCCGGCTCGCGCAACAGGAAGAACATCACGGGGAAACCCACCGCGATCACCATGCCGCCCAGCCCCAAGTAGGCGTCGCGCCAACCATAGGCTTCGATCAGCCTGCGTGCGATCTGCGGAACGGCCGAACCGATCGTGGCGGCCAGTACCGCGTACACCGACAGCATGAAAGCGCGCTTGCGTGAGAACCAGGCGGTAACGATCTTGCTGTAGGCGAGCATCGTTGCCGGCGAGGACAGCGCGCCCACCAGCATGAACAGCGCATAGGCCTGGACGGAGTTGCCCGAGGCCGCGGCCAGGGCCATCACACCGATGCCGTAGAGCACGATCCCCGGCAGCACCATCCGGCGGACCCCGAAGCGGTCGAGCAGGAAGCCCACAAGCAACGAGCAGGGCGCCTGGGTGAAGGCCGAGGCGCTGACCAGTGCCGAGGTCCGGGTGAGGTTCCAGCCGAATTCCTGCGCTATCGGGGTAAGGAACAGGCCGAAGGTGGAAAGCACGACCGTGCCGTAAGCCAAGGCCAGGCCGATGCCCGATGCCAGGACCGCCGCCAGAGAATGTCGGTTGTACTCGGACATAGGTGTGTTTACCGCCGGCTGGCAGGCATGGTCGATCAGAAATCGAAGGCCAGGTTGGTGTAGAAGAAGCGTCCCGAGGAGCCGTCCGGATTGATGAAGGCATAGCGGTTGATGCCGTTGGTCTGGTTCAGCAGGATGTACTGCTCGGGATAGCTGTCGAACAGGTTCTGCGCGCCCAGCGTGGCCCGGATCCGGTCGCTGAACCGCCAGGAGACGTCGAGATCGACGACCACCTGCGGCGAGTACTTCTGGTCGCGGGCGGGATAGGTGACGTTGTGGAACACATAGGTGCCATAACGGATCGCCGACAGGCTCGCGCCGAAGCGCTCGCGTTGGTAGTCGGCGCTGAACACCAGCTTGTTGCGGGGCGTGCCGGTTTCCGGGTCAAGGAGCTGGGCGCGAGTGAACAGCGCGATCGAAGTGCCGGGCAGAACGTTGTCGTGGAGCACGTTGTAGACATCGGTATGGAATGCGCTCGCGCCCAGGCTCAACTCCAGCCGCGACCGGTCGGCGAAGGCGAGCCGATAGCGGGACACAATGTCGATACCCGTAGTCCGCGTGTCGTAGGCATTGGCGTAGAAAGAGGCGGTGGTGAAGTCCTCCAGGCCGGCTGCCGCCAGCACCTCCTCGACGTAGGTCCCGCTGAGGGACGTGGTGGAGGCGATGTTGTTCCTGATCTTGATGTGGTAGGCATCGACGGTCAGCGAGAACCGGTCGACGGGCGCATAGACCAGACCGAGGGTGGCATTGAAGGATTCCTGTGGCTCCAGGGCCTTGGCGCCGAGCGCGCTGACCGCCGGATCGTCCGGACGGAACAGCCGTGTGCGCCCGGGGACGTCGGTGAGCCCATCGAAGCGCCAAGTGCCCGTGTAGCCGGTGCTCTGGTAGCCCAGTTGCGCAAGGCTGGGCGCTACGTAGCCGGTACTCACCGTGCCTCTGAGCGCCAGCGTATCGGTGAAGGCGTAGCGGGCCGACAGCTTACCGTTGTAGGTGGCGCCGAAGTCCGAGTAATGCTCGGCGCGGACGGTTGCGCCGATCTGCAGGCGTTCGCTGAGATTGCCTTCCAGCCCCGCATAGGCGCTGTAGACCGAGCGGCTTATGCGCACCAGATCGGTCGGATTGATGCCGCTGATATCGACCGAGCCCCAGCGCGCGGTTCCGCCCGAGCCTTGCTGGGTGTCCTCGATCAGCTCGCCGCCGTTGTTCCAGGACTGGGTATCGCCCGCCTTGCTGTTCTCCCAGGTTTCGTAGCGAAAGGAAGCTCCGGCCGAGAGTGTCCATGGCCCGTGCCTCCCGATGGCCAGTTCCCTGAGATAGCTGAGGTCCAAGTCGGACTGGCTGCTGCGCGACTGCCCCAGGTAGAACTCGGTCTGCGAGGCACGCCCATAGCTGGGACTCAGGCTATGGTGCAGGTAGCGATCGGCGATGTTCTGGCCGTAGCTGGCCGACAATTCGTATTGGCCGCTGCTGCGGTCGCCCCAGCGCAGTCCGGACACCAGTGAGCTGTCCCGGTATTCGGTTTCGTATACCGGTTGGAAACCGTTGGGATAGATCGCGATGATGTTGTCCTTGGACGTCGGGTAATTGGGATTGATGCCGTTGGCGGTCTTGGTGTAAGAGGTGTTGGCCCAGGTGAAACCGCGCACTGCATCGGTGACGTCGTATTCGCTGTTGACCAGGAAAGCATAGTGGCGGCGTGCGGCTTGGCCGAAGCGACCCGTGCGTTCGTCGCCCAGGCTGCTGTGGTTGGGGCTGCCCACCTGGTCGGGACCGCCGCGGTCGGTCGGCTGGTTGGAAAAGGCATCAAGGCTGAAATTGATGAAGCCGTCCTGCCCAAGCTTGCGCCCGGTCCAGCCGTTGATGCTGCGAGTGAAGCCGTCGCCCTTGTCGTATTGGCCGACCCGGGTCTGTACCTGGCCGCCGGCATCGTCCTGCTTGAGCACGATGTTGATCACGCCCGCGACTGCGTCGGAACCGTACTGGGCCGAAGCGCCATCGCGCAGTACCTCGACCCGCTCGATGGCGCTGATCGGAATGGTGTTGATATCGACGAACTGGCCCGCGCCCCAAGGATCGACGCCGGCCAGTACCGAAGAAGGGTTGCGGCGCTTGCCGTTGACCAGGATCAGGGTGTAGGCGGGCGACAGGCCGCGCAGCGAGGCCGAACGGACGCCGTTGGTGCCCTTGGCGAAATTCTGTCCCTGCGGGAAGTTGAACGAGGGCAGCAAGCGCTGCAGCGCCTGGTTCAGGCTGATTGCGCCGGTGGCCTGAATCGCATCGACCGAGATCACGTCCACCGGCGCCAGGCTGGTCAGCTCGGTCACGTCCGAGCGGGAGGTTCCCACCACAACCACGTTGTCCAGCGTGGTCACCTGCGACTGTGGCACTTCTGTTTCTTCGGCCCAGGCCGGTGTGTTGCAGGCCGCCCCGGCGAGCACCAGTGCACCAGGTACGAAATGGGGAATCTTGCGCATGAATCGGTTCACGAAACTCTCTCCAGATACCCTGGTCCGGCAGGCCGGCGATCCAACAGGAGTGCCTGAAGACCTGTCCCAGGTATGTGTTTGACGGTGCAGGGCCGATGTCACGGCTGCTGCTTAGCGCCGGAGTCCCTTGATCGCCCCACTGCCGGCAGCGCGGATGAAAAAGCAGCCGCCCGGCATCTTCAAATGAAAAGATGACGCTGCTAGATCGCTGTTCCTCATGGCATTGGCGCGAGCTTTGCGCCTAGGCTGGTGCCGTTGCCGTTGCAGCGGCAACGCGATGATTTTCAAACGAACAAGCCATTGGTCACGACAGATGTCGCATGCCACCGAGGAACCCGCGCGCGCCAGGCCAGCGTTCGGACATATACAAAAAAATGACACTTACACGGTGCTGCCCCGGCTGAGCGAGGAGCAGTACCGCCGAATCGCGCACCTGCTGCCGCGGCAGCGCGGCAATACCCGCCTGGATGCACGCCGCGTCCTCGAAGCGGTGGTGTATGTGCAGTGCACGGGCATTGCCTGGAACGTCCTGCCGGCGAGCTTCGGTCCTTGGCAGACCGTGTACGCCCGCGCCCGGCGCTGGGCCCGGCAGGGCGTCTTGCAGTCGGTGATGGCGGAAATCGCAGAACCCGCCGGACATGCGCCGATGGAAAGACTTGGAGGCGCGCTCGATGGCGAGGAGCGCGCCTCCGGCATGCCCCGCATTGTCGGGCGCAAGCGCATGAAGGCCCTGGCCGACAACCTGCGCCCGCTGATCTTCGGCCTGGCTCACCACCTCAAGTTCGAGCGCAGCGACTGCGGCATCTCACAGCTGCAGGTGGCGGTGATGATGAACATCGAGGAGTGGCCTGGCACCGGCCTGGAGCGGCTGGCGACGCGCTTGGAAGTGCACCCTTCGACCATCGGCAGTGCGATCCGCGACATCGCCGAGCGCGGGTGGCTACGGCCGCAGGCTCGCGATCCGCGCGACAAGCGCCGTGCCTGGCTGGAACTGAGCGAGAGTGGACACCGGGTCATCGGCCAGGTCAGAGCCGAGCGCAGCGACCAGCTGGTTCGCCAGTTCCTGAAACTCTCGCCCGAGCAATTCTTGCGATTGGAACAGGCCACTTTCGTCCTGCAGGCCATCCAGAGCGGCTTGAGCCGCGCTCTGTTCCATAGTTAGAGTTGCTTGGCGGACCGGCCGGCCTGGCCGCGCTGCCGATATCGCAAGGGCCGGCGAACATCGGTGCCGATGCGTCGCGTGAGCCGGCCAGCAGGTTGCGCAAGCGACCGCTGGCCGGTGGTCGCCTAGTTTGCCAGACTGTACCGATGCCTGCATTCTCCGCCGCCGACCACGCGATGATGGCGCGCGCGCTGCGGTTGGCCGCGCGCGGGGCGTGGACGACCAGGCCGAATCCGCTGGTCGGCTGCGTGGTCGCGCAGGGCGAGGAAATCGTGGGCGAGGGCTGGCACGAGCGCGCCGGCCAGCCGCATGCGGAGGTGTTCGCGCTGCGCGCCGCCGGCGCGCGCGCGCGCGGCGCCACCGCCTACGTGACCCTGGAGCCGTGCGCGCACCACGGGCGTACGCCGCCGTGCGTCGATGCGCTGATCGCCGCCGGCGTGGCGCGGGTGGTGGCGGCCATGCGTGATTCGTTCCCGCAGGTGGACGGGGCCGGCTTCGAGCGCCTGCGCGCGGCCGGCATCGAGGTCGCCTCGGGCCTGATGGAAGCGCAGGCGCGCGAGCTCAACCGCGCCTTTCTTTCGCAGATCGTTCGCGGCCGTCCGTGGCTGCGCTTGAAGCTGGCCGCCAGCCTGGACGGCCGCACCGCGCTGGCCAGCGGCGAATCGAAGTGGATCACCGGCGAGGCCGCGCGCGCCGACATGCAGCGCTGGCGCGCGCGGGCCGGGGCGATCCTGACCGGCGCCGGCACGGTGCTGGCCGACGATCCGCGCCTGACCGTGCGGCTGCCGCAGGAGCAGGCGTTCGCGCCGCCGCTGCGGGTGGTGCTGGACGCCTCGCTGCGTTCGCTGGACGGCGCCGCCCATCTGCGCGACGGCAGCGCGCCGACCCTGTACCTGCATGCGCCGGAGACGTTACCACCCACGGTCGAGGGCGTGCAGTTCGCCGCCGTGCCGCGTGGCAGCGACGGCCGCCTGGACCTGGCCGCCGCGCTGGCGCTGCTGGCCGCGCACGGGATCGGCGAGGTGCAGGCCGAGGCCGGCGCCACCCTGTCCGGCGCCTTCCTGCGCGCCGGGCTGGTGGACGAGCTGCTGCTCTACAGCGCGCCGCTGCTGCTGGGCGACCCGGCGCGCGGGTTGTTCGAGGGCCTGGGCATCGGCTCGATGGCCGAGCGCATCGGCCTGCGGGTGGTGGACATGCGCCCGGTCGGCGACGACCTGCGCCTGCTGCTGCGTCCGTAGGCCTGCACGGCGGATGGATGGAACGCCGCATGCCGCCGGTGCCGATGCCCGGCCGGCGCCGGCTGCTAGAATGCGCGCGGCCGGTTCGCCGGCATCCATGAACGTCTTCAGGGCGGGGTGCGATTCCCCACCGGCGGTAGGTGCGACCTGGATCGCACGAGCCCGCGAGCGCTGCGGCCAATAGGCGAAGAGCCCATACCTGCATGGGCGGCTCCTTGCCAGTACGGCCGCAGGTCAGCAGATCCGGTCCGATGCCGGAGCCGACGGTTACAGTCCGGATGAAAGAAGACGGCATCGCGCCACGGTTCCCCCGCAGGAGGCCGCCGCGCGCTACCCGCCCTGGGGGCGTTCTCGCATTCGCACGCGGAGAACGTTCCATGCCCCTCTCGATCGCCTTTGTTTCGTGCCTGCCCGGCCCGGCGGGAGCCGCGCCGATGCCGATGCCCTGTCCACTGCGCGGCCCGGCGCGCGGATCTTGCCCTCCAGGACGCCGGAGCTGACATGTTCACCGGCATCATCGAGGGCGTCGGCCGCCTGGCCGCCGCGCAGCCGCTGGGCGGCGATACCCGCTTCACCTTCGAGGTGGGCAGCCTGCCGTTCGACGGCGTGCGGACGGGCGAGTCCATCGCGGTCAACGGCGTGTGCCTGACCGTGGTCGGCTTCGACGCGGGCAGCTTTCAGGCCGATGCATCGAACGAAACCCTGTCGCTGACCACGCTCGGCGCATTGCCGGTGGGCGCGGCGCTGAACCTGGAGCGGGCCATGCGTCCGAGCGACCGCCTCGGCGGCCACCTGGTCAGCGGCCACGTCGACGGCCTCGGCACGGTGCTGGCGGTGCACGCCGACGCCCGCGCCCAGCGCTGGCGCATCAAAGCGCCGGCGGCGCTGCTGAAGTACGTCGCGAAGAAAGGTTCGATCTGCGTGGACGGGGTCAGCCTGACCGTCAACGCGGTGGACGACGAAGGCTTCGAGGTGGCACTGATCCCGCACACCGTGGCCAACACCCGCTTCGCCCAGACTGCGATCGGCGATGCGGTGAACCTGGAGATCGACCTGGTGGCGCGCTACGTCGAGCGCCTGCTCGGTGGGCGGGAGGCGCGAGCATGAACTTCGCGCCGGTCCCCGAGCTGCTGGAGGAGATCCGTGCCGGCCGCATGGTGGTGATCGTCGACGACGAGGATCGCGAGAACGAGGGCGACCTGATCATGGCCGCCGAGCTGGTCACGCCGGCGGACATCAACTTCATGGTCACCCACGGCCGCGGCCTGGTGTGCCTGCCGCTGACCCGCGAGCGCGCCGCCCAGCTCGGCCTGGCGCCGATGGTGCGCGCCAACACCGCGCAGTTCCAGACCAACTTCACGGTCAGCATCGAGGCGGCCGAGGGCGTGACCACCGGCATTTCCGCCGCCGACCGCGCCCACACCATCCGCACCGCGGTCAGGCCGGATGCCAGGCCGGCGGACCTGCACCAGCCCGGCCACATCTTCCCGCTGGTCGCCCAGCCCGGCGGCGTGCTGACTCGCGCCGGCCATACCGAGGCCGGCGTGGACCTGGCGCGGCTGGCGGGGCTGGAACCGGCCGGCGTGCTGGTCGAGATCCTCAACCCGGACGGCACGATGGCGCGGCGTCCGCAGCTGGAGGTCTTCGCGCGCGAGCACGGCTTGAAGATGGGCTCGATCGCCGATCTGATCGCCTGGCGGCTGGCCACCGAGCACACCGTCGAGCGCATCGACGAGCGCGCCATCGACACCGAGTTCGGCCCGTTCGAGCTGGTCACCTACCGCGACCGCATCGCCCACGACCTGCATTTCGCCCTGGTCAAGGGCAAGCCCGACGCGGCCACCCCGACCCTGGTGCGGGTGCAGGTCGAGAACCCCCTGGCCGACCTGCTGCACTGGCGGCGCGAGGACTTCGGCATGGCCGCCACCGATGCGCTGCGGGCGATCGCGGCCGCAGGGCAGGGCGTGATGGTGGTGCTGTCGGCCCCGCGCGATTCCGACGCGCTGCTGGCGCGCCTGCGCCAGCAGGCCGAGGTACGCCCGCCCGGCAAGGACAAGGACGTCGGCCAGTGGCGGCGCAACGGCGCCGGCGCGCAGATCCTGGCCGATCTCGGCCTGGGCCGGCTGCGGGTGCTGGGCACCCCGCGCCGGCAGGTCGCGCTGGCGGGCTATGGGCTGGAGGTGGTGGAGTACCTGGAGGGCGGCGGGGCCGGGTGAAGGGCTTAGAGACTTGGGGGACCGGGGACCGGTCCCCCGCTGTTAAACTGACCTGCCTACAGGATTCCGCCCCGCATGAGCCATTACGAAGGCGACCTTCGCCCGAGCGCAGGCGCGCGTTTTGCAATCATCGCCAGCCGCTGGAATGCCCGCATCGTCGATGCGCTGGTGACCGGCGCGCGCACCGAGCTGGCGCGCAACGGCGTGGCCGAGGAAGCGGTGGACGTGGTGCGCGTGCCCGGCGCCTGGGAGATCCCGCTGGTGGCCGCGCGCCTGGGCGCCGGCGGCCGGCATGCGGCGGTGATGGCGCTGGGCTGCGTGGTGCGCGGCGACACCCGCCACTTCGAGCACGTCGCCGACGAGACCGCGCGCGGGCTGATGCGGGCGGCGCTGGACTTCGGCCTGCCGGTGCTCAACGGCGTGCTGGCGGTGGAACGCATCGAGGACGCCGAGGCGCGCGCCGGCGGCAGCCACGGCAACAAGGGCGAGGAAGTGGCGCTGGCGGCGGTGGAGATGGCCAGCCTGCTGGAGCAGCTGCCGTGAGCCGCCCGCACCACGGCCAACGCCGCGACGGTGTCGATCCGGTCCTGCGCGCGCGCGCGCGCAGGCGCGCGCTGCAGGCCGTGTACGCCTGGCAGATGGCCGGCGGCAGCGCGCAGCAGGTGATCGCCCAGTTCGCCCACGAGCAGGCCCACGAAGTGGCCGACCTGGAGTACTTCGAGGACCTGGTGCGCGGCGTGCTGCAGCACCATGCCGAACTGGACCAGGCCCTGCAGCCCTATCTGGACCGCGGCGTCGGCGAGGTGGACGCGGTCGAACGCGCGGTGCTGCGGATCGCCACCTACGAACTGCGCCGCCGCATCGACGTGCCCTACCGGGTAGTGATCAACGAGGCCATCGAGACCGCCAAGCGCTTCGGCTCCGAGCACGGCCATACCTACGTCAACGGCGTGCTCGACCGCGCCGCGCTGGACTGGCGGCTTGAGGCTGGGAGTCGGGAATAGAGAATAGGGAATGGGCAGAGCGAAGCGTGCGGCTGCTGTTGCTCTTCCCATTCCCCATTCCTCCCTCACCGCCCCATGCACGAATTCGACCTGATCAACCGCATCCGCGCCCGTGCCGGCACGCGCGCCGACGTGGCGCTGGGGATCGGCGACGACGCCGCCCTGCTGCAGCCGGCGCCGGGCATGCAGCTGGCGGCCAGCACCGACGCGCTCAACGCCGACGTGCATTTCCTGGCCGACGTGGCACCGGCCGAGCTGGGCTGGAAGGCGCTGGCGGTCAACCTGTCCGACTTGGCGGCGATGGGCGCGCAGCCGGCTTGGTGCACGCTGTCGCTGTCGCTGCCGCGAGCGGACCCGCGCTGGCTGGACGGCTTCCTCGACGGCTTCCTGCAACTGGCGGCCGTGCACGGGATGGCGCTGGTCGGCGGCGACACCACCCGCGGGCCGCTGTCGGTGTGCGTGACCGCGCTCGGCCAGGTCGAAGCCGGCCGTGCCCTGCGCCGCGACGGCGCGCGGATCGGCGACGAGGTGTGGGTGACCGGCACGCCGGGCGACGCCGCGGCGGCGCTGCAGGCGCTGCTGGCCGGCGCCGCGGTCGACCGCGGCGC
>JASGEB010000244.1:0-33916 GCA_047606785.1 Pseudoxanthomonas sp.
CCAAGCGCCGCACGACACATGGGAGCGGGCTGGGCAAGACCCGCTGGGTCGTGGAGCGCAGCATCGCCTGGCTGCACCAGTTCCGCAGGTTGCGCATCCGTTACGAACGATTGCCTTGCATCCATGAAGCCTTCCTCAAAATCGGCTGTGCGATCATCTGCTGGCGAGTACTGCAACAATCATTTTGTTAGATGCTCTTAGTTTTCGGCGGTTTGCTTCGCTGGTGTGGGTTGGCTAGCATCTACTGCGTAGATACGGAGGCAGGTCATGCAAAGCCAGATCAGACAGTGGGGCAACAGCGCGGCCTTGCGCTTGCCGGCGTCGACTCTCGATACCGTGAACCTGGCCGTGGACGCGAAAGTCGACGTGAAGGTCGAAAAAGGGCGCATCGTCGTCAAGCCGTTGCGCTCGGACGCGGACGACCTGGCCGACCTCGCGCAGGCCATTACCGCCGAGAATCTGCATGAAAGCATCGACTTCGGTGCGCCGGCCGGCAAAGAAACACTGTGATGGCCGGCCAGGCCGGCCTGGGTTCCCTACGGCGGCGAGGTGGTCTGGCTGCAATTCGATCCGCAAGCGGGACACGAGCAAGCCGGGCATCGGCCCGCTGTGGCGCTCAGTCCAGCCACCTACAATGGCGCACCGGGTTGATGCTGTGCTGTCCGCTGACGACCAAAGGCAAAAGGCTATCCGTTTGAAGTCAAGCTTGCAGGCAAACGGCCCGGCGTGGCCTTGGCCGACCAGGTGAAAAGCCTCGACTGGAAGGTTCGCCAGGCGCAGCGCAATGGCAGGGCTTCCGCCACCGAATTGGCGGAGATCCGCAGAAAAGCCAAGCTGCTGATTGGCTGATGGTTTGGCAATGTTCGGAGAAACCGACGTGGAAATGAAAATTCTTGCTGTGGAATTCCGTGCGCGTGCTGGCTTCCGTGCCGCCGCGGCGCGCGGCAAAGTGAAGAAGGCGCTTGCCACTCTCGACAAACTGGATGCGAAGGACGCAGGCCGATGACGGCCGATTCCGCGGCCCGCACGCTGCCGGTGGTGGACGCGCGCATCTACCCGCGCGGCGAGCTGGACGTGCTGTCCCGCGCCGAGGTCGCGCGCCTGCGCGACGCCTCGGCCGGCGGCATGCACGAGTTGCTGCGCCGCTGCGCGCTGGCGGTGCTGACCAGCGGCAGTTCGTCCGACGATCCGCGCGCGGCGCGCGACCTGTATCCGGACTTCGACATCCAGGTGCTGCAGCTGGACCGCGGCCTGCGCATCGACCTGGTCAACGCCCCGGCCATGGCCTTTGTCGAGGGCGAGATCATCCGCGGCGTGGCCGAGCTGCTGTTCGCGGTGGTGCGTGACCTGGCCTACACCGCGATCGAGCTGGGCCCGCAGTACGCGGCCGACCTGGACTCGTCCGAGGGCATCACCAATGCGGTGTTCGGGCTGCTGCGCAACGCGCGCATCCTCAATCCCACCGAACCCAGCCTGGTGGTGTGCTGGGGCGGGCACTCGATCTCGCGCGAGGAATACATCTACACCAAGCAGGTCGGCTACGAGCTGGGCCTGCGCGGCATGGACATCTGCACCGGCTGCGGCCCGGGCGCGATGAAGGGGCCGATGAAGGGAGCCACCATCGCCCACGCCAAGCAGCGCCGCCACCCGGCGCGCTACATCGGCATCACCGAGCCGGGCATCATCGCCGCCGAGTCGCCCAACCCGATCGTCAACCACCTGGTGATCATGCCGGACATCGAGAAGCGCCTGGAGGCCTTCGTCCGCATCGGCCACGGCATCATCGTGTTCCCGGGCGGGGTGGGCACCGCCGAGGAGATCTTCTACCTGCTCGGCATCCTGCTGCGCCAGGACAACGCGCAACTGGAATTCCCGCTGATCCTGACCGGCCCGAGCGTGGCCGCGCCGTATTTCGAGCAGATCGACCGCTTCCTGCGCCTGACCGTGGGCGAGGTGGCCGCCGCGCGCTACCGCATCGTCATCGGCGACCCGGCCGAGGTGGCGCGGCAGATGACCGCCGGCGTGCGCCGGGTGCGCGAATACCGCAAGGCGCAGCGCGATTCGTACTTCTTCAACTGGGGCATGGACATCCCGCTGGACATGCAGCAGCCGTTCGAGCCCACCCACGAGGCGATGGCCCGGCTGGACCTGCACAAGGGGCGAGCCCCGCAGGACATCGCCGCCGACCTGCGCCGCGCCTTCTCCGGCATCGTCGCCGGCAACGTCAAGGAGGACGGCATGCGCCGGATCGAGCAGTACGGCCCGTTCGAGATCCACGGCGATGCGCGGATGATGGAGGCCCTGGACGCCCTGCTGCGCGCCTTCGTCGAGCAGCGCCGGATGAAGATTTCCGGCGAGTACCGGCCGTGCTACCGGGTGGTCACCTGACGCACGCCATCGGGCGCAGGCAGCCGCTGGGTTGCCCGGTTGCGCCGTCCGTCGGTTTCGGTATGGCGATGTGCGAGGCCGCGGATTAGGGTCGTCCATCTCTAGCCAAGGAAGGGTAGATGATGTCTTCGACCGCTCCGCGCGCACCCGCTTGGGTGACGGCAGGTGGCTTCAGCCTGATCGAGGTGCTGGTCGCCATCCTCGTGCTCGGCTTCGGCCTGCTCGGCTTCGCGCTGCTGCAGAGCATGAGCCTGCGTTTCACCCAGAGCGCCGACCATCGCACCCAGGCCACCAACCTGGTCTACGACCTGCTCGACCAGGTCCGCAGCAATCGTGCCGATGCCGCCCGCTATGTCGGCAGCTTCGACAGTTCGGCCGATGCCTGCCAGCCGGCCACCGGCGCCGGCATGAGCGCGGCCGATTACCTGGGCAATTGGCGGTGCCGGATGTACAAGGCGCTCGGCGAAGGCGCGACCGGAGTCGTCGAGCGCAACGGCGACCAGATCGAGGTCAGCGTGTCCTGGGGCGACGAGCGCTGGGTCGAAGGCAGCCGCGATACCCGTTTCGGCGCGAGTACCCGGCTATGAACCCCGCACCCTGCGCAAACGGACGGCGCGGCGCGGCGGGGTTATCGCTGATCGAGCTGATGATCGCGTTGCTGCTCGGCATCCTGCTGATGCTGGGGATGGTGCAGATCTTCGCCGCCTCGAAGGCCTCCTACAGGCTGTCCGAAGGGGTCTCCAGGACCCAGGAGAACGGCCGTTTCGCCCTGGATTTTCTCCAGCGCGACATCCGCATGGTCGGCCACTTCGGCTGCAAGAGCGACCAGACGCTGTTCCTCGAGCAGGCCATGGGCAGCGACGGTGCGTTCGAGAACGCGCTGGACGTCAGCGACGTCGATTCCGATCCCGCCGACTACGCAGCTAATTTCGCCCTCTCCATCCAGGGCTACGAAGCCAGCGGTACCGAACCCGGCAAGTCCCTCGTGCTGGCAACGGTCCCGGCCACGGGCGGGACGGCGTACGGCCCGGCGTTGCCGGCGGCGATCGCCAAGGCGTTGGCCAACCGCGTGGACGGCAGCGACATCCTGGTGCTGCGCTATCTGGCGCCGGAGGGCGCCTTCGTCGCGGCCGCGGCCGCGGACGGCACCTATACGCTCGATACCGATGCGGCAAGTTGGGAGAAGCTGCGCGGCGGCATCGCCAGCCCGGGCCTGTTCGGCATCAGCAATTGCCATTCGGCCACCATTTTCCAGGCCAGCGATGCCGCCGCCGCCGCGGTGAAGGCCAATGCCGCGCCGGCCAACCTGTATGCCGCCGGGGCGCTGCTCTATCGGGCCGAAAGCCGGATCTACTACGTCGGCCTGAACGCCTCCGGCGTGCCCGCGCTCTATCGCCTGCGCTACGTCGCCACGCCCGGGACGGAGGACGGCAGCTACACCAAGGAGGAACTGGTCGAGGGCGTTGCCAGCATGCAGCTGCTGTATGGCCAGGACCGGGCGAGCGCCGCCGCGTCCGCGCCGTCCGGGGCGATCGACAGCCAGTACACCGCCGCGACCCTGGGCCGCGACGCGGACGCGTGGCGCAGGGTCGGATCGGTGCAGATCGGACTGGTCCTGGTCAGCCCGAACCCTGCCTCCGCCGTCGCGCCGCAGGTCGCCGACGCGGCCCTGGTCGCCCAGGGCGTCAGCTTCGCATCACCGGCCGATGGGCGTTACCGCAACGTCTACCAGAGCACGGTCGCTTTGCGGAATCGTCTGTTCGGGAACTGAAGCCATGAAGCCCACCTGCGCAAGGAAGCCAGGACCGTCGCGATCCACGCCGGCGCAGGGCATGCGCGGCCAACGCGGCGCGGTGCTCTACGTCGCCCTGGTCATGCTGATCCTGCTGGCCATGATCGGCCTGGTCGGCATGCGGGTGTCGGGCCTGCAGGAGCGCATGGCCGCCAACTACATGCGCGCCAACGGCGCCTTCCAGAATGCCGAAGGCAGCGCGCGCGGCATCGAGCGGGCCATCGCCGACGATCCCACCGGCTACAGCGTCGACACGGCCGACTGCACCGCTGCGTTCAACGCCATCGCCTGGGCTGAAGCGGTGGCCGGCAAGGGCGCCCGCTACGTCCGCAAGATGGACGGCTGCAGCTCCGGCCTGGAGAGCAATGCCGGCAGCGGCGAGGCGACCAACAAGCGGACCTCCTATCCGGTGTACGAGATCACCGCCGTGGCCAGCGATGTCGACGACGCCTCGGACATCGATGCCTCGTCCACGGCGGTCATCCAGACGGTGTATTGGCCATGAAGAAGGTTTCGTTCCTGCGCCGCGCGGCGGCCTCGCCGCGGTTGCGCTCGCTGGCGTTGGCCGCGGCCCTGGCCGGGATCGCGATCATCGCCGTGGGCGGTACCGGCGACTATGCGCTGGCGCAGTCGCCGTTGTACCTGGGCGTCGACAAGGCGCCGCCGATGATGCTGGTGGTCTCGCGCGACGAGCAGCTGTTCAACAAGGCGTATTCGGACTACACCAACCTGCAGGAAGGCGACGCCGGCGACGTCGGCGGCATCGACAGCCGCTGCGACGACAGCTTCGACTATGCCGGCAGCTCGAACGTCGGCGGCGGCGCCTCGGGCACGACGGTCGGGACCGATACCTTCAGCGTGAATGCGAGCTTCGCCGTCGGCGCCGACAACGACTGGACCGGCGATGTCGTGGCCAAGACCGTCTCCTCGGACGGCATCCCCGGCGCGCTCAAGTGGCAGGCGTCGGACGGCCTGAAAGTGGCGGCGACCACGGCGGCCGCGCGCAAGATCTACGCCACCTCGCAGCCGACCGTCGTGGACGCGAACGGCGCCGTCGAGACAGCCGCATCGGCGAGCGCGTTCGAGGACTCGGATTCGATCCCGGGGACTTCGGTGGCCGACAAGCTGGCCGCGATGGGCTTCAGCACCATCCCCGGCTGGCTGCTGACCGCCGGTGGCGGCAGCGTTTCCGCCGCTACGGTCGACAACCTGGTCGGCTACCTGCGCGGTGCCCCCGACGCCGGTTTCCGCACGCGCTCGTCGGCGCTGGGCGACATCGTCGACTCCGCGCCGGTGGTGTCGACAGCGGGCGACGACTATGGCTGGTCCGGATGGTGGTCCTTCAGTTCCGATCCGGCCCTCAAGGCCCTGGGGACTTCGTATGCGGCCTACCTGACGGCCAAGAAGACCGCCAACCTCACCACCGTCTACGTCGGCGCCAACGACGGCATGCTGCACGCCTTCGACGGCGCCGACGGCAAGGAGCGGTTCGGCTTCATTCCGCATTCGGCCCTGCGGCACATCGGCGAACTGGCCGATCCGGACTACGCGCACCGGTACTACGTGGACGGGCCGGTGACGGTGGCCGACGCCTATTACGGCAGCCAGTGGCATACCGTCGTGCTCGGTTCGACCGGCGCGGGCGGTGCGGAGAAGCCGGCGTCCTCGGCGATCCTGCCGCGGGGTTCGGTGTTCGCCCTCGATGTGGACGATCCGGCCTCGGTGTCGGCCGGCAGCCTGCTGTGGGACCTGTCCGGGCAGAACGACGCCGACCTGGGGCAGGTGCTCGGTGCGCAGGCGGTGGTGGCGGTCAAGACGGCCGTCGGCGGCGCGCGTTTCGTCGCCCTGTTCGGCAATGGCGCCGACTCGGGCAACGGCTGCGCGGTCCTGTATGCCGTGGACGTCGGCAGCGGCCAGGTCCTGGCCAGGCTGAAGACCGGCCTGAGCGGCTACTGCGGCAGGAATGGCCTGGTCAACATCCGCAGCGTGGCGCTCAAGAACGTCAACGGCTTGGCCGACACCGTCTACGGCGGCGATCTGCAGGGGCATGTCTGGAAGTTCGACCTGTCCGACACCGATCCGGCGAACTGGAACATCGCCTATGCCGGAGCGCCGCTGTTCAGTGCGGTCGACGCGGACGGCAAGGCGCAGCCGATCACCGGTGGCATCCGTCTGGCCGCCGGCCCGGGGGGCGGCGAGATGGTCTACTTCGGCACCGGGCGCTATCTTGGCACCGCCGACACCGCCGACACCGCCGACACCGCCGATACCTCGGTGCAGAGCCTGTACGGCATCCTCGACAACGGCAGCGTGATTTCCGGACGCAGCGATCTGGTGGCGCAGACGATCGATGCATCCGCCGGCGGCGACAGCGGCTACGAGGCGCGGACCGTCAGCGGCGCCGGGGTGAACTACCCGACCCAGCGTGGCTGGTACCTCGACCTGGTGGTGAAGAACGCGACCGAACTGGGCGAGCGCTTCATCGGCACGCCCACCCTGCAGGGCAGTACCGTCTACTTCGTGACCTATACGCCCACCACCGGCAGCGATTGCGGCGGCGGCGGCGAGAACTGGCAGTACGGCGTCGGCTCCCTGGCCGGCCTCGGCGCCATCGACGGCATCGCCGATGCGAACGGCAAGACCATCTGCACGAGCAATTGCGGCGCGGTGAAGCTCAGCAGCAACCGCGACGGCGGGGGCAGTGCCAACAACGCGCCGGTGCTGAGCCTGAGCGTCTTCCTGACCCAGCTGAACAACAGTTCGAGCAGCGGCCAATGCATCACCACCTTGGCGCCCAATTCCACCGGCGATACGTTCCGGACCTACCGCGCCTGCGGCCGCCAGTCCTGGAGGCAATTGAAATGAGTCCGGTGCAGGTTGCGGGGACCGGCCGGACCGGCGCGGGCGCGATCCGTTGCCGGGCCGAGGGCTTCACCCTGATAGAGCTGATGATCGTGGTGATGGTGATCGCGGTGCTGGCGGCGATCGCCTACCCGTCGTATTCGCAACATGTCCGCAAGGCGTGGCGCGCGCAGGCGGAGGCCGACCTGGTCGAATACGCCCAGCTGGCCGAGCGTTTCCACACCGTCAACAACACCTATGCGGGGCTGGCCCTGCCGGCGGAGAAATCCCCGCGCGAGGCGGCTTCCGTCAGCCAGTACACGCTGGCGCTCAACACCACCCAGTCCACCTTCACCCTCACCGCCACCCCGGCCAGCGCCAACCAGCGGAAGGACAAGTGCGGGACCTTGAGCCTGAACCAGGTGGGCGTGAAGACCTCCAGCGGAGCCTCGATGTCCGAATGCTGGTAGCCGCATGCACGCGTGCCGCGTGCCGCGCAGCCAGGGCCAGGGCCGCGCGGTGGGCCGCAGATCGCCCCGTGTATTGCGACGCCCCGCCGCGGCCGCTATCATCCGCAACCCCGCCCGAATAGCTCAGCCGGTTAGAGCACTTGACTGTTAATCAGGGGGTCGTTGGTTCGAGTCCAACTTCGGGCGCCAAAATTAGGCTTAAAGATCAAGGTCTTGCAGCAGTGCAGGGCCTTTTTCTTGGCGCTGTTCGCATTGAGTAGTGACAGTCGCAGGTTGTGAGCGAGCCGGTGCGCAAAGTGAAGCTGCAAGCTCGAGTGGTTCGGGCGCGGAGCAGCTCTGATGCGTCCCCGCGAACTGACCGGCTGGCTGGAGCGTCTGTCCAGCCTGACCCCACATCAGCGCACCCAAGTCCAGGCTCGGTTGCAGGCATTGGCCGGGCAGGATGCCGTGGCCGAACTGATGGTGCAGCGCACGCCCCCCACGCAGTGTCCTTCCTGTCAGGGCGTCCATCTGGTGCGCAATGGCCAGGCCGGTGGCCTGCAGCGGTTCAAGTGCCGAACCTGCGGCATCACCTTCAACGGTCTGACGGGTACGCCACTGGCGCGCCTGCGCCATTGAGGCAAATGCCGACTTCGGGCTGTCTTCGGCCAACAAGGCCGGGCTGGTGGAAGTGTTGCCCCAGGCCATGGCCAGCGATGCGGTGCTGTGTACCGATGGCAGCGCCATGCTGGCCGCGGCCGCCCGCGACCTGGGACTGGAACCCCATGGCTTGAATACCCTGCGAGGCGAGCGCCGCCGGGGTGCCTGGCATATCCAGAACGTCAATGTCTACCACAGCCGCCTGAAAGGCTGGATGCTGCGCTTTCGCGGCGTGGCCACTTCCTATCTGCCCCACTACCTGGGCTGGTTCCGGGCACTGGACCGGAACCGGCGCAATGGAGCAAAAGCCTCGGCGTTGCTGGCATTAGCCATCTGCGCATGACGCCGTCCATAGCCAATGCGAACAGCGCCTTGTTATTTCCGCCCGGCGTACCACAGAACCAACGTCCACAAATGGTCATCGTACGTCAGGCAGGCAACGCGGCATACCGCATCATGTGTTCGGTATCGGAATAAAAGCGTCGGCATTGACCAACGTATGCGGCATAAACCCACCTCCCGGCCCATAGCCTTGCGTTAGGAGACTTTGATCTTTCCAGGAAACTGAAGCCCAGTCCCCTTCATCCGGAGGGGGCCTGTAATCTGTTCCGTGACAAGATCGCTGAACGAGCGGGCATAAACATTTTCGAGACCGAAGCTGAGCAGCTTGATGCCAATATTGGAAAGGCGCTTGTTTCTCCGGCGTCGTGACCAGCTTCACCTTGTGCAATTCGACCAGATAGCGGCGGCGGTCATACGGCTTTCCGACCTCGATAAAATGGAGTGGCAACTTGTTGAAATCGGCGTCCTTATGTATCTTCCGCCAATTATTAGTATTTTTGTATCTCGGAAACATTGGTTGGATCATTGCTCTATCTAATGTATGTCCCCTAACTCTGTGACGTTGAATTTCTCTACCGATACGGGATGACCATCTACGATTAGACGCACAACGGAATAAGGCGTTTGCGGAAAAACTGACTCGGTCATCACCGTGGCACCATTGTCCGCAAAGAGTTCAACCGAGTCCCGGTCCACAAATACCGTCATCTTGATGCTCGAGCCTCGCGAATGCCGGGGCGCGGTATCGACCGATTTGGCGAACTTGTCAGAAAACTCAGTTACGCCCGACGTTCGTCTGTCGCTGAAAAAGACGCCTGACGAACCGTCGAACCCGACCTGATAACGATCGCCCTTTTCGTTCGAAAACTCCAGATAAGCCTTGGTTCCCTCCGTGGGTCGTGCGAATTCCACGTCTGTCTTGGATCGGGTCACGACCTCGACCGGTACAGAACCCTGAAGCCCACCCGAAACCAACTGAGGCTGAACTTCGTATGTATCCCCTTCAAGCTTTCCAGCTTCAGCAACAGGCAGCGATCGCAGGACGTAACCGTTGGCGTCGACGTGCAAGGTCAGTTCGCGTGGCAGGGTCATAGCACTCCGCCAAACCGTGGTCGGCACGACCGTCGCATAGTCCCAGTTGCTCATCCATCCGAGCATGAGAACGCGACCATCCGATTGCGGCACGTCTGACCAGGTCACACCCGCGTAATTGTCGCGCCCCCAATCAATCCACTGCGGGCCAGCCTGCGTCAGTTGCGCAGCGAACTTTGGATCGAGCACGAAGTCCTTCCCGTCAAAGTCACCGATGAAATATTGTGTCGCGGAGCCACCGTTCGGCCCGCCTGGATTGAGGCTCTGCAGCAAGAGCCACTTAGTCTCCCCCGTTTCCGCGACCTTAATCGGCAGCAAGTCCGGACATTCCCATACGCCACCGTGGGCGCCGAGGCCGCTGCCGAACCGGCTTAGATAGTGCCATTTCTTGAGGTCAGGTGATCCATAGAACTCAGTGTGATCGCCTACCGCCAAGGTCATAATCCAGGATTTCGAACCCTCATTCCAACGGACCTTCGGATCTCGGAAATCTGGCTTCCCAGCAGGCGCCAGCAAGACCGGGTTATCTTTGAATTTTGTCCAGGTCTCGCCGTTGTCCGTACTGTAAGCGATCCCCTGGTTTTGAGGCTGATTTAACCCTGACTGTTTGTAGGCGTCATTGTGGTATGTGAATATCGCGACCAACGGCGGCTTGTCCTTGGTTCCGAAGCCGCTTGTGTTATTCCAGTCCACGACGGCGCTGCCGCTGAATATGAAGCCCAGGGAGTCAGGTGCCAGGGCCACAGGTTTATTGACCCAATGGATCATGTCCTCGCTGGTAGCATGCCCCCAGTGCATTGGCCCCCAGACATTGCTGTAGGGATGGTACTGGTAAAATAGATGGTACTGACCGTTGTAATAGACCATGCCATTCGGATCATTCATCCAAGCCTGAGGCGGCGTGAAATGGTAAGCGGGGCGATAAGGCTCCTTGTAGGTGCCCGCCGGCATGGGAAGCTGAGCGGCAGGATGCGCCGGCGACGCCTCCGCATATAACGTTGCCGGCATGGCGGCCAGGAGGGCAGCAATAGCGACGGCACGCAAACAACTGAACTTCATCGATTTCCTCCAACGGCTTAGAGATTTTTTGGCGAGCCTATTTTTCAACCGAGGCTATCACGCACCAGCAGCTTCTTTTCCTCCTCGCGCTGTGCCAGCACTCGGATTACTCCATGCACGGCCTGGACGCCGCGTCCTCGACTCGGGTGCGGCCGACCAGGCTCACGATCACGGCCTTGCGCAGGATGCCGTTGCGGCAGATGCGCAGGGTCAGGTTGCTGCCGTTGGTGGTGCCCGAGGGCAGGAAACCGATCTGTGGGCGGCCGCTGCTGGAGACGATCCGCAGCTCCGGGTCGTTCGGCGGATGCTCGATGCGCATGATGTCGGTGGGGTCGTCGGGCTGGCGGTCGCCGTCGGTGTCGTAGAACATGATCCAGCCGCCGCTCCAGTCGCTGCCGTCGCGGCAGCCGCCCAGGCCGTCGTAGGGGCAGACCGCGGTGCGCTTGCGGTAGGTCACGGCGGTGCTGCGGGCCGAGGCCATGTACGAGGCCAGTTGGTTGGCCACGAGCGTGTCGCGTTCGCGCCGCAGCAGCGAGGCGAAGGAGGGCAGGCCGATGGCGATGCCGAGGGTGGCCACGCCGACCACGGCCATCAGTTCGACCAGGGTGAAACCGCGGTCGCGGCGGGGCAGGCGGCGGGCGGGCCGCGCAGCCGGCTGGCAGGTGCCGGTGTTCATGGGCATTCCTTGTCCGCATGGAGGGCGTCCCCAGCTTGCGGAACCCGCTCGCGCGCGCCCATCGGCCGGCTTCCCGGCGCGGCCTAGGAATCTTCCGAAGCGGGCGCGGACGGCCCGCTGGCTATACTCGAAGGTCGCCCAGGAGTCGCCCGTGTCCGCAGAATGCTTCCAGCTCGTCTCGTCCTATGCCCCCGCCGGCGACCAGCCGCAGGCGATCGAGAAACTGAGCGCCAACTTCGAGGACGGCCTGGCCAGGCAGACCCTGCTGGGCGTGACCGGCTCGGGCAAGACCTATACCATCGCCAACGTCATCCAGCAGGTCCAGAAGCCGACCCTGGTGATGGCGCCCAACAAGACCCTGGCCGCGCAGCTGTACGGCGAGTTCAGGTCGTTCTTCCCGCACAACGCGGTCGAGTACTTCGTCAGCTACTACGACTACTACCAACCCGAGGCCTACGTGCCGTCCTCGGACACCTTCATCGAGAAGGACAGCTCGATCAACGAGCACATCGAGCAGATGCGGCTGGCGGCGACCAAGGCGCTGCTGTCGCGGCGCGACGTGATCGTGGTGGGCACGGTCTCGGCGATCTACGGCCTGGGCGCGCCGGAGGACTACCTGTCGCTGCGCTTGATCCTCTCGCGCGGCGAGCACATCGACCAGCGCCAGTTGATCCGCCACCTCACCGACCTGCAGTACACCCGCAACGAGTACGAGCTGCAGCGCGGCAGCTTCCGCGTGCGCGGCGAGGTCATCGACGTGCACCCGGCCGAGAGCGACGTGGAGGCGCTGCGCATCGAGCTGTTCGACGGCGAGATCGAGAACCTGACCGTGTTCGACCCGATCACCGGCGAGACCCTGCGCAAGATCCCGCGCTACACCGTCTACCCCAAGACCCACTACGCCACCACCCGCGAGCGCACCTTGAGCGCGGTGGACAGCATCAAGATCGAGCTGAAGCAGCGGCTGGAGCAGCTGTACGCGCAGAACAAGCTGGTGGAGGCGCAGCGGCTGGCGCAGCGCACCCAGTTCGACCTGGAGATGATGGCCGAGGTCGGCTTCTGCAGCGGCATCGAGAACTACTCGCGGCACCTGACCGGCAAGGCGCCGGGCGAGCCGCCGCCGACCCTGTTCGACTACCTGCCGGCCGACGCGCTGCTGGTGGTCGACGAGTCGCACGTGACCATCCCGCAGATCGGCGCGATGTACAAGGGCGACCGCTCGCGCAAGGAGACCCTGGTGGAGTTCGGCTTCCGCCTGCCGTCGGCGCTGGACAACCGGCCGCTGCGCTTCGAGGAATGGGAGGCGCGCTCGCCGCGCAGCATCTACGTCTCGGCCACGCCCGGCCCGTACGAGCTGCGCGAGTCGGCCGGCGAGATCACCGAACTGGTGGTGCGCCCGACCGGCCTGGTCGATCCGGAGGTGGAGATCCGCCCGGTGGCCTCGCAGGTGGACGACCTGCTCTCGCAGATCAACGCGCGGGTGGCGCTGGGCGATCGCGTGCTGGTCACCACCCTGACCAAGCGCATGGCCGAGAACCTCACCGAGTACCTGTCCGAGCACGGGGTGAAGGTGCGCTACCTGCACTCGGACGTGGACACGGTCGAGCGGGTGGAGATCATCCGCGACCTGCGCCTGGGCAAGTTCGACGTGCTGGTCGGCATCAACCTGCTGCGCGAGGGCCTGGACATGCCCGAGGTGTCGCTGGTGGCGATCCTGGACGCGGACAAGGAGGGCTTCCTGCGCTCGACCGGCTCGCTGATCCAGACCATCGGCCGCGCCGCGCGCAACCTGCGCGGCAAGGCGATCCTGTACGCCGACCGGGTCACCCCGTCGATGCGCGCGGCGATCGAGGAGACCGACCGCCGCCGGCACAAGCAGGTCGAGTACAACCAGGCGCACGGCATCGTGCCGCGCTCGGTGGCGCGGCCGATCAACGACATCCTGGAAGGCGCGCGCGAGGGCGCGGAGGACGCCGCGCCCAAGCGCGGCAGGGCGCGCCGGGTCGCCGAGCCGACCGCCGACTACGCGCGCATGTCGGCGCAGCAGATCGCCGTCGAGATCAAGTCGCTGGAAGAACGCATGTACCGGCACGCGCGCGACCTGGAGTTCGAGGACGCCGCGCGCCTGCGCGACGAGATCCTGAAACTGAAGGCCGCCAGCCTGTCGGCCTGAGCGCGGCGCCGGATCGCGGCCGCGCCGGCAGGACGGCGGAGGACGTGGACGCCTGACGGCGCGCGGGAACTACTGCGTCGGCTGCGAAGTGGCTGCGATGACCCAGTCGCGGTAGGCGCCGCTCGCCGTGGTCACCGGCAGCGCGTACAGCGCCGGCAACTCGTAGGGGTGCAGGGCCAGGACCAGCCGCTCCAGCGCCGGATAGCACTCGCGCGTGGTCTTGAACATCAGCCGTACCTCCGGCTCGTGCCGGAGCGCGCCGGCCCAGCGGTAGGTGCTGTGCACCGGTTCGGTCTGCACGCAGGCGGCCAGGCCCTGTGCGACCGCCGCGTCGGCGATGGCCTGCGCCTGGGCGGCGTCGGCGACGGTGGTGAACACGGCGATCAGGTCCATGGGGGTTCCTCTCGGTTTCGATGCCGCCGCCGCCGTGCGGGTCCCGGCTTGCGTGCGCCAGGCTGCGCGCGGATGGCACATCGGCCGTCGGCATCATTCTCCACCCGCTGCGCGGAGCGGGGCGATGCCCAGTTCGGCCGCCATCTTTTCCAGCGCATCGACGGTCGGTGCGTCGACCGGGATGCTGTCGGCGTTGGCGGCGCGGTTGCGCGCTTCGAACTGGCCTGGGTATTCCACCTCGTCGAAGCCCGGCCGTGGTGCGCAGCTGAGCAGATAGTCCAGGTAGGTGCTGGCTTCGCGCTGCAGATAGTCGTGCGCGGCGAAGTGGGCCGGGTCGATCAGTACCGCGAACAGGTTGTTGATGGCGAAGCTGCTGCCGTGCTGGTGCTCGGGCTGCACGGTGCCGCCGCCGGACAGCAGGCCGGCGAGCAGCTCGACCGCCACGCCCAGCCCGTAGCCCTTGTGCCCGCCGAAGGGCAGCAGCGCGCCGCCGGGCGGGCGCAGCAGCGCGTCCGGGTCGGTGCTGGGATTGCCGTCGGCATCGATCAGCACGCCTGCGGGCACGGGCTGGCCGCGCGCGCCGAGCACGCGCACCTTGTTCATCGCCATCTGGCTGGTGGCCATGTCCAGCACGAACGGCGCGCGCCCGTCCGGCATCGGCAGGGCGATGCACAGCGGATTGGTGGTCAGGCGCGCCTGGCGGCCGCCGAACGGCGCCACCATCGCTCCGCGGCCGATCACGTTGGTGAACATCAGCAGGGCCATGCCGGCGGCGACCGCCTGTTCGCCATAGCTGCCCAGCCGGCCCAGGTGGTTGCTGTCGCGCAGGGTCAGCGCACACAGGCCGGTGCGGCGGGCGCGCTCGATGCCGGCCTCGAGCACGCGCTTGCCGACGTGCTGGCCGAAGCCCTGGCGGCCGTCCCAGGCCAGTACCGCGCCTTCGTCGCGCAGGCACGCCGGCTGCGCGTCGGCGACGATGCCGCCTGCGCGCAGTGCGTCGCGGTAGCTGGGCAGGATCGAAACGCCGTGGCTGGGATAGCCGGCGCGATCGGATTCGACCAGGTGATGGGCCACGTCGGCGGCGATGTCCGCGGGCGTGGCCAGCGTCACCAGCACCTGCTGGCAGAAGTCGAAGACATGATCGAGGGCCAGGCGCATGGCGGTGCTCCGTATGGGACATACCGCGAGTCTAGTTAGCGCGCCTGGCGCGCGCCTTGCGTTGGATCAATCGCATGCGGGACGAGGGTCGTGCATTCCGCCGTGGATCAGGGAAACACCAGTCGCTCGCCCTGCCGGGGCAGCACGAAGCGCACCTGCAGGTCGTTGCCGGCGTGCAGCTGCGCCTGGATCAGCGCGCGGGTGTCGCGGCCGGGCTGCAGCGAAGGCTTGATATGGGTGACCACCACCGGCAGGCCGCGCAGCGCCGCGTCGCCGCCGGCCTGCGCGGCCAGGGCGTGCAGCTCGCGCAGCAGCCAGCGCGGGGTGAGGTGGCCGAACAGCTTGTCGTCGGCCACGTCGTCGGGATAGGAGGCTTCGATCACCAGCGCTTTGAGCGTGCCGGCGCGCAGCAGCGGCGCCAGCCGCCGCCACGCCGCGGCCAGCCGCTCGCTGTGCTGGACCGCGTCCGCGCCGGTGTCGCCGAAGTAGGCCAGGTAGGCATCGCCGCTGCGCACCAGCAGCAGCGAGGAGGTCATGCGGTCGTGCTGCAACGGCAACAGCAGGCCCTGCAGCGAGGTGTCCGCGATCGCGAACCACTGCCCGGGTTGTTCGTCGCGCAGCGCGTACTGGCCCAGCGCCGGGGCCGCGCCGCGGTCGGCGAAGTTCGGCCAGGCGCTCCAGTTGAAGTAGTCGTCCGACAGCGCCTGCAAGGTCGAGGCCAGGCCGTAGACCGGCTTGCGGGTGTCGTCGGTGGCGGCGATCAGCAGACCGGCGACATGGTCCAGGTGCGGATGGCTGATGAAGTAGCCGGCGATGCGCTCGCGCAGGATCTGGCTGGCGGTCGCGGTCGTCTCCGCGGCGGCCGGCGGGGCGCCGAAGGCCCCTTGCCGCAGCGCCCGCTCGATGCCCGGCAGCAGGGTGCCGGCATCCAGGGCGAGGTAGCGCGGGTCGCCCGGCGCGCGCACCAGCCAGGCGCTGAGGTCGCCGTCGTGCAGACCGCCTTCGACGCCGAGCGCGACCAGTTCGAACGCCGGCACATCGCGCTTGCCGGCGCCGGCAAGCGCGGGCAGCGCGGCTGCGAGGACGAACGCGGCGGCGAGCAGCAGCAGGCGGGCGATCGGCGGGGTCATCGCGGTGCGGCGGGCGAGGGGCGGACGGCCAGCATAGCCCGCCCGCGGCGGCGAATCGGTCGGTGCAACCGCCACGGCGGGAGCCGGCGCGACCTACGCCGTGCTGGCGTTCTCCTTGTACGCATCCACCGGGATGCAGGCGCAGAACACGTTCTTGTCGCCGTGGACGTTGTCCACCCGCGCCACCGGCGGCCAGTACTTGGCCTGCTTCAGCGTGGGCAGCGGGAAGGCGGCCAGCTCGCGCGGGTAGGCGTGGGCCCATTGCGAGGCGCTGACCTGCGCGGCGGTATGCGGGGCGTGCTTGAGCGGGTTGTCCTCGCGGTCCAGGCGGCCGTCCTCGACCGCGGCGATCTCCTCGCGGATCTGGATCATCGCGTCGACGAAGCGGTCCAGCTCGTGCAGCGACTCGCTCTCGGTCGGCTCGACCATCAGCGTGCCGGCGACCGGGAAGCTCAGGGTCGGGGCGTGGAAGCCGAAGTCGATCAGGCGCTTGGCGATGTCCTCGGCGCCGATCCCGGTGGCCTTCTCCAGCGGCCGCACGTCGAGGATGCATTCGTGCGCGACCAGGCCGTTGCGGCCGGTGTACAGGGTCCTGTAGTGGGCGCTGAGGCGCTTGGCGATGTAGTTGGCGTTGAGCAGCGCCACCTGGGTGGCCTTGCGCAGGCCGGCGGCGCCCATCAGCGCGATGTACATCCAGCTGATCGGTAGGATCGAGGCCGAGCCGAAGCTGGCCGCCGAGACCATGCCGCCGTGGCTAGTGCGCTCATCCTGAGCGCCGCCGGCATGGATGCCGGCATAAGTTTTCGGCAGAAACTCCGCCAGGTGCGACTTGACCGCGCACGGGCCGACGCCCGGGCCGCCGCCGCCGTGCGGGATGCAGAAGGTCTTGTGCAGGTTCAGGTGCGACACGTCCGAGCCCCACTTGCCCGGCTTGGCCACGCCGACCAGCGCGTTCATGTTGGCGCCGTCGGTGTAGACCTGGCCGCCGTGGGCGTGGACGATCTCGCAGATCTCGACGATCGCCTCCTCGAACACGCCGTGGGTGGACGGGTAGGTGATCATCAGCGCGGCCAGGTTGGCCGAATGCTTCTCGGCCTTGGCGCGCAGGTCGTCGACGTCGACGTTGCCGTTGCCGTCGCACTTGGTCACCACCACCTTCATTCCGCACATCTGCGCCGAGGCCGGGTTGGTGCCGTGCGCCGACTCGGGGATCAGGCAGATGTCGCGGTGGCCCTCGCCGCGCGAGCGGTGCCAGGCGCGGATCGCCAGCAGGCCGGCGTATTCGCCCTGGGCGCCGGAGTTCGGCTGCAGGCTGACCGCGTCGTAGCCGGTGCATTCGACCAGCATCGCCTCCAGCTCGTCGATCAGCTGGCGGTAGCCGGCCCACTGCGGCGCCGGCGCCAGCGGGTGGATCGCGGCGAACTCCGGCCAGGTCACCGGGATCATCTCGGCGGTGGCGTTGAGCTTCATCGTGCACGAGCCCAGCGGGATCATCGTGCGGTCCATCGCCAGGTCCTTGTCGGCCAGCGCGCGCAGGTAGCGCAGCAGCTCGTGCTCGCTGTGGTGGCTGTTGAATACCGGATGCCGCAGGAACGCGCTGGTGCGCAGCAGGCCCGGCGGCAGCGCGTCGGGGGTGGCGGCGTCGAGCGCGTCGATGTCGATCGCGGCGCCGAACACGCCGGCCAGCGCGGCCAGGTCGGCGCGGGTGGTGGTCTCGTCCAGGCTGATGCCCAGCGCCTCGCTGTCGATCGGCCGCAGGTTGATGCCGGCGGCCTCGGCGCGGGCGTGGATCGCCGCGGCGTCGACGCCCTTGACGTGCAGGGTGTCGAAGAAGCGCTCGCCGACCTCGACGCCGGCGCCGCGCAGCGCGGCGGCCAGGATCGCGGCCATCCGGTGGGTGCGGCGGGCGATCCGCACCAGCCCTTCCGGGCCGTGGTAGACCGCGTACATCGAGGCCATCACCGCCAGCAGCACCTGCGCGGTGCAGATGTTGGAGGTGGCCTTCTCGCGGCGGATGTGCTGCTCGCGGGTCTGCAGGGTCAGCCGGTAGGCCGGGTTGCCGGCGCTGTCGACCGAGACGCCGATCAGGCGGCCGGGCATCGAGCGCTTGTAGGCGTCGCGGCAGGCCATGAACGCCGCGTGCGGGCCGCCGAAACCGAACGGCACTCCGAAGCGCTGGCTGTTGCCGACCACGATGTCCGCGCCCCATTCGCCGGGCGCGGCGAGCAGGGTCAGCGCCAGCAGGTCGGTGGCCACCGCGACCAGGCCGCCGCGTGCGTGCACCGCCTCGGCCAGCGCCCGGTAGTCGCCGGCCGTGTCGAAGTGCAGCCGGCCGAAGCTGTCCGGGTACTGCAGCAGCACACCGAAGCACTCGGCCTGCAGCGTCTGTTCCGGCGTGCCGGTCTCGATCACGATGCCCAGCGGCTCGGCGCGGGTGCGCAGCACTTCCAGGGTCTGCGGGTGCACCGCGTCGTCGACGAAGAACACGTTCGACTTCGACTTGGCCGAGCGCTTGGCCAGGGTCATCGCCTCGGCGGCGGCGGTGGCCTCGTCCAGCAGCGAGGCGTTGGCGATCTCCATCCCGGTCAGGTCGGCGCACATCGTCTGGAAGTTGATCAGCGCCTCCATCCGGCCCTGCGAGATCTCCGCCTGGTACGGGGTGTAGGCGGTGTACCAGGCCGGGTTCTCCAGCACGTTGCGCAGGATCACCGGCGGGGTGTGGGTGCCGTAGTAGCCCTGGCCGATGAAGCTGCGGAACACCTGGTTCGCGTGCGCGATCGCGCGGATCTTCGCCAGCGTCTCTTCCTCGGTCGCGCTGTCCGGCAGGGCCAGCGGCGCCGGCGACTTGATGTTGGCCGGGACGATGGCGTCGGTCAGCGCGTCGAGCGAATCGTGGCCGACCACGCGCAGCATCTGCGCGATCTCGGCGTCGTTGGGGCCGATGTGGCGGGCGACGAAGGCGTCGTGCTGTTCGAGCTCGCGCAGCGAAGGGCAGGTCTGGGGCATGGCGGGAATCCGGCGGGCGCAGGGGGCCGGCCACCGGCAGGTGGTCCGGAAGATGCCCCTCTGTCCTTCTGCCTGAGAGTTTGGAAGCGCGCTGCCGGCCGCTTCGTGCCCCTTCGGCGCCGGCGCTCGCCACGGGGGCGGGCCGGTCTCTCCAGAGTTGTGCCGCGTATGGTGGTATCGGGCCTGAGCGATTGCGGGCGGTTGCGCCTTCGGCAGCGGGTCGCCCCGCTTCTCCCACCGGATTGCCCGGCGATTATAGACGCTGGCGGCGCCGGTAGACGCGCCGGTGCGGCCCGTGTTTCGCAGGAGCGCACCGCAGAGCCTGCCCCGCCTTCGCGGGGGTATGCCCCAAAGCCCCCTCCCGGCTTCCCCTTGCCCGCCGCGCGAGCAAGGGGAGGGGCAAGTCCGTCAGAACCGGTAGTTCACCCCGAACAGGTAGGTGCGGCCGTAGGCGTAATACTTGTTGACCTGCACGTTGAGCGAGTTGTTGTTGGAGCGGAACGGCTCGTTCTCCAGGTTGTTGACCTGCAGCAGCAGCGACAGGTTGGCCAGGCGGCCGCTCTGGAAGGCGTAGCCGAGCTGCAGGTCGGTCACCGTTTCCTTGCTGAACATCACCTGCTCGCGGTCGCCGCCGTAGCCTTCGACCTCGCCGAGGAACTCCGAGCGATGGCGGCTGCTGATGCGGGCCGAGAAGCCGTAGCGCTCGTAGTAGGCGGTGACGCTGGAGACGTACTTGGACAGGCCCGGCAGCGGCTCGGTGGTGCCCGGGCCGTTGGGGTGGATCTGGCTGCTGGTGTTGGAGTAGTTGGCGACGATGCCGAAGCCTTCCAGCGGCGCCCACAGCATGTCCAGCGGCACCGACACCGCCAGCTCGTAGCCCTGGATCTTGCCGCCGGTGCCGTTGACCGGCTGGGTGTACTGGCCGGTGGTGCTGGAAGAGTACTGGGCCAGCGTCGCGGCGGACACCACCTGGCTGAAGTCGTAGGCGAGGGTCTGGTCGTAGATGTAGGTCTTCAGGTCCTTGAAGAAGTAGGCGGCGCTGACGTAGCCCTTGTTGTCAGCGAAGTACTTCTCGTAGGACAGGTCGTAGGCGTCGGCCAGCCAGGGCTTGAGCCTGGGGTTGCCGCCGCTGCCGGTCCAGCGCTGCTTGCTGGTGTCGTAGCTGAACACCGAATTGGCCGCCAGCTGGTCCATGCGCGGGCGCGCCATCTGCCGCCCCGCGCCCAGGCGCACGAACTGGTCGGCGGCGAAGCCGAAGGCCAGGTTCATGCTGGGCAGGTAGTTGGTGTAGGAGATGCTGTCGCTGTTGCTGTCGCCCAGTGCGCTGCCTTCGAAGGTGACGATGCCCTCCGAGGACTGGTCGACGTTCACCGCCTGGATGCCGACGTTGCCCTTGAGCGTGACCGGGCCCAGGTCGGCGTCGAGGTTGAGCTGGGCGTAGACGGTGCCGACCTTCTCGTCGACCTCCCAGTTCTTGTTGTTGATGTCCGAGGTGGTCTTGCCGAGCAGGTAGAACACGCCGTCGTTGAGCATGCTCAGCGCGTCCAGGTGCAGCACCCGGCTGATGCCGGCGAAGTTGAAGGAGGTGCCGACGATGTACTGGGTCGGGATGGCCAGCTCCACGTTCTCGGTGCAGGCCGCGGTGGTGCACAGGGTGTACTCGGTGGAGGCGCGGCTCTTGCGGCGATCGGTGATGTTGGCGCCGAACGACAGGCTGCTGACGAAGCCGGTGTCGAAGCTGCGCGACAGATCCAGCCGCGCGGCCGAGATCGTGTCCTTGACCTGGAAGTACTTCAGGTAGCCGGCCTGGGCGCGATCGCCGCCCCAGCTGCCCGGGTCGTAGAAGGTCAGGTTCGAGGCGTCGCCGTAGTCGGCGTCGAGGTAGCTGTCGTACCAGCCGTTGCTGTTGTAGACGAAGCTGCCGCTGTCGCTGGCGTCGCCGGCCAGGCCCGCGTAGGTTTCCAGCACCGTCTCCCGGCGATGGGCGCGCGAGTAGCTGACGTCGGTGGTGGCGGTCCAGTGGTCGTTGATGGCGATCTTGTTGTTCCAGCCCAGCGAGAACAGCTTGTCGTCGGTGGCGTCGTAGTCGTTGCGAACCACCACCGGCGAGATGTCGCTCCAGTGCGAGGACACGGTGGTGCCGTCCTGGTAGGTGGCGCTGTCCAGGGTGGAGCCGCTGCCGTAGGCCAGGCCGTACTGCAGGCCCCACTTGTCCTCCTCGCGCTTGAAGCGCGAGTAGAACAGGTCGAGGGTGGACTCGAAGCCGTCGTTGGGCTTGAACTGCACGGTGGCCATCACGCCGTCGCGCTTGTTGTCGATGTTCGAGCGATAGGCGTTGCCGCCGCCGATGATGCCGCTGCTGTAGCCCCAGGATTCGTACTGCTGGCTCTGGCCGGGGCTGTCCATGTGGGCGATGCCCAGCGCGATGCCCCAGGTGTTGTCGGCGAACTGGTCGATGTAGGAGGCGCTCAGGCGGTTGCCGTAGTCCTTCAGGCTGCCCAGGCGGTTCATGTCGCCGCGCGCGTTGAGCGCGACGGCGCGCTTGCCGTAGTCCAGCGGGCGCACCGTCTTCATGTCGACCGTGCCCGACAGGCCCTGGCCGACCAGCTCGGCGCTGGTGGTCTTGTGCACCACCACCTGGCTCATCAGCTCGGACGGGTACTGGTCGAACTCCACGCCACGGTTGTTGCCGAAGCTGACCTGCTCGCGGCCGTTGAGCAGGGCGGTGGAGAAGTCGCCGGCGAAGCCGCGGATGTTGATCTCCTGCGGGCGCCCGCCGTAGCGCTGCGCGGTCAGGCCGGGCAGGCGCGCCAGCGAGTCGGCGATGCTGGCGTCGGGCAGCTTGCCGATGTCCTCGGCCGAGATCGCCTCGACGATGGTGTCTTCGGTCTGCTTGGTGTCGATCGAGGCGGCGATCGCGCGGCGGATGCCGGTGACGGTGACCTTGTCCAGGTTGGTCGCCTGTTCCTTGGCCACGCTGGTATCGGTGTCGGTGGTGGCGGCGTCCTGGGCGGACGCGGCATGCGAGCTCAGGGCGATGGCCGAGGCCAGCGCGACGCACAGCAGATTGTGTTTCGGATACAACATCTTCCCCTCCAGTCGAATGTTGTCTTGGTCAGATTGTGTGCTGCGTTGCGGCGTGCATGCGGTGTGCATGCCGGAATGGGCGGCCATGGTAGTCGCGCATCGCGCCGTGGGCCGATGCGCGCATACGTATTCATGGCGATGCGCCGCGCGCGGCGTGCCGCGCAGGCATGCCTGCTGCGATGCGCAACGGCCGGCGCGCGCTCGTCGCGGCCATGGGGCCGTTCCTGCATGCATCGTCCGTAGGAGCGCACCGCAGGGGCGCGATGGCTTTCGCGCGAAAGCCGTCGCGCCCCTGCGGTGCGCTCCTACGCGCGTGGTTCCAGCGCGGCCAGGGCGATGCCGCGTGCGGGCAGCTGCAGGGTCGCACCATGCAGCTTCGCCGCGACGCCGCCCGGCAGTTCGATCAGGCCCGGCGCCAGCCCGTCGGGCAGCGGCCAGTCCACCGCCTGCGCGGACAGGTTGAACGCCACCAGGCGATCGCCGGCCGGATGCGTGCGCACGAACGCCAGCACCGGCTCGGGCGCGTCGAGGAACTCGATCCCGCCTTCCACCAGCGCCGGCTGCCGCCGGCGCCAGTGCAGGAACGCGCGCACCCGCTGCAGCACCGAATGCGGATCGGCCTGCTGCGCCTGCACGTTGCGGGCGACGTGCTCGGCCGGTACCGGCAGCCAGGGCTCGTGGCCGCTGAAGCCGCCGTGCGCCGCATCGCTCCACGGCATCGGCGTGCGGCAGCCGTCGCGGCCCTTGAAGTTGGGCCAGAACGCCTTGCCGTAGGGGTCCTGCAGGCGCTCGTAGGGCACGTCGGCCTCGGCCAGGCCCAGTTCCTCGCCCTGGTACAGGCACACCGAGCCGCGCAGGCAGCATACCAGCGCCACCAACTGGGCGGCGAAGTCGTCGTCGCCTTCGCCGCCCCAGCGGGTGAGTGCGCGCACCACGTCGTGGTTGGATACCGCCCAGCACGGCCAGCCGCCCTGCATGCCCGCCTCCAGCCGCTCGACCGTGGCGCGGATGTAGCCGGCGCTGAAGTCCTCGACCAGCAGCTCGAAGCTGTAGCCCATGTGCAGCCGCCCCGGCGCGGTGTACTCGGCGGTGGTGGCCAGCGAGTCCTCCGAGGAGATCTCGCCGAGCGCGGCCACGTCCGGGTAGCAGTCCATAAGCGCGCGCAGGCGGCCGAGGAAGGGCAGCATCTCCGGGCGGGTGTTGTTGTACCAGTGGTATTGGTAGGCGTAGGGGTTGTCGGCGCTGAAGCCGCGGCCCACCCGCAGTTCCTTCGGCTTGGGCGGGTTGTCGCGCAGCAGCCGGTCGTGGAAGCAGAAGTTGATCGCGTCCAGGCGCAGGCCGTCCACGCCGCGGTCCAGCCAGAAGCGCACGTTGTCCAGCACCGCTTCCTGCACCTGCGGGTTGTGGAAGTTCAGGTCCGGCTGCGCGGCCAGGAAGTTGTGCAGGTAGTACTGCTCGCGGCGCGGCTCCCAGTGCCAGGCCACGCCGCCGAATATCGACATCCAGTTGTTGGGCGGGCTGCCGTCCGGCTTCGGGTCGGCCCACACGAACCAGTCCGCGCGCGTGTTGTCGCGGCTGAGCCGGCTTTCCTGGAACCAGGCGTGCTGGTCCGAGCAGTGGCTGAGCACCTGGTCGATCATCACCTTGATGCCCAGCCCGTGGGCCTTGTGCAGCAGCCGGTCGAAGTCCTCCAGGGTGCCGAACATCGGGTCCACGCCGCGGTAGTCGGCGATGTCGTAGCCGAAGTCGGCCATCGGCGAGGGGAAGAACGGCGAGATCCAGATCGCGTCGGCGCCGAGCGCGGCCACGTGCTCCAGTTTCTCCACGATGCCCGGCAGGTCGCCGATGCCGTCGCCGTTGCTGTCCATGAAGCTGCGCGGGTAGATCTGGTAGATCACCGCGCCGCGCCACCAGTGCTGCATCGTCGTTCCTCCCTCGCGGGCGGCGCATGCGGGGCGCCGCCGAAACGGGCGCCACTATTCCACCTGGCCGGCGGGCTGTCGTGCGCGGCGTGGCATGCACGGGCATGAATACGTATGCGCGGGCGCGCCGCGCAGCGACCCGCGCGCTGCCGCCCGCGGCCCTGGCGGGCGCCGCCGCAGAACGCACGAAACCGCTTGGAAACAGCGCTCCGGCGCATCCGGGCGATGGCGGCGGCGGGCGCGGTTTGCGGTCGCCGGCGGGTCGCGCGTCTGTTTGCAGTGCAGCATGGCAAGCCGCGGCGCGCGCGTCACCATGGCGCCACGTCGCGATGGCGGCGTGCCCGGCGCTGGGGATACAGTGCGTCCGTCGAACAACTCCATGACTTCGCAACGCCCGCTGTCGTTCCGGCAGATCTGGAACATGTGCTTCGGCTTCCTCGGCATCCAGTTCGGCTTCGCCCTGCAGAACGCCAACGTCAGCCGTATCTTCCACACTCTCGGCGCGCCGATGGAGCAGATCCCGGTGCTGTGGATGGCCGCGCCGCTGACCGGGCTGCTGGTGCAGCCGGTGGTCGGCTACTGCTCGGACCGCACCTGGACCCGGCTGGGCCGGCGCCGTCCCTACTTCCTCGGCGGCGCGCTGCTGGCCACCCTGGCGCTGCTGGCGATGCCGCATTCGCCGGCGCTGTGGATCGCCGCCGGCCTGCTGTGGGTGCTGGACGCCTCGATCAACGTCTCGATGGAGCCGTTCCGCGCCTTCGTCGGCGACCTGCTGCCGGAGCGCCAGCGCCCGGCCGGCTACGCCATGCAGAGCTTCTTCATCGGCGTCGGCTCGGTGGTGGCCGGGCTGCTGCCGTGGCTGCTGACCCGCCTGGGCGTGGCCAACACCGCCGCCGCCGGGCAGGTGCCGGACAGCGTGCGCTATGCCTTCTACGTCGGTGGCGCGGTGCTGGTGCTGGCGATGCTGTGGACGGTGCTGACCACGCCCGAGCCGCCGCCGGCCGAACTCGAGCGCCACGACGCGGCCGCGGCCGGACGGGAAGCAAGCGTGGCGCCGGCCGTGCGCGCGCGCCTGCTGCTCGGCGGCGCCTGCGCGCTGGCCGGCCTGCTGGCCTGCGCGCTGGTGGCCGGCCTGGCCCTGGACCGCCAGCTGTACCTGCTCGGCGGCGGCGTGGCGGTATTCGGCGTGCTGCTGCTGGGGCGGGGCAGGGCGCGCGCCGGCGGCATGTACGCGGTCATCGTCGACGACCTGCTGGCCATGCCGGCGACCATGCGCAAACTGGCGTGGGTGCAGTTCTTCTCCTGGTTCGCGCTGTTCGCGATGTGGATCTACACCACCGATGCGGTGGCCAGCGCGCTCTACCACAGCAGCGACACCACTTCGGCGGCCTACAACGAAGGCGCCAACTGGGTGGGCGTGCTGTTCGCCGCCTACAACGGCTTCGCCGCGCTGGCGGCGATCGCCATCCCGGTGCTGGCGCGCCGGCTCGGCTTGCGCGGCGCGCACGCGCTCAACCTGTGCCTGGGCGGGCTCGGCCTGCTGTCCTTCCTGTGCGTGCGCGAGCCGCGCTGGCTGCTGGCTTCGATGATCGGGGTGGGCATCGCTTGGGCCTCGATCCTGTCGCTGCCCTACGCGCTGCTGTCCGACAGCGTGCCGGCGCGCAAGATGGGCCTGTACATGGGCATCTTCAACTTCTTCATCGTCATCCCGCAGTTGGTCGCGGCCAGCGTGCTCGGGCTGATGCTGCGCAGCGTGCTCGGCGGCGCGCCGGTCAATGCGCTGGCGGTCGGCGGCGGCAGCCTGCTGGTCGCCGCCCTGCTCACCCTGCGCCTGCGCGAACCTGCCACGGAGAACGCCCGATGACCGCATGCATTCGCCCCGCGCTGCTTGCGCTCGCCCTGCTGGTCGCCGCCGGTGCGGCGGGCGCGCAGCAACCGGCCGCGCCGCAGGAGATCTACGGCACGCTCGAACCCTTCGCCAGCCAGTCGATCTACTTCGTGATGACCGACCGCTTCGTCGACGGCGATCCCTCCAACGACCACCGCGACCAGGGCGGCGAACACCCGACCTTCGACCTGCCCACCCCGGGCGCGCCGGCCGGCGAGCAGGACAACCTCGGCTACCTCGGCGGCGACTTCAAGGGCATCGTCGACAACGCCGGCTACATCCGCGGCATGGGCTTCACCGCGGTATGGGTGACGCCGATCGTCGACAACCCGGACCAGGCCTTCACCGGCGGCGACCCGGCCACCTGGGGCAGCGCGCTCAGCGACCGCGGCAAGGCCGGCTACCACGGCTACTGGGGGGTGAACTTCTACCGGCTCGACGAGCACCTGCCGAGCCCGGGCCTGGACTTCGCCGGCTTCACCGCGGCGATGAAGCGGCAGCGGCTGGACGTGGTGCTGGACATCGTCGGCAACCACGGCTCGCCGGCCTTCGGCATGCCCAGGGCGCAGCCGCAGTTCGGGCAGATCTTCGACCAGGACGGCAAGTTGCTGGCCGACCACCAGAACCTGCCGCCGGACAAGCTCGACCCCCGGCACAACCCGCTGCACGCCTTCTACAACACCGGCGGCAACCTGGCCCAGCTGTCCGACCTGGCGGAGGACAACCCGGCGGTGCTGGACTACCTGGCCGGCGCCTACGAGCAGTGGCTGGAGCAGGGCGCGGCGGCGTTCCGGGTGGACACCATCGCCTGGATGCCGCACAGCTTCTGGAAGAAGTTCGCCGAGCGCATCCGCGCCAGGCACCCGGGCTTCTTCATGTTCGGCGAGTCGTTCAACTACGACGCCGCGTTCGACGCCAGCTTCACCCTGGACCGCAACGGGCCCTACAGCGTGCTCGACTTCCCGCTGCGGCTGAAGCTGCAGCAGACCTTCGAGAAGGCTGGCAGCGACTTCACCGAGCTGGAGCAGCCGCTGTACCTGAGCGACGGCCCGTACGCCAACCCGTACGACCTGGTGACCTTCTACGACAACCACGACATGGCGCGCCTGGACGCCAGCGACGCCGGCTTCATCGACGCCCACAACTGGCTGTTCACCGCGCGCGGCATCCCGGCGGTGTACTACGGCTCGGAGACCGGCTTCATGCGCGGCCGCGCCGAGCACGCCGGCAACCGCAACTACTACGGCCAGGCGCGCATCGACGCCGCGCCGTCCAGCCCGATCTACCGCAACCTGCGGCGCATCACCACGCTGCGCCGCGACACCCCGGCGCTGCAGCGCGGTCTGCAGTACCTGCTGCTGCTCAAGGGCGACCAGGCCGCGTTCTACCGCGTCTACCAGCACCAGGGCGTCACCCAGACCGCGCTGGTGCTGCTCAACAAGGGCGACGCGCCGGCGACGGTCGCGCTGGCCGGGCCGCTGCAGCCGGGGTCGTGGCGCGACGCCTTCGACGGCACCACCGTGCAGCTGGCCGCGGACGCCGCTGCGCTGCCGGTGCCGGCGCACGGCGTGCGGGTGCTGCTGTTCGAGCGCGCGCTGGACCAGCCGCAACTGCTGGCCAGGCTGGCCGAACAGATGGCGCGCACCCGCCGCTGCCCGTAGGAGCGCACCGCAGGGGCGCGATGGGGCTTTCGCGCGAAAGCCTTATCGCGCCCCTGCGGTGCGTTCCTGCGATTCACGCGGCGGATCGAGGCCCGCCGCAAGCCCTCATTCCGCGCCGGTCGATTCGCGCACGACCAGGCTCACCGGGATGGTCTGGCTCTCGGCCGGCTGGCCGTGCACCTGCTGTAGCAGGGCGTCGACCAGCAGCATGCCGGCCTGGCGGGTGTCCTGCTGGATGGTGGTCAGCGCCGGGTTGACGAAGCGCGCCAGCGGGATGTCGTCGAAGCCGCCCACCGCCACGTCCTGCGGTATGCGCAGGCCGCGCTCGGCCAGCGCGTGCATCGCGCCGATCGCGATCAGGTCGCTGGCGGCGAACACCGCGTCGAATGGCACCCCGCGTTCGAGCAGGTCCAGCGCGGCCTGGTGGCCGGCCTGCTCGCTGGTCTCGGCGTCCACCTGCAGGGCCGGGTCGGGCCGCAGGCCGGCGGCGGCCAGGGCCTCGGCGTGGCCGCGGTAGCGCTGCTGGAACTCCGGGTAGTGCGCCGAGGCGTGGCCGAGGAAGGCGATCCGGCGGCGCCCGCGCGCGAGCAGGTGGGCGGTCATGTCGCGCCCGCCCTGCAGGTTGTCGCAGCCCAGCGACACCCCCGGCTGGTCGGGCAGCACCGCGCCCCAGCGCACGAACCGGGTGCCCTGCTGCTGCAGCCGTTCCAGCCGCGCGCGCGCCTGCAGGTAGTCGCCGTAGCCGAGCAGGATCAGGCCGTCGGCCTTCTTGCTGTCGGCGTAGTCCACGTGCCAGTCCTCGGACAGCTGCTGGAAGGAGATCAGCAGGTCGTAGCCGTGCAGCGCGCAGGCGCGGGTGATCGAGCCGAGCATGGACAGGAAGAACGGATTGATCGCCGAATCGTCCGGCGCCGGGTCCTCGAAGAACAGCAGCGCCAGCGTGCCGCTGAGCTGGGTGCGCAGGTTGGAGGCGTTCTTGTCGACCTTGTAGTGCAGCTGCTCGGCGATGGCCAGGATGCGCCGGCGGGTGTCCTCGCTGACCACCGGGCTGCCGCGCAGCGCGCGCGAGACCGTCGGCTGCGACACCCCGGCCAGGTGGGCGATGTCCAGCGAAGTGGCCTTGCCGCGGATCGGAGCGGTCACGTGTCTGCGCAGTGGATCGGTGGCCGACGATCATGCCACCGGCCAGCGCCCGCCCGATGATGCGCCGCACAAGCGCATGGTCCGTCATTCCCGCAAAAGCCTGCCCTCGATGCTTCATCGATCCCGCTGCCTGGATCGCAGCAGCGCACTGCAGGGGCGCGATGGCGCTTTGCGCGAAAGCCCCATCGCGCCCCTGCGGTGCGCTCCGAAGCACGGCCGGATCAATCGCTAGCGGCCGGCGCCGGGCTCGGCCTGCCAGCCGCATTGCTGGCCTTCGTTCTGCTCGGCCAGCCAGGCCTGCAGGGGCTGGAAGTATTCCAGCAGCGGGCCGGCGTCGAGGTGGTCGCTGCCGGTCATCTGCTTGAGGGTGGCCTGCCAGGGCTGGCTGGAACCCTTTTCCATCATGCTCCAGAACTTCTGCCCGGCGGCCTTGCTGCCGGCGAAGCTGCACTGGCTCAGCGGGCCCTGCCAGCCGGCGGCCTGGCACAGCGCCTTGTAGAACTGGAACTGCAGGATGTGGGCGATGAAGTAGCGGGTGTACGGCGTATTGGCCGGCACGTGGTACTTGGCGCCGGGGTCGAAGAACTCCTCGCCGCGCGGCGTGGCCGGCGCCACGCCCTGGTAGCGCGCCTTGAGCTGCCACCAGGCCTGGTTGTAGCGGTCCGGCTTGATCGAGCCGTCGAACACGCCCCAGCGCCAGCGGTCGATCATCAGCCCGAACGGCAGGAACGCGATCTTGGACAGCGCCATGTGCATCTGCGCGTTGAGGCGGGTTTGCGCGCTGACCGCCTGCTTGGGCAGCAGGCCGACCGACTGCAGGTACTCGGGCGTCATCGCCAGCACGATGGTGTCACCGATGGCCTCGTGGAAGCCGTCGTTGGCGCCGTTCTGGAACAGCGGCGGCTGCTGGTGGTAGGCCAGGTCGTAGTAGAGGTGGCCCAGCTCGTGGTAGAGCGTGGCGTAGTCCTCCTGCCCGGGCGTGACGCACATCTTGATGCGCACGTCGCCGGCCATGTCCATGTCCCAGGCACTGGCGTGGCAGACCACGTCGCGCTCCAGTGGTTTGACGAACTGTGACTTGCGCCAGAACGATTCGGGCAGCGCCGGCATGCCCAGCGAGGTGTAGAACGATTGCGCGCCGGCGGCCATCGCCTTGGCGGTGTCCAGCGCGGCCTGGCGGCGCAGTGCGGCGGTGCGCGCCACCGCCTGGTCGTAGGCCTGGCGGTTCAGGCGCTGGCGTTCCTCCGGCGAAGGCGCGTGGCTGAGTTCGCCGACCAGCTGCGAGTAGCGTTTCTCGCGCGCGCTTTCGAACGGGTCGTCCTGGTCCAGGCCGGCCTGCTCGAGCAGCTTGGCGTAGCGCGCCTCGTCCTGCCCGCGCAGCGCGTCGGTGACGTCCACGCCGCCGGCGTCGGGGTAGGGCTGCAGCAGGTCCCACAGGTTGCTCCAGTCCTGCTGCCACATGTTGCCCAGCAGGTGCGCTGGCAGCATGCCGCCGGCGGCCTGGCCGCGCGCGCCGTACTGCTTCTCCAGGCGCGCGCGGGCGTAGCAGTGCAGCTGGGTGTAGAGCGGCTTGACCTGTTCCCACAGGCGGTCGGTCTGCGGGCCCAGCTCGGTGGCGGGCATGTCGTAGCCGCTGCGCCACAGCTCGCCGGCGTCGGCGTAGCCCAGGTCGCGGGCGCCCTGGTCGGCCAGTTCGACGAAGCGCGCGTAGTCGCGGCGCAGGCCGGCGGCGGCGGCGTGCCAGCCCTGCCAGGCTTCCAGCTGGGCGTCGTAGTCGCGGTTGCTGCGCAGCACCTGCTCCAGTTCGCCCAGGCTGCGGCACTGGCGGTCCTGGCCTTCGCCGCTGCAGTAGCGCGCCGCGCCGTAGGCGCCCTGCATGCGCACGGCGATCCGGGTCAGTTCGGCCAGTTGCTGCGGGTCCCTGGGCGCGGGCAGCGGCGACATCAGCTTGAGCAGGTGGATGGCGCGGTCGCTGGCGGGAGCGAGCGGCTGGCCCTCGAAGCGCGCGGCCTGCGCGATCCAGGTGTCGAGCTGGGCCAGCGAGCGCTGGTTGGCGGCGGCGGCCAGGCGCTGGCTGTCCTCGCCGATGTAGGTCGAGGACAGCCACTGCGCGGCGCTGTTCTCCGGGTATTGGGCGCGGTACTCGTCGTTGACGCGCTTGACGAAGGCGTCGGCGTCCTCGCCCCTGGGCGGGGCCTTGCCGTCGCCGGCGTCCTTGCCGCCACCGCAGGCGGACAGCAGGCCGGCGGCCAGGCAGGCGGCGAGCACGGCGTGCAGGTGGCGTGGCTTCACGGCGTTTCCCGGTCGGTTCGGTCCTTCGGGCCGAGGCTAGTGGTCCGGGCTGGCCGGCGCAACGGCGGCGGGCAGGGCCTGGGCGATGCGCAGGCGCAGGCGCTCGGCGCGGCGGCGCAGCTTGCGCCGGCGCAGCACGGGGATGCGCCGCGACAGCGGCAGGATCTCCTTGCCGGCCAGCACCGACTTGACGTCCACGCACACCAGCCGCGGCGCGCCGCCGTCGTCGAGCACGCGCAGGTTGCCGCCGTTGAGGTCGAACAGCGGGATGCGGTATTGCAGCAGCCAGCGTTCGAACCGGTCCACCGCCGCGCACAGCGCCGGCGCGTCCCAGCGCGAGCCGCCGGCGAGCAGGTCGTTGAGGCTGGGCGCGGTGCGGCCCTGGGCGTCGCACACGCGCCGGCAGCACAGCGCGCGGCCCCAGGCGGTGGGCAGCAATCCCAGGCAGGTGGCGACGTGGCGGTCCAACTCCTCGCCCGGCACGCGCTGGCTCAGCCACAGCCAGGCCTGCATCTCGGCGTGGTTCTCGTCGCGGCCGCTGCGCGCGGCCAGGGAGCGGCGCAGGCGCTGGCGCAGGCCCACCCGGGTGCGCTCGCGCGGCGGCAGCATGAACTTCAGGCAGCGGCCGCCGTCGCGGCGGTCGACCACGCAGATGCGGTTGGCGCCGCGGCCGATCACCGCCATGTGGTTCCAGCTTTCCAAGGTGTCTCCGTCGCGCCCGCCGTCAGCAGGGCAGGCCGTGCGTGCGCAGCCAGTCGCGCGCGTCCTGGGCATCGTGGGCGAACCAGGTGGCGGTCGAGCCGAGCCGGAACGAATAGCCCCAGGCGTCCATGTCGGCCATCAGCCGCTGCCGGCCCACGCTGGGCAGGCGGTCGGCCAGCAGCACCTGCAGGTAGCAGGTGGCGTCTTCCTCGATGTCCGAGTCGGTGGCGTCGGTGTGCACCAGCGCGCGCCGCTGCGGCGGCAGCACGATTAGGTGGCAGGCCTCGTGCAGCAGCGAATGCAGCGGGGTGTCGTCGCGCACGTAGACGTTGTGGGCGATCACCCCGGCCTCCGGTTCGCCCCAGAAGCTGCCGGGGATCGGCGTGCCGGCGGCGACCCGGTGCAGGTCCAGGCCGAAGCCGGCCAGCAGCGCCTGCAGCTCGGCCCAGGGCAGGTCGGCCACGCGCAGCACCGCGGCCTCGGGGGCGGGCGCGGCGCGCAGGGCGGGGGCGACTTGCATGGTGCGGTCGGGAGCAGGGGAGCGGCGGGCGCCGGCCGCGGGGATCAGGCGTTGCCTTCCGGCAGCGCCACCGAGATGTCCAGCACGTCGTGGGTGCCGTCCTTGAGCAGGTCGACCTTGACCGCCTCGGCGTCGACGTTGACGTACTTCTTGATCACTTCCAGCAGTTCGCGCTGCAGCAGCGGCAGGTAGTCGGGCGCGCCGCGCTGGGTGCGCTCCTGGGCGATGATGATCTGCAGGCGACTCTTGGCCGTCTCGGCGGTGTTCTTCCTGGCCTTGAGGAAATCGAACATGCCCATGCTCAACCTCCGAACAGCTTGCTGAAGAAGCCCTTCTTCTCCAGGGTGGTGAAGCGCAGCGGCCGCTCCTCGCCGAGCAGGCGTGCCACCGCGTCGTCGTAGGCCTGGCCGGCCGGCGACTCCAGGTCCAGGATCACCGGCTCGCCCTTGTTGGAGGCGTTGAGCACGTCGCCGGACTCGGGGATCACGCCGATGGTCTTCAGCCCCAGCACCTCCTCCACGTCCTTGATGCTGAGCATCTCGCCGCTGTCCACCCGCGCCGGGTTGTAGCGGGTCAGCAGCAGCTTGGGCGCCAGGGTCTTGCCTTGCTCGGCCTTGCGGGTCTTGGAATCCAGCAGGCCGAGGATGCGGTCGGAGTCGCGCACGCTGGACACTTCCGGGTTGACTACCACGATCGCCTTGTCGGCGAAGTACATGGCCAGGAAGGCGCCCTTCTCGATGCCGGCCGGCGAGTCGCAGACGATGTAGTCGAAGCCGTCGGCGTCCAGGTCGTTCAGCACCTTCTCCACGCCCTCGGCGGTGAGCGCTTCCTTGTCGCGGGTCTGCGAGGCGGCCAGCACGAACAGGGTATCGAAGCGCTTGTCCTTGATCAGCGCCTGCTTGAGCGTGGCCTCGCTGTGGACGACGTTGACGAAGTCGTATACGACGCGGCGCTCGCAGCCCATGATCAGGTCGAGGTTGCGCAGGCCGACGTCGAAGTCGATGACGGCCACCTTTTTGCCGCGCCGGGCCAGGCCGACGGCGAGGCTGGCGCTGGTGGTGGTCTTGCCCACACCGCCCTTGCCGGAGGTGACGACGATGATTTCAGCCAATGGTGTTCTCCTGCTCGAATCCGGGTTTGTCGGGAAAGGTTCGGTGGGGCTCAGGCCTGCGCGGCCAGGTGCAGCTGGCCGTCCTCCAGCCACACCTGCACGGCCTTGCCGTGCAGTTCGCGCGGCACGTCGTCCAGCACCTTGTAGTGGCCGGCGATGGCGACCAGCTCGGCGCGGAAGGCGCTGCAGAAGATGCGCGCCTCGGTATTGCCCTGGGCGCCGGCCAGGGCGCGCCCGCGCAGGCTGCCGTAGATGTGGATGGAGCCGTCGGCGATCACCTCGGCGCCGGCGCCGACCATGTTCAGCACGGTCAGGTCGCGGTTCTGCGCGTAGACCTGCTGGCCCGAGCGCACCGCGGCCTTCTGGATCAGGCCGGGCTGGGCCTGGGCGGGCTCCGGCGCGCGCGCGGGCGGCGGCGGCGCGGCGGCCGC
>JASGEB010000245.1:0-4739 GCA_047606785.1 Pseudoxanthomonas sp.
CATCCAGACCGGCGGCTACGGCGCCAAGTACGGCTTCTCCACCGGCGGCGTCACCAGCGTCAACATCAAGCGCGGCACCAACGAATGGCATGGCGGTTTCAGCTGGGCCGGCGTCCCGGCCAGCCTGAAGGAGAACGAGCCGGACACCTACCTCAGCGACGGCACCATCTTCCGCTCCTACGACAAGAACAGCAGCAGCTCCAATACGTCCACCATCTGGGTCGGCGGTCCGCTGATCAAGGACAAGCTGTTCGTGTTCGCACTGCTCCAGGATAGCGAATCCAAGAGCACCACCTACGGCGGCCGCAGCTACTCCAACACGACCACTGCCTCGGACATCACCACGGACACTTCGGCTTACGATTACACGTCGAAGACCCCCTATTGGCTGGTCAAGCTGGACTGGTATCCGAACGACTGGAACCACGTCGAGTACACCGGCTTCGACAACAGCACCCGCTACACCTACGACTATTACGACGCCGAGTACAGCAGTACCGCCCGAAATGCGGAACCGTACAAGACCGACTATACCGGCCGGCTGGTCGGCAAGAGCGGCGGCCAGACCGACATCTTCAAGTGGACCAGCAACCTGACCGACAATTTCACTGCCTCGCTGCAGTACGGCCAGCTGCGCAACCGCAATTCGCAATTCACCATCAGCCCGGACGGTACCTACAGCTACTACACCGGCGACATCAACGACGAAAGCGGCGCCTGCCCCTACGTCTACAGCTACATCGAGGGCAGCCAGACCGGCTGCGCGGTCAGCAGCGGCGTGGGCATCTACGGCGGTTGGGACCAACGCAAGAGCTGGCGCCTGGACTTCGAGTGGCAGCTGGGCGACCACACCCTCAGCTTCGGCTACAACGACGAGCGCTGGAAGTCCAAGTCGGGAAGTTCCTACTCGGGTGGCTCGTACTGGATCATCTACCCTGAGTCCTACGGCTATGCGCTGCAATACATCTTCCGCACCGGCGGCGTAGTGTCGGTCAACCAGAAATCCTGGTACCTGGAAGACAAGTGGCAGATCACCGACAACTTCCTGTTGTCGCTGGGCGTGCGCAACGACTCGTTCGAGAATCTGAACACTGCCGGCGAGGTCTTCGTCAAGCAGGACAACATTTGGCAGCCGCGTCTGGGCTTCACCTGGGACATCCTCGGCAACGGCGACAGCAAGCTGTACGGCACATTGGGCCGCTACTCGCTGCCGATCGCCGCCAACGTGGCGCTGCGTGCCGCCAGCGCGTCCTACTATACCTATGCCTACTACACGTACGATGGCTTCGATTCCACTACCGGCGTCCCCCTGAACACCGAACTGCTGTACGGTCCGTACGTGGTCAACGGCGAGAACGGCAGCACACCCAGCGCCAGCTCGGTCTCCAGCAAGAGCCTCAAGCCCTACACCCAGGACGAAGCGGTACTCGGCTACCAGTTCAAGCTGCACTCCAACAATGCGTTCCTCGACGACTGGACCTTGGGCGTCAAGGGTGTTTACCGGCGCATCGTCAACGTCATCGACGACACCTGCGATACCCCTGCCCTGTACGCTGCCGCCAGCGCTGCCGGCTACGATCTGTCCAATTGGTACGACGAATGGAACATCGCCGACGGCCTGCCCGGCTGCTACCTCTACAATCCTGGCAGCAGCATGACCCTGACCCTGGACGTGGACAGTGACGGCACCGCCGACACCATCACCGTGCCGGGCAGCTCACTGGGACCGAAGGCCAAGCGCAACTACAAGGCCGTCACTCTGAGCGCGGACAAGCAGACCGACAAGTGGTACGTCAGCATCAACTACACCTGGTCCAAGCTGCGCGGCAACTACGAGGGTCTGGTCAAGAGCACCAACGGTCAGGATGACACCGGCACCACGTCCGATTTCGATTATCCCGAACTGACCTATGGCTCCTACGGCTATCTGTTCAACGACCACCGCCACTCGCTCAAGGTCTATGGCCGCTACGACTTCAGCAAGGAATGGTCGGCTGGCGCCGCTTTGACGGTCCAGTCGGGTTCGCCGATCAGCTGCCTGGGCGGCGGCTATGGCACTTTCGACAACTATGCTGGCTATACGGGCGTGTTCCACGTCTGCAACGCCGATACCGAGGAAGTCAGCACTGTGGGTTCAGCCGGACGCACGCCGTGGACCTTCACCTTCAGCCCGAACGTGGAATACAAGCCGCGCTGGCTGCCGGGCCTGAGCGCGCAGTTGTCGGTGTTGAACGCGTTCAACAACGTCAAGCCGCTGCAGGTCTACGAGACCGCTTACAGCACCAGCTATTCTGGTTGGTACTACGGCTACAACACCAACTACTACAACTACAAGGTGGGCAAGTACTTCACCACCCCGCGCTACGTGCGCCTGCAGCTGCAGTACGACTGGTAATCGCCCCTGCGGCACGCGTGACCCCGAACGGCCCGCCCCTGGCGGGCCGTTCTTCATTCCACTGTCGTCTTCTTGCTGCGGCGAAAGCCGTTGCCGGGAATCGGTCGCCCGGAAGCAGGCGATCACCGCCCCAGCTCGAACACCACCTCCAGGCTCACCGAGAGGGTGGTCTCGCCCGGCGACACGGGCGGCGCGGCGGCGTCCATGGCCTGCACGCGGGCCATCTTCTGCAGCGGGCGCGGGCTGAAGCCGGTGCCTTCGGAAATGCTCACCACCCGCCGCACCTTCAGGCCCAGGGCCTTGGCGTAGGTCTCGGCACGGGCGCGGGCCTTGTCCAGGGCGGCCAGGCGGGCCTTGTCGTAGACCGGGTCGGGCTGGTCGATCTCGAAGTCGGGGCCGTTGATCCGGCTGGCGCCCTGGGCGGCCAGGGTTTCCAGCACCTGGCCCAGGCGGCCGATGTCGCGCACCTTCAGGTCGACGGTGTTGCTGGCCTGGAAACCGGTGATGCGCGGCGGCTTGCCGTCGAGGTGGTCGTACTGCGGATTGAGGCTGATGCCGCTGGTCTGGATGTCCTTGTCGGCGATGCCGGCGCCGCGGATGGCGGCCATCAGCCGGTCCATCTGGGTGGCGTTCTGGCGCATGGCGGTGTCGGCGTCGGCGGCCTGGGTGACCACGCCGGTGGACAGGCGGGCCACGTCGGGCGTCTGGCTGGCCTCGGCCTCGGCCGAAACCGACAGCAGGGTACCGTCGGCGGGCAGGGCGTAGCCGAGGTCGGACTGGGCGCCGGCGGGCGGGGCGAGGCTGCCGGTCAGGGCCAGGGCCAGGGCGAGCAGGGCGGTGCGGGGCATGGTCGGGTTCCCGTGCGGAGGTGGCGGAAAGGTGTTGGCGCGGCCATGAACGCGCGGTGATGGGCGGCGCGCCGGAGCGCCGGATCGGGCGACCGTGCCGGCATTCGGAAGGAAGGGACGGTTATCCTTCCGGCATATGCTGCATCTCGCTTCGCGCTCCCCCCGCCGCGCCGACCTGCTTGCCCGCCTGGGCGTGGATTTCGCCACGCTGGAGCTGGACGTGCCCGAGATCCGCGCGCCCGGCGAGGCCGCCGAGGACTACGTGCGGCGGGTGGCGCGCGAGAAGGCGCTGGCCGGGCTGGCCGCATGCGGCGATGAGCCGGACACCTGGGTGCTGGGTGCGGACACCGAGGTCATCCTGGACGGCGAGGTGTTCGGCAAGCCGACCGATGCGGCCGATGCGCGGGCCATGCTGACGCGGCTGTCCGGCCGCACGCACCGGGTGGTGACCGCGGTGTGCCTGGCCTCGGCTGCCGGCGTGGGCGAGGTGCAGGCGGTTTCCGAAGTGGACTTCGCGCCGCTCGCGCCGGCCACGGTCGCCGCCTACGTGGCCACCGGCGAGCCGTCGGGCAAGGCCGGCGCCTATGCCATCCAGGGTGGGGCCGAGCGCTTCGTCCGGCGCCTGGCGGGCAGCTATTCGGGGGTGATGGGCCTGCCCTTGTTCGAGACCGCGGGCCTGCTGGAGGACGCGGGGATCGCCCTGGGGTGGGGGAAGTGAGCGGGAGTCCGATGCGGGCATGCGTCCGGTCCGTGGTCTTGGCTTGAAGTAGAGGACGATATGTCGGAAGAGATCCTGGTCAACGTCACCCCGCGCGAGACCCGCGTGGCGGTGGTCGAGAACGGCATGCTGCAGGAGCTGCACATCGAGCGCGGCTGGCGGCGTGGCATCGTCGGCAACATCTACAAGGGCCAGGTGCAGCGGGTGATGCCGGGCATGCAGGCCGCCTTCGTCGAGATCGGCCAGGAGCGCGCGGCCTTCCTGCATGCCAGCGACATCGTCCGCCAGGCCTCGCCGCCGGGCGCCGAGGGCGAGGAGCTGCCGCTGCCGCCGGCCACGCCGCTGTCGATCGTCGACCTGGTGCGCGACGGCCAGGACGTGGTGGTGCAGGTGGTCAAGGACCCGATCGGCACCAAGGGCGCGCGCCTGACCACCCAGATCAGCATCCCCTCGCGCTACATGGTGCTGCTGCCGCAGTCCAAGGTCATCGGGGTGTCGGCGCGGATTGAGGACGAGGCCGAGCGCGCGCGCCTGAAGCAGGTGGTGTCCGAGCTGGCGGCCGCGCACGGCAACATGGGCTACATCGTGCGCACCAACGCCGAGGGCCAGCCGGCCGAGGCGCTGGCCGAGGACATCGCCTACCTGTCGCGGGTGTGGAACGTGATCGGCCGGCGCGCCGCGGAGATGCCGCCGCGCAGCCTGCTGTACGAGGACCTGAGCCTGCCGCTGCGCGCGGTGCGCGACCTGATCCGCAAGGACGTGGACAAGGTCAAGGTGG
>JASGEB010000246.1:0-15477 GCA_047606785.1 Pseudoxanthomonas sp.
CCCGCGCTGGCCGCGCGCGCTGCTGCGCCGCGCGCTGCTGCTGGGCGCGGCCGCGCTGGCCCTGGGCGCGGCCGCATTCGCCGGCTACCAGCCGCTGTCGGCGCTGTCGCGCAACCACCACGAGCTGCGCTACCAGGTTGCGCCGGCCGACTGGATCACCTCGCTGGCGCGAGTGCTGGCCAGCGACGACAGCCATCCGAGCAAGCAGAAGACCGCCATCGGCCTGGACGCGCGTCAGGCCGGCGGACCGCTGGCCAGCGGCCGCAGGCCGCGCCTGCTGGTGATCGTGCTCGGCGAAACCGCACGCGCGGCCGACTGGGGCCTGGACGGCTATGCCCGCGACACCAGCCCGGAACTGCGCCGGATCGGCGTGCTCAACTTCCCGCAGGCCACTTCCTGCGGCACCGCCACCGAAGTGTCGGTGCCGTGCATGTTCTCGCCCTGGGGCCGGCACGCCTACGACGAGGCCAGGATCCGCAGCCACCAGTCGCTGCTCAACGTGCTCGACCACGCCGGCATCGGCGTGACCTGGCGCGACAACCAGGCCGGCTGCAAGGGTGTGTGCGAAGGCCTGGCCTTCCAGTCCACCACCGACGACCACGACCCGGCCTATTGCGACGGCCACCGCTGCCTGGACGGCATTCTCGCCAAGGACCTGGCCAGCACCCTGCGCGCCGGCCCGGCCGGCGGCGACCGGGTGGTGGTGCTGCACATGCTCGGCGAACACGGCCCGGCCTATTACCAGCGCTATCCAAAGCCGTTCGAACGCTTCACCCCGACCTGCCAGACCCCGGACCTGGGCCAGTGCCCGCGCGAGCAGATCGTCAACGCCTACGACAACGCGATGGGCTACAGCGACCACGTGGTCGCCCAGGTGATCGCCTGGCTGGCCGGCCGCCGCGACTACGACAGCGTGCTGTGGTACGTGTCCGACCACGGCGAATCGCTGGGCGAGAAGGGCCTGTTCCTGCACGGCGTGCCGTACGCGATCGCCCCGGCCGAGCAGACCCACGTGCCGATGCTGATGTGGTTCGGCCCGGGCAGCGCGCGCGCGCTGGGCCTGGACCTGCCCTGCCTGGCCCGCCGCGCCCAGCAACCGTCCGGCCACGACAACCTGTTCCCCACCGTGCTGGGCCTGTTCGACGTGCATACCGCGCTGTACGACCCGACGCGTGACCTGCTGGCCGGCTGCCGCGCGTCGATGCAGTCCTGAAATCCCGCGTCAGCGCGCAGGATTTCAAGTGACTCGCGCCCGAAAGGCGTGAAAGCCTTTGCTTCAAAAGCCAGAGCAAGAGCCGAAGCAGAAGCAAGAGCGATTCCCGCCTTCGCGCACTGCCGTCCGGGGAAGTCACGCTGTTCCCTTCTCCCTCCGGGAGAAGGTGGCGCGAAGCGCCGGATGAGGGTTCGGCGAAGTCAGCCATGCTTGACCGCAGAAACACCCAAAACAAGCGTGCTTGTTGCATTACCTCCGCGAACCACGCATTTCGAACTTCGTCGTACCCTCACCCCAACCCCTCTCCCGACGGGAGAGGGGCTCAAACACTGGTGATTTGTTGAAATCGAGTTGCCTGGTCGGTTTCTGGCCATCAACACCAGCAACTACAATGCTTTCCAGCAAGCTCCATGATTTTTCCCCGGACAGCAGTGCGCCTTCGCGGGAATGACGAGCAAAAGCCGGAATGGCGAATTCGCATGGGGAATGGCGAGTTCGCAGGAACGACAACCCTCAAGTCCGATGCGGAGTCCCCAGATACTCCGCACTGCGCATCTCGATCAACCGCGAAGCGGTGCGCTCGAACGCCCCGGCCAGGCGCTCGCCGCGGTACAGCGCCGGCGGCGCGGCGGCGGCGGTGCATACCAGGTTGACGTGGCGGTCGTACAGCTCATCGATCAGGTTGACGAAGCGCCGCGCCGGGTCCTCGTTCTCGCGCCCGAAGCGCGGCACGCCGCCGATCAGCACGGTGTGGAACTCGTGGGCGATCTCGATGTAGTCGGCGGTGCCGCGCGGGCCCTCGCACAGGGCGGCGAAGTCGAACCACGCCAGCCCCTGGCCGCGCCCGCGCACCGGGATCTTGCGGCCCTCGATGCGGATGTTGCCGGCCTGCGCCTCGGCGCCGCCGCCGAGCTCGCGCCAGCGCTGCGCCAGCCAGGCGTCGGAGCCCTCGTCCAGCGGCGCGCGGTACACCGGCGAACGGGTCAGCGCGCGCATCCGGTAGTCGTCCTGGCCCAGCGCCTCCAGCACCGTGCAGTGCCTGTGCAGGGCGGCGATCGCCGGCAGGAAGGAGTCGCGCTGCAGGCCGCCGGCATAGAGGTTGTCCGGGGCGGTGTTGGAGGTGGTCACCAGGGTCACTCCCTGGGCGAACAGCCGCTCCAGCAGACGGCCCAGCAGCATCGCATCGCCGATGTCGGTGACGAAGAACTCGTCCAGCACCAGCACGCGCAGCTGCTGGCGCCATTCCTGGGCGATCCTGGCCAGCGGATCGCTCTGGCCGGCGTGCTCGCGCAGGCGCTCGTGCACGCCGCGCATGAAGCGGTGGAAGTGGGTGCGGTACTTGCCGCCGCCGCGACCGCCGACGCCGGGCGCGCCCTCGCGGCCTTCGGCCGCCAGCCGCGGCAACGGCAGGCCGTCGAAGAACAGGTCCACCAGGAAGGTCTTGCCGCGCCCCACCCCGCCCCACAGGTACAGGCCGGGCACCGGTTCGGGCGGCTTCCAGAACGCGGCCAGCCGGTCCAGCCAGCCGTCCTGCGCGCTGTCCACCAGGGCGGCGTGGATGCGGTCCAGCTCGGCCAGGATCGGGTGCTGGGCCGGATCGTCGCGCCACAGCCCGCGCTCAGCCCCCAGCGCATAGCGCCGCGAGGGCGTCAGCCCGGCCTGCGGCGGCAGGTCCAGCGCGCCGCCGGGATTGGCCTCGCCGTCGCTCACGCGTCCGGCAGCCAGTGCTCGACGCCGTGCTGGATCGCGCCGCGCAGGTCGATCAGCTTGCGATGGAAGAAGTGGCTGGTGTCGGGCATGCGCACCAGCTCGGGCCGCTGCGGCAGCGAATCCAGCCACGCGTACACCGCCTGCGGATCGACGATCTCGTCGGCCTCGCCCTGGATCACCAGCCACTGCCCCGGCGGCAGCACGTCGCCGAAGTCCCAGCGCCCGGCCGGCGGCGCGATCGACACCAGCGCCTGCGGCCGCAGCGCCGCGCAGGCCCTGAGGCTGACGTAGGCGCCGAAGCTGAAACCCGCCAGCCACAGCCGCTGGCCCGGATGGTGGGCGCGCACCCACTCCACCACCGCGGCCAGGTCGTCCTGCTCGCCGTCGCCGCGGTCGAATTGGCCGGCCGATTCGCCCACCCCGCGGAAGTTGAAGCGCACCGTCGCCACGCCCAGCTCGCGCAGCGCGCGCGCGGCCATGGTCACCACCTTGTTGTGCAGGCTGCCGCCCTCGGTGGACAGCGGGTGGCACACCACCGCCACCAGCGGCCGCACCGGCACCCCGGCCGGCGGCAGGTCCACCGCCACTTCCAGCGGCCCGGCCGGCCCTTCGATCTGCAGGCTGGCGTCGTGGGCGGGGAAGTCGGGCTGGCTCATGCCCGCATGATACCGCCCGGTCGGCGTCCGGCCCGCGCACGCTGCGCCGTGCACGCGGCCTCAAACGACGACGCCGGCCGCGGAAGGGCCGGCGCAACGCCATCGCGGCTTACTGGGTGATGTCCACGTCCTTGGTCTCGCGCAGGAACAGCGAGCCGATCACGAAGCTCATCACCGCGATCACGATGGGGTACCACAGGCCGTAGTAGATGTTGCCGGTCGCCGCGACCAGGGCGAAGGCGATGGTCGGCAGGAAGCCGCCGAACCAGCCGTTGCCGATGTGGTAGGGCAGCGACATCGAGGTGTAGCGGATGCGGGTCGGGAACAGTTCGACCAGCCAGGCCGCGATCGGCGCGTAGACCATGGTCACGTAGATCACCAGCACCCACAGGATCAGCAGCACCATCGGCTTGTTGATCCGGGCCGGGTCGGCCTTCTCCGGATAGCCGGCGTCGGCCAACGCCCCCTTCAGCGTCTTGCCGAAGTCGCCGGACCTGGCGGTGAAGTCCTCCTTGGCCAGGTCCGCGCCCTCGAACGAGGCCACCTCGGCGCCACCGACCGTGACCTTGGCCACCGAGCCCGGCGTGGTCTTCTCCACGCTGTACGGCACGCCGGCCTTGGCCAGCGCCGCGGTGGCGATGTCGCAGGAGTTGGTGAACACCTTCTTGCCGACCGGGTCGAACTGGAACGAGCAGGTGGCCGGATCGGCGTGCACGACCGCCGGCGCGTTCTGGCTGGCTTCCTGGATCGCCGGGTTGGCGTAGTGGGTCAGCGCCTTGAACAGTGGGAAGTAGGTCAGCGCGGCGATCAGGCAGCCGGCCATGACGATCTTCTTGCGGCCGATGCGGTCGCTCAGCCAGCCGAAGAAGACGAAGAACGGCGTGCCCAGCGCCAGCGCACCGGCGATCAGCAGCCAGGTGGTGGTGGAATCGACCTTCAGCGTCTGCGACAGGAAGTACATCGCGTAGAACTGGCCGGCGTACCACACCACCGCCTGGCCGGCGGTGGCGCCGAGCAGGGCCAGCAGCACGATCTTGCCGTTCCGACTGAAGAAGCTTTCGGTGATCGGCGCCTTCGAGGTCCTGCCCTCGGCCTTCATCTGCTGGAACAGCGGCGATTCGGCCAGCTGCATGCGGATCCACACCGACACGCCCAGCAGCACGATCGACAGCAGGAACGGGATGCGCCAGCCCCAGGCGTCGAAGCTTTCCTTGCCCAGCAGCGTCTGCGCACCCAGGATCACCAGCAGCGACAGGAACAGGCCGACCGTCGCGGTGGTCTGGATGAAGCTGGTGTAGAGGCCGCGCCTGCCGTGCGGGGCGTGCTCGGCGACGTAGGTGGCCGCGCCGCCGTACTCGCCGCCCAGCGCCAGGCCCTGCAGCAACCGCAGCGCGATCAGGATCACCGGCGCGGCGAAGCCGATGCTGGCGTAGCTGGGCAGCACGCCGACCAGGAAGGTCGACAGGCCCATGATCAGGATCGTGACCAGGAAGGTGTACTTGCGCCCGATCAGGTCGCCGATGCGGCCGAACACGATGGCGCCGAACGGGCGCACCGCGAAGCCGGCGGCGAAGGCCAGCAGGGCGAAGATCAGCGCGCTGGTCTCGTTGAGGCCGCCGAAGAACTGCTTGGCGATGATCGCCGCCAGCGACCCATACAGGTAGAAGTCGTACCACTCGAACACGGTACCCAGGGACGAGGCGAAGATGACCTTCTTGTGGCCCTGGGTGAGGACGGCCGGCTGGCCGCCGTTGGCGGTGATGCTGGACATGAGGCGTTCCCTCGAAGCTGGCGGTGTGCGGAGCGTGCGGTTCGGTGGAGGGCCCGCCGCGCGCGTTCGGCACGCGCGGCGGGTGCGGGTGCGGCTGCGGGCTCAGAACGTGTACTGCGCGCTCACGCTGACCTGGTTGCCGCTGACGGTGTCGGTGGTGGCGCCGCCGTCGGTGGTGCGCTCGAGCTTGTCGTGCAGCGCCTCCAGGCCGAACTTGTACGGGCCGTTGGCGTAGATCAGGTTGAGCGCGGTCTGCTGGTTGCGCAGCAGGGTGCCGCTCCAGGCCAGCACGTCGTCCTTGTCGGGCCGGTCGATGCCGTAGAACGCGTTGAGGCTCCAGTACTTGTTGAAGCTGTAGCCCAGCTGGGCATAGCCGCCGACCTCGGAGATGTCGCCGAACTGCGACAGCGCGCCGAAATTCTGGCCCATGCCGTTGCCGGTGAACACGTAGGCCTTCAGGTTCCACGGGCCGGGCTTGACGATCGCGCCCAGGCCGAAGGCGGTGCTCTTGATCTCGGACTTGAGCGTGGTCGAGCCGGTGCCGTCCACCCCGCTCAGGTCGATCTCCGAATAGTGGCCGGTGGCGTAGGCGATCCAGTTGCCGCCGGCCACCCGCAGGCGCGCCTCGACCTGCGGGCGGAAGCCGGCGTTGCCGTCGGTCAGGTAGTTGGTGGTGCTGTCGGTCGTACTGCGGCTGGCCCAGTTGCCGCTGAAGGCGCCGACGTCCAGCCGCCATTGCGCGCCGTCGCCGCCGTGGTTGAGGTCCTGCATCAGCACGATGCCGGGGTAGCGCCAGCCGACGATGCCGGTGCCGAAGCCGAGCGGGAAGGCCACGTGGGCGAGCGAATCGGGGATGTTGTCGAGCGGGAACATCAGCGTCCACTGCTGGCCGATGCGGATCTTGGTGCCGGTGGCGGCGTCGTCCAGGTCCATGTAGGCCTGGCGCAGGCGCGGGATCGGCTGCTGGCCGGCATAGGCGCCGGTGCCGTTGTTGCCGCCGAAGAAGTCCAGTTCCAGGCGGCCGCCGCCGGTCCAGTGCTCGCCCATCCTGGCGCCGGTGATGTCGAACCAGAAGCGGGTGTTGCGGATGTCCACGCCGCTCAGGCGGCCGCTGGAGCCCGGGGTCGGCCATTCGGCATTCTGGCCGTTGCCGAAGTTGAACGGCCTGGATTCACCGAAGGCGGTGGCGTTGATGAAGCCGTGGAAGGCCACCGAGATGCCCGGCGCGGTGGTGAACTGCGGCTTGGCTTCGACCGCCTTGCTCGCGCTGGCCTTGACCTGGTCCAGCTGCGCCTGGGTGTCGCCGACCTGGGTGCGGGTCTGGGCGACCTGGTCCTGGGTCTGGCTGACCTGCGCCTGGGTCTGTTGCTGCGCCGACAGCAGCTGCTGCACCTGCGCCTCGAGCTGGGCCACGCGCGCCTCCAGCTCCTTCTCCTTCTTGGTCTCGGCCAGCGCCGCGCCGGGCGCGAGCAAGGCCGCGAACACCGCCGCAGCCAGCGGCCGGCGCACCATGGATACCATGCGTGAGTTCATCATTCCCCTCTCCCAAAGGGCCGGCGCGCATGCCGGGTGTCGTCGTGGATACCGCCCCGCCCACGGCCCTCCCGCGGCGGGTGTGCCGGCAGACTGCGGCGCCCCCGCGGCGGCCGCCATTGGCCATTGGTCGAAGCCGCGGCCCCCTACGACCAAAGTCCTAGCCCTGCTGCGTTGCCGCATCGCGCCCATCGGCGACAATCCACGCCCCAAGCCATCGCCGCGGAGGGCGCCATGACCGATCTATATCCCGTCGATTCCGAATTCGCCGCCCACGCGCGGGTGGACCATGACGCCTATCTGCGCCTGTACCGCGAGTCGATCGAGGATCCCGACGCGTTCTGGGCCAAGGCCAGCGAGCGCCTGGACTGGTTCGTCAAGCCGGCCAAGGTCAGGAACGTCTGCTACGACCTGGACGACTTCCGCATCAAGTGGTTCGAGGACGGCGAGCTCAACGCCTCGGTCAACTGCCTGGACCGCCAGCTGGAAGCGCGCGGCGACAAGATCGCGCTGCTGTTCGAGCCGGACGGCCCGGACACGCCCAGCTACGGCGTCACCTATCGCGAGTTGTACGAGCGCGTGTGCCGGCTCGGCAACGCGCTGCGCAACCTCGGCGTCAACAAGGGCGACCGCGTCACCATCTACCTGCCGATGATCCCCGACGCGGCGGTGGCGATGCTGGCCTGCGCGCGCATCGGCGCGATCCACTCGGTGGTGTTCGGCGGCTTCGCCCCGAACTCGATCGCCGACCGCGTGATCGACTGCGCCAGCAAGCTGATCATCACCGCCGACGAGGGCCTGCGCGGCGGCAGGAAGGTGCCGCTGAAGGCCAACGTCGACGCCGCGCTCAAGCTGCCCGGCACCCATACGGTGGAGACCGTGCTGGTGGTGCGCCACAGCGGCGGCGCGGTGGACATGCAGGCCCCGCGCGACCGCTGGTTCCACGACGTGGTCGACGGCCAGCCGGCGCAGTGCGAGCCCGAGCGCATGAACGCCGAGGACCCGCTGTTCATCCTCTACACCTCCGGCTCCACCGGCAAGCCCAAGGGCGTGCTGCACACCAGCGCCGGCTACCTGCTGTGGGCCAGCTACACCCACGAGCTGGTGTTCGACCTGAAGGAGGACGACGTCTACTGGTGCACCGCCGACGTGGGCTGGGTCACCGGCCACAGCTACATCGTCTACGGCCCGCTGGCCAACGGCGCCACCTCGCTGGTGTTCGAGGGCGTGCCCAACCATCCCAGCGTGTCGCGCTTCTGGGAGGTGATCGACAAGCACAAGGTCACCCTCTTCTACACCGCGCCCACCGCCATCCGCGCGCTGATGCGCGAGGGCGAGGCGCCGGTGAAGAAGACCTCGCGCGCCTCGCTGCGCCTGCTCGGCAGCGTCGGCGAGCCGATCAATCCCGAGGCCTGGCGCTGGTACTACGAGGTGGTCGGCGACAGCCGCTGCCCGATCGTGGACACCTGGTGGCAGACCGAGACCGGCGGCATCCTGATCTCGCCGCTGCCCGGCGCGATCGCGCTCAAGCCCGGCTCGGCCACCCTGCCGTTCTTCGGCGTGCAGCCGGCGCTGGTGGACGCCAGCGGCGCCGAGCTGGCCGGCGAAGCCGAGGGCAACCTGGTGATCAAGGACTCCTGGCCCGGGCAGATGCGCACGGTCTATGGCGACCACCAGCGCTTCATCGACACCTACTTCCGCACCTATCCGGGCCACTACTTCACCGGCGACGGCTGCCGCCGCGACGCCGACGGCTACTACTGGATCACCGGCCGCGTCGACGACGTCATCAACGTCTCCGGCCACCGCATCGGCACCGCCGAGGTGGAGAGCGCGCTGGTCTCGCACCCGAAGGTGGCCGAGGCCGCGGTGGTCGGCTTCCCGCACGACATCAAGGGCCAGGGCATCTACGCCTACGTCACCCTGGTGGCCGGCGAAGCGCCCAACGACGCACTGCAGAAGGAACTGGTGGCCTGGGTGCGCAAGGAGATCGGCCCGATCGCCACCCCCGACCACCTGCAATGGGCGCCGGGCCTGCCGAAGACGCGCTCGGGCAAGATCATGCGCCGGATCCTGCGCAAGATCGCCGAGAACGCGCCGGAGCAGCTGGGCGACACCTCGACCCTGGCCGACCCGTCGGTGGTGGAGTCGCTAGTCAGCGAGCGCAAGGTGCAGTGATGGAGCCGGGACCGGGGACCAACTGGGGACCGGGGTGTTGGGGCGGCATGTCCCGGTGCGGTTTCACCCGGCCCCCAGCTCCTGACCTGTCCCCGGTCCCTGGTCCCCGGTCCCCAGTTGGTCCCCGGTCCCCAGCAGGTCCCGAGCCCCACCCATGACCACCCTGCTGATCGCCGACGACCATCCGCTGTTCCGCGAGGCCCTGCGCGGGGCGGTGCAGCGGGTGCTGCCGGGTGCGCTTCTGCACGAGGCGGCCAGCGTCGATGCGCTGTACGCGCTGGCCGATACGCACCCGGACGCGGACCTACTGCTGCTCGACCTCAACATGCCCGGCGCGCACGGCTTCAACGTGCTGGTGCACCTGCGCGCGCTGCACCCGCAGCTGCCGGTGGTGGTGGTGTCCGCGCGCGAGGAGCCTTCGGTGATGCGGCGCGCGCTGGACCACGGCGCGCTCGGCTTCATCCCCAAGTCGGCCGACTCGGACACCATCGGCCGGGCCATCGGGCAGGTGCTCGACGGCGAGCCGTGGGCACCGGACGAGGCCCACGCCGCCCCGGCCATCGGCCGCGACGAGGCGCAGACCGCCGCGCGCCTGCGCGAACTGACCCCGCAGCAGTTCCGGGTCCTGCAGATGCTCGGCGCCGGCCGCCTCAACAAGCAGATCGCCTACGACCTGGGCGTGTCCGAGGCGACCATCAAGGCCCATGTCACCGCCATCCTGCGCAAGCTCGGGGTCACCAACCGCACCCAGGCGGTGCTGATGGCCGGGCGCCTGTCGGTGGACCCGGACGGCCTGATCCCGCCGCCGGAGGAGCAGGATTATTGATCCAGCCCGTGCCTCGTAGGAGCGCACCGCAGGGGCGGGATCGGGGCTTTCGCGCAAAAGCCAATCGCGCCCCTGCGGTGCGCTCCTACGGTTCATGGCCGGATCGATAGGGCACCGGGCCGGGCTCGTTTAGGCTGTCGTACCGTCCCGTTGCCCTCCTCCATGACCGACGCCGCCACCCTCGCCCGGCAGATCGCCGAGGCCTTCGCCGACTACCACGCGCGCTTCGCCGCCATCACCCGGCGCGCGCGGCGGCGCTTCGAGCAGCGCGACTGGGCCGGCGACCGCGCCGACGCGATCGAACGCATCGAGCTGTACGACCAGTGCGTGGCGCAGGCGCGCCTGCGCCTGCAGGCGCTGCTGGGCGAGCGCGCATTCGACCACGGCCTGTGGAAGGCGATTCGCGCCTGCTACGGCGCGCTGGTCGAGGGCCAGATCGACCGCGAGCTGTACAAGACCTTCTACAACACCCTGACCCGGCGCTTCTTCCAGACCCGCGGCGTGGACCGCGACGTGGAGTTCGTGGCGCTGGACATCGCCCCCACCGACGCCATCACCCACCCGGTGGCGCGGCACGGCTACGCGCTCTCGCCGCTGCGGCCCACCGAGACCTTCGACCGGGTGCTGGCCGACTACGCCTTCGACGTGCCCTACGCCCACCGCACCCGCTGCGCGGCGGCGGTGGCCGTGCGCCTGCAGGACGACCTGGCGCACTGGGGCCAGGACCCGGTGCGCCAAGTCGAGCTGCTGGACACGGTGTTCTACCGCGAGCGTCGCGCCTACCTGGTCGGGCGGGTGTTCGGCGAGCACCGTTTCTCGCCGTGCGTGATCGCCCTGGTCAACGACGAGCGCGGGCTGCGGGTGGACGCGGTGCTGACCCGCCGCAACGACGTGGCCAACCTGTTCGGCATCGCCCGCAGCTACTTCATGGCCGACCTGCCCACGGTGGGCGACGCGGTGGTGTTCCTGCGCTCGATCCTGCCGCACAAGCCGATCGACGAGCTGTACACCGTGCTCGGCCGCGCCAAGCAGGGCAAGACCGAGCGCTTCCGCACCTTCTACCGCTACTTCCACGACCACCCCGGCGAGCTGCTGACCCAGGCCGACGGCACCCGCGGCATGGTCATGGCGGTGTTCACCCTGCCCGGCTACCCGCTGGTGTTCAAGCTGATCCGCGACCGCTTCGCCGAGCCCAAGCAGATGAGCCGCGACGACGTGCAGGGCCGCTACGCGCTGGTGTTCAACCTGGACCGCGTGGGCCGGCTGCTGGACGCCCAGCCGTACCGCTCGCTGCGCTTCCCGCTGACCCGCTTCGCCCCGGCGCTGCTGGACGAACTGCGCGCCACCTGCGCCGGCTCCATCGCCGAGGTGGACGGCGACCTGGTGATCGACCTGTGCTACGTGCAGCGGCGGCTGCGCCCGCTCAACCTGTACCTGCGCGAGCAGCCGGCCGAGGCCGCGCGCGCGGCGGCGCTGGACTACGCCCAGGCCATCGTCGACCTGGCCCGCAACAACATCTTCCCCGGCGACATGCTGCTGAAGAACTTCGGCGTCTCGCGCCAGGGCCGGGCGGTGTTCTACGACTACGACGAGCTGTGCCTGGTCACCGACTGCAATTTCCGCGACTGGCCCAAGGCCACCACGCCGGAGGAGGAGATGGCCTCCGAGCCGTGGTTCCACGTCGCCCCGCGCGACGTGTTCCCCTCGCGCTTCGCCCAGTTCATGGGCCTGCCGGCGGCGCTGCGGCAGGCGGTGGAGGCCCGCCACGGCTGCCTGTTCGACCCGCAGTGGTGGCGCGATCTGCAAGCCCGCCTGGCCGCCGGCGACTATCCCGACACCCCGCCCTATCCGGAGGACGTGCGGCTGGCGTGAGCAGGCCATGAACCGCCCCCACCGTCGCGCTGCGCGGCCTTCGCGCGAGCATTGACAGATCCCACGAGCGTGCCCAGACTGCCGCCGCCCCGGCAGGGCGATGCCTTCGCATCGCCCGCCGCAGCGAGGACCCCGGACACGCCATGAACACCGACCGAACCCGCCCGCCGTCGGCGGCGGCCGTGCGCTGAGCCTCTCCGGTTTCGCGTGGCCGCCACGACGGCGGCACCCGCGCGAGACCCACCATGAACTTCAAGCCCCTTGCCCTGCGCACGGCCGACGCCGTGTCCGCACAACTGGCCGCGCTGCGTGCGCTCAACACCGCCGACGCGGTCGAGCGCCTGAACCGGCTCAAGCCGGCGCTGGCCCGGCAGGTGTTCGCGGCGCTGCCGCGCGCGCGCCAGGTCGGGCTGCTCGAACAACCCGAGCTGCGCGACGGCGCCGCCCTGCTGGCCGGGCTGCCCACGCGCGCAGCCGCCGAAGTGCTCGACGGCATGGGCGACGACCGCGCCGCCGACATCGCCCAGGCCCTGCCGGCCGCCGAGCAGGCGCGCATCCTCGGCGAACTGGCCGGCTTCGCCCCGGTCGCCGCGCATGCCATCCGCCTGCTGATGCGCTACCCGGCGCACACCGCCGGCGGCCTGATGACCACCGAGTACGCCGCAGTGCCGGCCGACTGGAGCGTGGGCCGCACCCTGGACTACGTGCGCCGGGTCGAACGCACCCGCGAATCGATCTACGCCATCCACGTGCTGCGCCCGGGCAGCGACGAACTGCAGCAGGTGGTGACCATGCGCCGGCTGGTCACCGGCGATCCCGGCGACAACATCCTCAGCGTCGCCCAGGTCAACCCGCCGGTGACGGTCACCCCCGACCTCGACCAGGAGGAAGTGGCGCGCCTGATCCGCCGCCACGACCTGCTGTCGATCCCGGTGGTCGACGAGCAGCACCGCATGCTCGGCATGGTCACCGTCGACGACATCATCGACACGATGATGGCCGAGACCAGCGAGGACGTGCAGAAGTTCGGCGGCATGCAGGCGCTGGACGCGCCGTACATGCGCATCGGCCTGGGCGCGATGATCCGCAAGCGCGCCGGCTGGCTGAGCGTGCTGTTCCTGGGCGAGATGCTCACCGCCAGCGCCATGCAGCACTTCTCCGACGAGCTGGCGCGGGCGGTGGTGCTGACCCTGTTCATCCCGCTGGTGATGAGCTCGGGCGGCAACTCCGGCTCGCAGGCCACCTCGCTGCTGATCCGCGCGCTGGCGCTGGGCGAGCTGCAGCTGCGCGACTGGTGGAAGGTGGCGCTGCGCGAGATCCCCACCGGCGCCATCCTCGGCGCCATCCTCGGCGCGCTGGCGGTGGTGCGCATCGCGGTGTGGCAGAACGCCGGCCTCTACGACTACGGCGCGCACTGGAAGATCCTGGCCTTCACCGTGGCCGCCGCGCTGGTGGGCATCGTCACCTTCGGCTCGCTGGCCGGCTCGATGCTGCCGTTCGTCCTGCAGAAGCTGCGCTTCGACCCGGCCAGCGCCTCGGCGCCGTTCGTGGCCACCCTGGTGGACGTGTCCGGGCTGGTGATCTACTTCAGCATCGCCGCGCTGATCCTGGGCGGCACGCTGCTGTAGACAAACCGGGGTCAGAGTGCAGTTTTCGACACTCGATCCGGAGTGGCATTTGCCCGGGAAAAACTCCACTCTGACCCCGGTTTTCCTCTGTCCCGGTTTGCCATGAGCACCTACCGCCTGGACGCGGTATTCCGCCCCAAGTCCATCGCCATCGTCGGCGGCAGCCCGCGCGAACGCTCGGCCGGACGCGCGGTGGTGCGCAACCTGCGCGCCGGCGGCTTCGCCGGCACGCTGTGGTGGGTGGCCCGACACGCGGCCATCGACGGCATCGCCACCCACCGCGACCTGGCCGAGCTGCCCGGCGTGCCCGAGCTGGTGGTGGTGACCACGCCGGCAGCGAGCGTGCCGAAGATCATCGCCGGCGCCGCCCGGCTGGGCGTGCAGGCGGCGATCGTGCTCACCGCCAACCTCGGCCACGGCCCCGGTTCGCTGGCCGAGCAGGCCGCCGGCGCCGCGCGCGCGCATGGCCTGCGCATCCTCGGCCCGCACTGCCTGGGAGTGATCGCCCCGCACGCCGGCCTCAACGCCTCGATCGCCGCGCACATGCCGGCGGCGGGCGACCTGGCGCTGGTGTCCGAGTCCAGCGCGATCGCCGCGGCGCTGGTGGAATGGGGGGTGGCGCGCGAGGTGGGGTTCTCGGCGGTGGTCTCGCTGGGCGACGGCCTGGACGTGGACTTCGGCGACCTGCTGGACCACTTCGCCACCGACTACCGCACCCGCGCGATCCTGCTGTACGTCGAGCGCATCGGCGATGCGCGCAAGTTCATGTCCGCCGCGCGCGCGGCCGCGCGCGCCAAGCCGGTGGTGGTGGTCAAGTCCGGGCGCGAGCGCGATCCGCACCCGTCGCCGCTGGGCACCCACGCGCAGGCGCTGGCCGCCCCCGACGCGGTCTACGGCGCCGCCTTCCGCCGCGCCGGCCTGCTGCGGGTGGGCGCGCTGGACGAGCTGTTCGCCGCCGCGCAGACGCTCGGCCGGATCGGCAGCTTCCCCGGCCACCGGCTGGCCATCCTGTCCAACGGCGGCGGCGTGGGCCTGCTGGCGCGCGACCGCCTGCTGGCCCTGCATGGCACCCTGGCGCCGCTGGCTGCGGCCACCATCGAACGCCTGGACAGGGTGCTGCCGCAGGGCTGGTCGCGCGCCAATCCGGTGGACATCGTGGTCGACGCCGACGGCGAGCGCTACGGCGCGGCGATCGAAGCGCTGCTGGCCGACGAGGCCAGCGATGCCCTGCTGGTGGTCAACGTGCCCACCGCCTTCACCTCCTCGGCCGACGCCGCGCGCGCGCTCACCGCGGCGGTGCGCCAGCAGCCGCGCGGACTGCGCGGCAAGCCGGTGTTCGCGGTGTGGCTGGGCCAGGACGGCCAGGCCGCCACCATCCTCAACGACGCGCGCATCCCCGGCTACGCCACCGAGGCCGACGGCGTGGACGGCTTCATGCACCTGGTGCGCTACCGCCAGGCGCAGAGCGCGCTGATGGAGACCCCGCCCAGCCTGCCGGACGACTTCGCGGTGGACGCCGGCACCGCGCGCGCCATCGTCGAGGCCGCGCTGGCCGAAGGCCGGCAGTGGCTGGACCCGGCGCAGACGGTGGCGGTGCTGCGCGCCTACGGCATCGACGCCCCGCCGGTGGCGGTGGCCGCCGATGCGCGCGCGGCGGTGGAGGCGGCGCGGCCGCTGCTGGAGGCCGGCCAGCCGGTGGCGCTGAAGGTGCTCTCGCCCGACATCCCGCACAAGTCCGACATCGACGGCGTGCGCCTGGGCCTGGCCAGCGCCGACGCCGTGCACCTGGCCGCGCAGGCGCTGCTGGAACGCGCCCACCAGCTGCGCCCGGACGCGCGCATCGACGGCCTGCTGGTCCAGCCCACCGTGCTGCGCGGCAAGGCGCGCGAGCTGTTCGCCGGGATCGCCGACGATGCCACCTTCGGCCCGGTGATCGTGTTCGGCCGCGGCGGCACTGCGGTGGAGGTCATCAACGACCGCGAACTGGCGCTGCCGCCGCTGGACCTGCGGCTGGCGCACGAGCTGATCGCGCGCACCCGCGCCTCGCGCATCCTCAAGGCCTACGGCGACATGCCGGCGGTGGACGAGCG
>JASGEB010000247.1:0-7985 GCA_047606785.1 Pseudoxanthomonas sp.
CGGCGGCCGCGGCGCGCTGGACGGGGCCTGGCGGCGGCTGCGGCAGGGCCTGGGCGGCAACGGCGCGGGCGGCCTGCTGCGCTGGTTCCTGCTCGGCTTCGCGCTGGCGCTGCTGGCCAGCAGCTTCACCCTGGTGCGCGAGCAAGAGCGCGGCGTGGTCCTGCGCTTCGGCCAGTACGCGCGCACCCTGCAGCCCGGCCCCAACCTCAAGTGGCCCTGGCCGATCGAGCGGGTCACCAAGGTCGAGACCACCACCGTCAACAATTTCAACAACACCATGCCGGTGCTGACCAACGACGAGAACATCGTCAACGTCAGCATGAACGTGCAGTACGTGGTGCGCGACCCGCGCCTGTACCTGTACGGCTCGGCCGACGCCAAGGTGGTGCTCGGCCAGGCCGCGCAGAGCGCGGTGCGCGAGCAGGTCGGCCGCGCCGGCGTGGAGGACGTGCTCAACCGCCGCGGTCCGCTGGCCAGCGCGGCCAAGACCCGCCTGCAGCAGGCCCTGGACGACTATCGCACCGGCCTGGTAGTGACCGGGCTGACCCTGCCCAACGCGCGCCCGCCGGACGAGGTCAAGCCGGCCTTCGACGAGGTCAACGGCGCCCAGCAGGAGCGCGAGCGCCTGGTCAACGAGGCCGAGGCCTACGCCGCCAAGGTCGTGCCCGAGGCGCGCGGCACCGCCGCGCGCACCCGCGCCGACGCGCAGGGCTACAAGGAGTCGGTGGTGGCGCGCGCGCAGGGCGACGCCGAGCGCTTCGCCCTGCTGCAGAAGGAATACGCCAAGGCGCCGGAGGTCACCCGCAAGCGTCTGTGGCTGGAGACCGCCGAGCGCGTGCTTGCGCACAACCGGGTGGTGGTCGGCAGCGACGGCCGTCAGCTGATCTACGTGCCGGCGCCGGCGTCCGCCGCCGCCCTGCCGGCCACCCCGCCGGTCGATCCGGTCTCGCTGCCGGCGGCGTCCACCGGCCTGCTGCCGGCCGAGCAGGGCGGCACCGATGGCGACCTGTCCGGCGTGCGCCCGCAGCGCCCGTCCGGCCGCGAGGAGAGCAGCCGATGAGAACTTCCGCGATCTCGGCCGCCGTGGTGCTGGCGCTGCTGGTGCTGTTCGGCTCGGTCTACGTGGTGCGCGAGGGCCAGACGGCGATCGTGCTCAACCTGGGCCGGGTGGCGCGCGCCGACATCGCCCCGGGCCTGCACTTCAAGTGGCCGCTGGTGGAGAGCGAGCGGGTGTTCGACCGCCGCTTCCAGGTGCTCGACACCGACGCCGAGCGCTATTTCACCAGCGAGCAGAAGGACGTGTCGGTGGATTTCTTCGCGGTCGGCTACATCGCCGACGCGCGCGCCTACTACCAGGCCACCGGCGGCGTGGCCAGCGTGGCCAGCGACCGCCTGCGGCCGATCATCACCGACTCGCTGCGCAACCAGATCAACGCCCGCACCCTGCAGCAGCTGGTGTCCGGTGACCGCAGCGAGCTGGTGGCCGACCAGCTCAAGACCATCAACGCCGCGGCCAAGGGCCTGGGCATGCGGATCGTCGACCTGCGCCTGAAGCAGATCGACCTGCCCGACGACAGCAAGGTCATCGGCGACGTGTACGAGCGCATGCGCGCCCAGCGCAAGCAGGTGGCCGCGGCGCTGCGCGCCGAGGGCGAGGAGCAGTCGCGCACCATCCAGGCCGAGGCCGACCGCCAGCAGACCGTGATCGTGGCCGAGGCCGAGCGCGACGCGCAGAAGCTGAGCGGTGAGGGCGACGCCCAGGCCGCCGACATCATGGCCGCCGCCGCCGGCGCCGATCCGCAGTTCTACGCCTTCTACCGCAGCCTGGAAGCCTACCGGCGCTCCTTCGCCGACGGCCAGAGCGTGATCGTGCTCGACAAGAACGACCCGCTGCTGCAGTACCTCAAGTCGGATCGCTGAGCCTTTCCCTTCTTCCGAAGGGAGGGGCGGTCGGCTCGGGATGCACGTTCGGGCTCTTCCGAGGGGAGAGGGGCCTGAAGCTCCGTCTCCCAAGCCGAGGTGGCCTCCTTCACCCAAAACCCGGATAATGCACAAAAGCCGGCCGGGGTCTTCCCGCCGGCTTTTTCCGTGGAGGGATGTTGCCTGCCGCCGCGGCCCCGATGGCCGTGTGCACGCACATCGCGGCAACGCCCCTGCCACGACCATCCGCACGCGGCCCCGATGGCCGTACGCACAGAAGGAGTGATGGCCATGGGCCAGTCAGTGGTGGTGCTCGGCGCGCAGTGGGGCGACGAGGGCAAGGGCAAGATCGTCGACCTGCTCACCGAGGAGATCGGCGCGGTCGTGCGTTTCCAGGGCGGCCACAACGCCGGCCACACCCTGGTCATCAACGGCAAGAAGACCGTGCTGCACCTGATCCCCTCCGGCATCCTGCGCGAAAGCGCGCTGTGCCTGATCGGCAACGGCGTGGTGATCTCGCCGGCCGCGCTGCGCAAGGAGATCGAGGAGCTGGAAACGGCCGGCGTGGAAGTGCGCTCGCGGCTGAAGATATCCCCGGCCGCGCCGTTGATCATGCCCTACCACATCGCCCTGGATCAGGCGCGCGAGAAGGCCGCCGGCGGCAAGGCGATCGGCACCACCGGCCGCGGCATCGGCCCGGCTTATGAAGACAAGGTGGCCCGCCGCGGCATCCGCATCGCCGACCTGCACTATCCGGCGCAGCTGGAGGAGAAGCTGCGCGCGGCGCTGGACTACCACAACTTCGTGCTGACCCAATATCTGGGCGTGGAAGCGGTCGATTTCCGGCAGACCCTGGACGAAGCGCTGGCCTTCGGCGAATACGTGCAGCCGATGAAGTCCGACGTGGCCGGCATCTGCCACGAGTTGCGCAAGCAGGGCAAGCGGGTGCTGTTCGAGGGCGCCCAGGGCGCGCTGCTGGACATCGACCACGGCACCTATCCCTACGTCACCTCGTCCAACACCACCATCGGCGGCGCCCTGGCCGGCACCGGCGTGGGCGCCCAGGCCATCGACTACGTGCTCGGCATCGCCAAGGCCTACGCCACCCGCGTCGGCGGCGGCCCGTTCCCGACCGAGCTGGACGACGAGATCGGCCAGGGCATCCGCGACCGCGGCGCCGAGTACGGCGCCTCCACCGGCCGCCCGCGCCGCTGCGGCTGGATGGACATCGTCGCGCTCAAGCGCGCGGTGGCCATCAACGGCATCTCCGGGCTGTGCATCACCAAGCTCGACGTGCTCGACGGCATGGACAAGCTCAAGATCTGCATCGCCTACGAGTACCGCGGCAAGCGCAGCGAGTACGCGCCGCTGGACGCGCAGGGCTGGGAGGAGTGCACGCCGGTGTACCTGGAGTTCCCCGGCTGGCAGGAGAACACCCACGGCATCACCGAGTGGAGCGAACTGCCACCGGCCGCCCGCGCCTACCTGCGCGCGCTGGAGGAACTGGCCGGCTGCCCCATCGCCATCGTCTCCACCGGCCCGGACCGCGAGCACACGATGGTGCTGCAGGATCCGTTCGCCTGAGTCGGATCCATGAGGGCGAACCCCGCGCAGGCGAGGTTCGCTTCCCCGCATCCCGGTGCGCCGCTCTCCCTTCGGCCTGATGATCCGTGGAAACGGGCTGAATATGTCATCCGGCGTCATTGCATTTCACGGGCCGGCGTTTTTTGCCAATCGACGGCACCAAGTCGTTGGTAGCTTCCCATCGGCCTGTGCCGCTCGCAGAGTGGTGTTGCACGTGTACGCAACCAACGTGAGGAGAGGGAAATGAGCAAGAGTTTTGGTCGTGCCCGCTTGCTTTTGATGCTGCTCGCCAGCGCCGCACCTTTCGCGGGTTGCGGCGGCGGCTCGAGTGGTTCGAGCAGCAGTTCGTCGAGCAGCAGTTCTAGCAGCAGTTCTAGCAGCAGTTCGTCGAGCAGCAGTTCGAGCAGCAGTTCGAGCAGCGACGATTCCACCAGCACCGCGGACTGCGATTCGACCTATGCGGAAAGCGTGGTTTCGGCGGCCGAGGCATTCGCGGCGACGCTTACTTCCTCGCAGTTGAGCGAGACCGAATACAGCAGTTCGACGAGTACCAGCACGCTCAACGTATACAAGACCGAATGGTCGAACCTGCCGGGCCCGACTCGCCCCGGCGTCACCCTCGGCGAGCTCACGACCTCGACACAGGTCGCGGCGTTCAACACGCTGGCGCAGGCCGCCCTGAGCGGCTACAGCAGCACCACCGGCGCCAGCACCGGCGGTTACCTGGATCTCGAGGGCGTGCTGGCCGCCGACGATTATCTCGGCTACACCACGGATTCGGCCCACACCGCCAGCAGCGACGGCTACGGCGCCGACAAATACCACGTCGCCTTCATCGGCACGCCGTCGACGAGCGGCCTGTGGACGCTGATGTTCGGCGGCCATCACCTGGCCTTCAACCTCACCTTCTACGGCGGCTGCCTGTATCCGACCCCGCACCACATCGGCGTCGAACCGAAGGCCACGTTCACTTCCAACGACAACTACGGGACGTCGTCGTCGTATGCCGGCACGGCCGTCTACGATTCGGGCACCTATACGGTGCTGGACGACAAGGCGAGCGCGATGTTCGCCCTGATCGACAGCTTCACCAGCACCCAGCTGGCCAGCGCGTTCCTGTCGGGGCAGCAGTTCTCCGACATCGTGATCGGCCCGGTCGAATACGGCACCGGCAGCTACAGCACCGTCACCGCCGAGTTCAGCGCGGTCGACAGCGAAAGCAGCCAGGGCGTGCTGGTGAGCTCGCTCACCACGGCGCAGCAGGCGCTGGTGACGGCGGCGATCAAGGAGTACGTCAGCGACTACGACGACGCCACCGCCGAGCGCCTGCTCGAAGAGTACGAAGCGAGCTATAGCAGCACCTACGTGGCCTGGGGCAACAAGAGCGGCAGCTACAGCGGCACCGCCACGGCGCCGAGTGTGGATACGGACGGCACCTATCTGCGCATCAATGGACCGCGCGTGTGGATCGAGGTGGCGTGCCAGTCCGCGGTGGTCCTCACCGACGGCTCGACCCACTACCACATGATGTTCCGCGACAAGAGCTACGACTACTACAACAAGCTGAGCTCCTCCTGATCGACGGGATCGTCGTTGTGATCGATCGGTACGGCGAGTGTGCGGCTGTTCCGCGCACGGCCCGGTCGGGCCGTGCCGCGGGGTGGTTCCGCCGTCTTCGGTTGCGCGCAATGACGGGCCTGACCCGGAGGGCAACCCCGTGATCGCCGCCAGTCCGCGCGGCTGGCTGCGCAGGATGCTGGCGGCGCTGCTGCTCGTCGCCGGTGCTCCGGCACTGGCGCACGACGTGCCTCCGAGCACGCTGATGCTCGACATCGGTCGCGATGCCATCGACATCGAAGCGCAACTGCCGCTGAGCGAGCTGGGCCTGGCGCTGCACCTGCCGCTCGCCACCCGGCCGCAGGCGGCCATCGATCCGTACGGGCCGCGCATCGAGCAATACCTGGGCGAGCGCCTGCAATTGCACAGCCGCGATGGCCGCGCCTGGACGCTGCGCTGCGGGCCGCTGGCCCTGCGCAGGACCGACAACATCAACTACACCAGCAACGACTGGCTGATCGCGCAATGCCGTGCGCAGGCCCCGGCCGGCGCCTCGACCGAAATCTTCCGCCTCGACGACTCGGCGATCATCCGCGAGGTGATCTCGCACAAGACGCTGATCTACGTGCGCCGCGATCTCCGCAACGCGTTGATCGGCGACGAGCCGATGGCCATCGGCATGCTGACCTTCGGCAAGACCTGGCTCGACGTGGACGGTTCGGGCGGCAGTTGGTGGCAGGGCTTCGGCCACCTGTTCTCGCTCGGCATGCACCACATCGCCGAAGGCACCGACCACTTGCTGTTCCTTCTCGCCTTGCTGCTGCCGGCACCGCTGCTCGCGCGCGGCCGCCGTTGGGGCGAGTGCAAGGGCGTCGCTCGCAGCGTGCGCGCGATCGTCGGCGTGGTCAGCGGCTTCACCCTCGGCCATTCCTGCACGCTGGCGCTGGCCGCGTTCAAGGTGGTGACGCCGCCGACGCATCTGATCGAAGTGCTGATCGCCGTGTCGATCCTGGTCTCGGCGCTGCACGCCTGGCGGCCGCTGTTCGCCGGCCGCGAATTTCTCATCGCCAGCGGCTTCGGCCTCGTCCACGGGCTGGCGTTCGCCGAAGTCCTGGCCGGCCTGAACTTCGACCGCAGCACCCTGGTGCTGAGCCTGCTCGGCTTCAATCTCGGCATCGAGGCGATGCAATTGCTGGTCGTGGCGGTGCTGCTGCCGATGCTGCTGCTGCTCGCCAACACCCGGCATTACCGTGCGATCCGCCTTGCCGGCGCCGGTTTTGCCGGCGCCTGCGCGCTCGGCTGGATCGGCGAGCGGGCGTTCGCGCTGCCCAACCCGCTGGCGCCGGTCGTGAACTGGCTCGCGCCGCCGCCATGGTGGTTCGTCGCTGTCCTGGGCTTGGCCAGCGTCCTGTCGCTGGGCCTGCTGTTGCTGCGCTCGCGCGCTGCGCGCCGAGGCACCGCCGCGTTTCCCTAGCTGAGACGATCCCGTGCTAATAAACAGTCTTCCAGCTTGCCGGCGGGAGTCAGTATGCGAATGAAACGTTGGCTCGGTTTGGGTGGTGGCTTGTTATTTTTGCTGCTCGCGGCTTTGGGTTGGAAAGCAAGGCCAGACCGCGCTTTGCGCGTAGGTACGGCCGTCGTCGCAAAGACGCTGTGCGACGATATTTTTGTGACCAAACTGGACCCGCGGCGTGCCTACCTCGAGGACGTTTATTACAATCCGGGGCTTGCCATCATCCGTCGGCATTTGTCTTACATCATCGATCTACATCAGCAACAAGTCACCGCCCGCTGGTTGGGTCGCTTCGCAAGCAAGGCAAGTTATCAATCCGGTTATGGTTGTACGCTGGGCTCTGTACCATTGCGGAAAGCCCTGCCATCGGTCCTGAATGGGCAGAAGCCCGTTCAATCCATCATAATGGGTTCAACAGCTTTGCAGGCAGCGTTAGCGCGAGCTTTCCGTGAACCTGCCGCACCGCCTTACCGTCAGGTGCGGGCTATCGTGGTGATGCGTGACGGCCAGGTCGTGGCTGAACGTTACGCGCCGGGCATTGGGCCTGATACACCTCTGCCTGGCTATTCGGTGAGCAAGTCCCTGATTCATGCCCTCATCGGTATTCTGGTTCGGCAGAAACGTCTAGTAGCTGATGCGCCTGCGCCAGTCGCGGGGTGGCGAAGCGCGCACGATTCCCGTAATGCCATCACGCTGGCAGAGTTGATGAATATGACCAGCGGTCTGGATTTTACGGAAAATGAAAGCGGTTTCGATCCAGTATCGCGCATGTTGTTCATCGAACGCGATATGGCCGGCTTCGCTGAAAGCGCCCGCTTGAAAAATTCACCAGGTAAGTACTGGGAATACACCAGTGGGAATACCTTGATTGTCTCGAAAATTCTACGTGATACGGTAGGTGGCCACGCTGAAGATGTATTGCGTTTTGCGCGCCGTGAGCTTTTTGATCCGTTGAATATGCGCTCGATAGTCATGGAGTTCGATGCTGTCGATACGCCTGTAGGATCAACGGGGATTCTCGCTTCAGCTCGTGATTGGGCACGTTTTGGGCAATTGTATTTGGATAATGGCCAGGTGGATGGACGCTCCATTCTGCCGCAAGGCTGGGTAGCCAGAGCTGCCCAGCCTACGTTGGGCACTAGTTACGGTGAAGGATTCTGGACCAATGCAGGCAATGATCCAGATGCGCGCTGGCGTATTGCACATGGGATGCCTCCAGATACCTTTTACGCCTCGGGCAACTTTGGTCAGCGTATTGTGATCATTCCCTCGCACCATTTGGTTAGGGGCTGTCGTAGATAAGGCTAGATCTCAGCCCACTCCTTCAGCGTTCTGAGTTGTTGTTTGTGGGTTCCGTAGTTGAAGCGGAACTCGCATTCTTTGAGGAACAGCGGGAAGCTGGCCTTGGGGA
>JASGEB010000248.1:0-5512 GCA_047606785.1 Pseudoxanthomonas sp.
CACGCGCGCAAGGCCGGCACCGTGGTGCGCTTCGTCAACGACATCCTGCTGTCGGCGCCGTCGATCGTGCTGGGCCTGTTCGTGTACGCGCTGGTGGTGGCGGTGATCGGCTTCTCGGCGCTGGCCGGCGCGATCTCGCTGGCCTTCATCGTGCTGCCGGTGGTGGTGCGCACCACCGACGAGATGCTGCGGCTGGTGCCGGCGCAGATGCGCGAGGCGGCGCTGTCGCTGGGCATCCCGCAGTGGAAGGTGATCGTGCAGGTGCTGTACCGCAGCGCCTCGGCCGGCATCGTCACCGGCATCCTGCTGGCCCTGGCGCGGATCAGCGGCGAGACCGCGCCGCTGCTGTTCACCGCCTTCGGCAACCAGTTCTGGAGCACCAACCTGTTCAAGCCGATGGCCAGCGTGCCGGTGGTGATGAACCAGTTCGCCGGCAGTCCCTACGAAACCTGGCAGACCCTGGCCTGGGCCGGCGCGCTGGTGCTGACCCTGTTCGTGCTCATCGTCAGCCTCAGCGCGCGCGCCTTCCTGCTGCGCAACCAGGTCCCCCATGACTGATTTCTCCCGCGAGCCCGCCATGAACGACGTGCAGCACCCCGTCACCACCCCGCGCCTGACCACCGTCAGCGCCGACCGCGGCGCGCTGCCGCCGGCCGAGACCAAGCTGTCCACCCGCGGCCTGGACTTCTACTACGGCGATTTCCACGCACTGAAGAACATCAGCCTGGACTTCCCGGAAAAGCGCGTGACCGCGCTGATCGGCCCGTCCGGCTGCGGCAAGTCCACCCTGCTGCGCGTGTACAACCGCATCTATGCGCTGTACCCCAAGCTGCGCGCCACCGGCGAGGTGATCCTGGACGGCGACAACATCCTCTCGCCCAAGTACCCGCTGAACCGCCTGCGCAGCAAGGTCGGCATGGTGTTCCAGAAGCCGGTGCCGTTCCCAATGACGATCTTCGAGAACGTCGCCTACGGCATCCGCCACCATGAAAAGCTGTCCAAGGGCGAGATGAACGACCGCGTCGAGCAGGCGCTGCGCCAGGGTGCGCTGTGGGACGAGGTCAAGGACAAGCTGGGCCAGAGCGCGCTGGGCCTGTCTGGCGGCCAGCAGCAGCGCCTGTGCATCGCCCGCGCGGTGGCGCTGCGCCCGGAGGTGCTGCTGCTGGACGAGCCGACCTCGGCGCTGGACCCGATCTCCACCAGCCGCATCGAGCAGCTGGTGGAGGAGCTGAAGATCAACTACACCATCATCATCGTCACCCACAACATGCAGCAGGCCGCGCGGGTGAGCGACTACACCGCCTTCATGTACCTGGGCGACCTGATCGAGCACGACCTGACCTCGACCATCTTCTCCGCGCCGAACAAGCAGCAGACCGAGGACTACATCACCGGACGGTTTGGGTGAGTGGCCGCGCTTAGCCGATGCCCTATCGGCATCGGCTGCGGCCGCGAACGCCCGGCCATGGATGGCCGGGCCGGACCGGACGGAGAACACGATGTACCGCCATGGATGGCAGCAAGCACCGCACCTGCACGGATGCGGCACTGCCGCGCGGCCTGGCGAACGCCCGGCCAGGGATGGCCGGGCCGGACCGGACGGAGAACACGATGTACCGCCATGGATGGCAGCAGGCACCCCACCCGCACGGATGCGGCGCTGCCGTGCGGCCACGAACGCCCGGCCATGGATGGCCGGGCCGGACCCAACGGAGAACACGCTGTACCGCCATGGATGGCAGCAGGCACTCCACCCGCGCGGATGCAGCACAGCCGTGCAACCGCGAACGGCAGCGGATATCCACCCAAACGAATTCCGGACCCCGACCATGAACATCCAACCCCACGGCCACATCGTCAAGAGCTACGACGAGGAGCAGCGCCGCATCCACGAGGAGATCGCGCGCATGGGGCGGATCGCGCTGGCCCAGCTGGAGGCGGCGCTGGACGTGGTCGAGCGCCGCGACGACGCCGCCGCCCGTCACATCATCGGCAACGACGTGGCCATCGACCAGCTCGAGCAGCAGGTCAGCCACGACGTGATGCAGCTGGCGCTGCGCGGGCCGATGGCGCGCGATCTGCGGGTGATCCTGGCGGCCCTGCGCATCCCCACCGACCTGGAGCGCATCGGCGACTACGCCGCCAACGTGGCCAAGCGCTCGATCGCCCTCAACACCGCCCCGCCGATGCCGCAGATCGTCGGCCTACGCGCGCTCGGCGAGATGGCCGCGCGCCAGGTCCGCGCCGTCATGCAGGCCTATGCCGACAACGATTCGCAAGCGGCCATGCAGGTGCGCGAGCGCGACGCCGAACTCGACGCGCTGTACACCGCCCTGTTCCGCGAGCTGCTGACCTACATGATGGAGGACGCGCGCAGCATCACCCCGTGCACGCACCTGCTGTTCATGGCCAAGAACCTCGAACGCATCGGCGACCACGCCACCAACATCGCCGAGAACATCTGGTTCCTCAACCATGGCGACGCGCCGCTGCCGCCGCGCGACAAGCGCGACGAGACCAGCACGGCCGGCGGTGCTTGAACCCCGCCGGCCGCAGGACCGGCCAAGTCTAGGGCCGGGATCGACGTTTACAGGCATGATGAAAGAACCCGTCGTTGCTTGCTTCACCACGCCCGTTCAGCTTTTTTCAAAGCCCGTTCATCTTGCCGCACCTAAGTTTGAACTGCCGGCGCATTCCGGCGCCGAGGGAGATCCAACCATGCAGCGCATCCTTGCAACCTTCCTGGCCGCGGGCCTGCTGGCGACCGGCGGGGCCGCCCTGGCCGCGCCCCAGGACCCGCCGCCGTCCGACCACCACGACAGCCACCGCGACTGGCACGGCCCGCGCTCGGGCGAGCGCCTGACCAAGGAACACTGGGGCGAGCGCGTGCCCGACTACCGCCACCATGGCCTGCGCCGCCCGCCCAAGGGCCACGAATGGCGCCGGGTCGGCGACGACTACGTGCTGGTCGCGGTGGCCACCGGCGTCATCGCCAGCGTGATCGCCGCCAGCCACTGAGCCAGCGGGCCGTCATTGCCGCAACCTGCGAAGCCCCGCCCCGGCGGGGCTTCGTTTTTGCCGGCCGGGCCGGCGCATTGCCCGCGCTGCGGAGCCGGCGTCGCGCGCCTTTCCTGTAACCTGTGCAGCGATGACCACCGCTGCCGCTCCCGACGCTCCGTCCAGCCTCGCCTCGCCGATGGCCAAGCGCTTCCGCGGCTATCTGCCGGTGGTGGTGGACGTGGAGACCGGCGGCTTCGACTGGAACCGGCACGCGCTGCTGGAGATCGCCGCGATCCCGATCGACCTGGACCCGGCCGGCCGCTTCGTCCCCGGCCCGACCTCGTGCGCGCACCTGGTCCCGGCGCCGGGCACCGAGATCGACCCGAAGTCGCTGGAGATCACCGGCATCCAGCTCGACCACCCCTTTCGCCTGGCCAAGCCGGAGAAGGAGGCGCTGGACCACGTGTTCGCCGCGGTGCGCGCCGCGGTGCGCAGGCACGGCTGCCAGCGCGCGATCCTGGTCGGCCACAACGCCCACTTCGACCTCAACTTCCTCAACGCCGCGGTCGCGCGCAGCGGCCACAAGCGCAACCCGTTCCACCCCTTCAGCGTGTTCGACACCGTCACCCTGGCCGGTGTGGCCTATGGCCAGACCGTGCTGGCGCGCGCGGTGCAGGCCGCGGGTTTCGACTGGAACAGCCAGGAGGCGCATTCGGCGGTGTACGACGCCGAGCAGACCGCGCGGCTGTTCTGCACCATCGCCAACGCCTGGCCGAAGACGGACTGACAGCGCGGGCGTCGGCTCAAGCGTCGCGCGCCACGCTGCGCGCACCCAGCGTGGTCCCGGCCGAGGCGATCATGATCGCGGCGATGGCCAGCCCCTGGCGCAGACCCAGGCGTTCGTGCAGGAACAGCCAACCGCACAGCGTCGCCACCGCCGGCTCCAGGCTCATCAGCAGGCCGAAGCTGCGCGCCGGCAAGCGCGTCAGCGCCGCCATTTCCAAGGCATAAGGCAAGGCCATCGACAGCACGCCCAGGGCCAGGGCCAGCGGCAGCAGCGTCGGCGCGAACATCGCCGCGCCGGCATCGGCCAGGCCCCACGGCGCGGCGACCAGCATCGCCACCAGCGAGCCCTGAGCGACCAGGGACGGGCCGTGGTCGGTGCCGAGCCGCTGGCCGAACACGATGTACAGGGCCCAGCACGCACCGGCCAGCAGGGCCAGCAGCAGGCCGAGCGGATCCAGCGTCCGCTGCGCCTGCGTCCACGGCACCAGCAGCAACAATCCGGCCACGGCCAGCGCCGCCCAGACGAAATCGGCCGCGCGTCGCGAGCCGAGCACCGCCAGCGCCAGCGGCCCGACGAACTCCACCGCCACCGCGATGCCCAGCGGGATGCGCGCCAGCGCCAGGTAGAACACCGTGTTCATCGTCCCCAGGGTGACGCCGTAGGCCAGCAGCAATCGCCACGGCAGCGGCTCGCGCCGACGCCACGGCCGCAGCACCGCCCACAGCACCGCCGTGCCGACGATCAGGCGCAGCGCGGTGGCGGCGGTCGGCCCCACCAGCGGGAACAGCTGTTTGGCCACGCTGGCCCCGGCCTGCACCGAGACGATGGCCACCAGCACGGCCGCGACCGGCCAGGCCAGGCCGGTACGCGCCTGACCGCGCGCGGTCATGGCGCCTGCCGCTGCCGCACCGCCTCGAACAGGGCCACGCCGGTGGCCACCGACACGTTCAGGCTCTCGATCCGGCCGGGCATGGGAATCTTCGCCAGCCCGTCGCAATGCTCGCGAGTGAGCCGGCGCAGGCCGTCGGCCTCGCCGCCCAGCACCAGGGCGACGTTGCCGGTCAGGTCGAGCGAGTACAGCGAGGCGTCGGCCTCGCCGGCCAGTCCATACAGCCATATGCCCAGCTTCTGCAGTTCGCGCAGCGTGCGCGCCAGGTTGGTCACCGCGATCACCGGCAGGCGGTCGGCGGCGCCGGCCGAGGTCTTGCGCACGGTGGCGTTGAGGCCGGCGGACTTGTCCTTGGGGATCACCACCGCGGTGACGCCGGCGGCCGCCGCACTGCGCAGGCAGGCGCCGAGGTTGTGCGGGTCCTGCACGCCGTCCAGCACCAGCACCAGCGCGCGGCCGCCGGCCTGCTCGACCAAGCCCGGCAGTTCGCTCTCCTCCCAGGTCCTGGCGGCGGCGTAGCGCGCGGCCGCGCCCTGGTGGCGCAGCTGCCCGCCGACCCCATCCAGGGCCTGCGCGCTGACCCGCCGCACCTCGATGCCCTTGCGTCGCGCCTGTTCCTCGATGGCGGTGACGCGCGCGTTCTTGCTGCCGGCCTCGACCAGCACCTCGCGCACGTGCTCGGCGTCGTTCTCGACCGCCGAGGCCACCGCGTTGAGGCCGACGATCCACTGGTTCTGTTTGCTCATTGGGTGGGGCGGGGAATGGGGAATGGAAACTCGGGACTCGGGACTCGGGACTCGGGACTCGGGACTCGGGACTCGGGACTCGGGACTCGG
>JASGEB010000249.1:0-7183 GCA_047606785.1 Pseudoxanthomonas sp.
GCCGGGTGGAGGCCGCGCGCGCCGACCTGCGCGACCTGCAGGCGCCGCTGCCCGAGGCCGGCGCGCCGGCCAGCGCCGGGATCGCCATGCCCGCCGCGCTGGGCTGGCTGTACGTCTCCGAGGGCTCCACGCTCGGCGCTGCCTTCCTGCTGAAGGAGGCACAGGAGCGGCTCGGGCTGTCGGCCGAGTTCGGCGCGCGCAACCTGGCCGCCTATCCGGACGGCCGCGCCCGCACCTGGCGGCGCTTCGTGGCGGCGCTGGACGGCGAGCAGGTCGCGCCGGCGCAGCACGACGCGGTGATCGCCGGCGCCCACGCCGCCTTCGATCGCTTCGGCGCGCTGCTGCAGGCACACTTCGCCCTGGCATGAACCCACAGGCGGTCCCGGGCGCTCCGAGCATGGTCGCGCAACACCCACTGCTCAAGCTGCTGCTGCGCGTGCTGGCGGTGCTCGCCCTCGGCGTGGCGATCGTCGGCATGTTCCTGCCGGGCCTGCCCAGCACCGAGTTCGTGCTGCTGGCGGCGTGGGCCGCGGCGCGCAGCTCGCCGCGCCTGCACCACTGGCTGCTCACCCATCCGCGCCTGGGTCCGCCGCTGCGCGACTGGCGCGACGGCCGCCGGGTCAGCCGCTACGGCAAGTGGGCCTCGACCGTGGCGATGGGCGCGTGCGCAGTGCTGCTGTGGTGGGAACCGCATGCCTGGGTGCGCTGGACCGCGTGGATCTGCATGGCGCTGGTGCTGGCCTGGCTGTGGCGGCGCCCGCTGCCGCGGCGCGCTTGATCCGCCCCACCCAGGCGCGCCATCGCCGTCGGCGATAGCGCGCCTTTAGACTGCGCGCGCATGCGTCCCGCCCGACTGCTACCGCTGCTCGTCCTGACCGCACTCCTGCCCGCGGCATGTCCGGCACAGGCGCAGTCCATCCGGCGCTGCGTGCAGACCGACGGCACCACGGTGTTCACCGACCGCCACTGCGAGGACCTGGGCGCCAGCGACCGCAGCTACCGGCCGCCGGCGGGCGTGCCCGGCCAGTCGGCGCGCACGCCGCTGGGCTGCCCGCGCCGCTACCAGGACCTGGTCGAACGCGTCGGCGCGGCCATCGCCAGCGGCGACGTCAACCGCCTGGCATCGCTGTACCTGTGGGCCGGCGCTTCCGGCGACGGCGCCAACCGGATCATGGACCGGCTGGAAGTGCTGGTGAACCGCCCGCTGCTGGACATCCGGCCGGTGCTGTCCGCTTCGGCACCGGTGGACGAGGCCGGCGCCGGCGCCGCCGACGACGACCCAAGCGCCGACGGCCCGGCCGCGCCCGCGCCGCTGGCCATCGAACTGCATCAACGACTGGCCAGCAGCCGCCACCCCTCCAGCACCGTGCTGGGCCTGCGCCGCAGCTACGACTGCCTGTGGATCAGCTTCTAGGCAGAAACATAGGATGGATGGAGCGCAGCGATGCCCATCATCGGATCACCGAGCATCGATGGGTGTCGCCTTCGGCTCCGCCCATCCTGCGGCCCTCCTACGCCGCCGCCGGCGATGCCTCGGCCGGCGGCGCGAAATCGAGCGTGGCCACCACCCCGTGCTCGACGCCGGGGCGCACCTTCACCTGCCAGCCGTACAGGTCGCACAGGCGGCTGACGATCGACAGGCCGATGCCGCCGCCCTGCGAGTGGCCGGCGTGGGTGCCGCGGTAGCCGCGGTCGAACAGGCGCTTGGCGTCCTGCTCGCTCAGGCCCGGGCCGGTGTCGACCACCTCCACCGCGTGCGCCAGCAGGCGCACGGTCACCGTGCCCTCCTGAGTGTACTTGACCGCGTTGCCGAGCAGGTTGCCCAGCGCCACCGACAGCGCCGCTTCCGGCGCGTCCACCACCAGGCTGTGGCCGCCGGTGTCCAGCACCAGCTCCAGTTGCTTGCGGCCAATCTGGGCGCGGTGCGAGTCGATCAGCTGCTCGGCCACCTTGGCCACGTCGCTGCTGCCGGCGCCGCGCTCGTTGCGCGAGAGCAGCAGCAGCGAGCCGATCAGGTCCGAGCACTGCTGTTCGGCGCGCTGGATGCGCAGCAGGCGCTGGCGCTCGCGCTCGGGCAGTTCGGAGGCGCCCAGCAGCAGTTCCACCGCACCCTTGATCACCGCCAGCGGCGTGCGCAGCTCGTGGCTGACGTCGGCGTTGAACTCGCGGTCGCGCTGCACCACCTCGGTCAGGCGCGCCGAGTAGTCGTCCAGGGTGCGCGCCAGTTCGCCCACTTCGTCGGCGGGGAACAGCGGGCCGAGCTGGGTCGGCGTGCTGCTGCCGCGGTAGGCGCGCAGGCGGTTGACCAGGTCCAGCACCGGGCTCATCACCCGCGAGGCCGACCACCAGCCGATCACCAGGCTGATCAGGGTGAACACCACCACCGTGACGTAGACGGTGCGGCGGAACTGGACCTCGCCCAGCGCCACCTGGCCCATGTCGTAGGCGATGAAGAACCAGGCATTCGGGGTCTTGCGCACGCCAACCTTGTAGGCGAACGGCTTGCCATCCGGATCGGTGCCGGACATGGCGTGGATGCCGTCGCTGAGGTGTTCCCATTCGGGGAAGTCGCGGCGCAGGGTGTCCAGCTTGTCGGGGCGGAACAGGAACGCGCGCATCTGCTGCACCGGCCCGACCACGTCGGTGCCGCCGCTGGCCACGTAGCTGTGCCAGGACGCGTCCAGGTTGCGGTTCATCACGTCCTCGACCAGCTGGTTCTCCACCCGCTGGCGGGCCATGATCGCCGCGTAGGCGAACAGCACCGTCAGGCACAGGCCCAGCAGCACGAAGGACCAGACGATGCGGGTCCGCAGGCGCCGGCGGTAGCGGCGCCGGCCGCCGCGCGCCGGCGCGGCGGCGGGCTCAGGCATCCGGGACGGCGATCCGGTAGCCGATGCCATGGCGGGTCTGGATCAGCGGCACGTCGAACGGCTTGTCGACCACCGAGCGCAGGCCGTGGATGTGCACGCGCAGCGAATCCGAGTCCGGCAGCTCCTCGCCCCACACCCGCGTTTCCAGCTCCTGGCGGGTGACCACCGCCGGCGCGGCCTCCATCAGCGCCTGCAGGATCTTCAGCGCGGTCGGGTTGAGCTGCAGCAGCTTGCCGCGGCGGCGCACTTCCAGAGTGTCCAGGTTGTATTCCAGGTCGCCGACCTCCAGCACCCGCGGCTGTACGCCCTTGCCGCGCCGCGCCAGCGCGTTGAGCCGCACTTCCACCTCCTGCAGCGCGAACGGCTTGATCAAGTAGTCGTCGGCGCCCGAGTCGAAGCCGGCCAGCTTGTTGTCGAGGGTGTCGCGGGCGGTCAGCATCAGCACCGGGGTCTGCTTGCGCGCGTCGTTGCGCAGCTTGCGGCAGACCTCCAGGCCGTCCATGCCCGGCAGGTTGAGGTCGAGCACGATCGCGTCGAAATCGTGCACCACCGCCAGGTGCAGGCCGGTCACCCCGTCGGCGGCGAAGTCCACGGTGTGGCCGCGGTCTTCGAGGTAGTCGCCCAGGTTGGCGGCGATGTCGCTGTTGTCTTCGATGACCAGGATGCGCATGTCAGCGGCCAGGCGCGGCGTGGGCGGGGCGGCGAGCATTCATCGGCGTTTCTCCGTAACGGGGCGGCGGGGCGGGGCCGGGGAGGCGATTCTGCCATGGACACCGGCGGCGGCCCGCGAGTTCCCTGGGCAGTCCTCCAGCGCGGCGATCACCGCCGCGGCCACGTCCACGCCGCTGATCTGCTCGATGCCCTCCAGGCCCGGGGTGGAGTTGACCTCCAGCACCAGCGGGCCGCGCCGTGAGCGGATCAGGTCGACCCCGGCCACGCCCAGCCCGAGCACCGTCGCCGCACGCACCGCCAGCGTCTGTTCGGCGGCGTCGGCCTGGCCGGGATGGGCGCTGCCGCCGCGGTGCAGGTTGGAGCGGAAGTCGCCCTCCGGCGCCTGCCGGCGCATCGACGCCACCACCCGCCCGCCGGCCACGAAGCAGCGCAGGTCCGCGCCCTGCGCCTCGGCCACGAACTCCTGCACCACGAAGCTGGCGTACAGGCCGCGCAGCGCCTCGACCATGCCGCGCGAGGCGGCGGCCTTCTCGGCCAGCAGCACGCCGGCGCCCTGCGCGCCTTCGTTGAGCTTGATCACGTGCGGGGCCGGCCCGAGCAGGGACAGCAGGTCGTCGGTGTCGTCGGGGTTGTCGCCGAACACGGTGGCCGGCAGGGCCACGCCGGCGGCGGCCAGCAGCTGGTGCGCGCGCAGCTTGTCGCGCGCGCGCAGGATGGCGTCGGAGGGATTGGGCGTGCGGCAGCCCATCAGTTCGAACTGACGCAGCACCGCGGTGCCGTAGCGGGTCACCGAAGCGCCGATGCGCGGCAGCACCGCGTCGAAGCCGGCCAGCCGGCGGCCCTTGTAACGCAGGTCGAAGCCGTCGTCGGCGATGCGCATGTAGCAGCGCAGCGGATCCAGCACGCGCACGCTGTGCCCGCGCGCGCGCGCGGCCTCGACCAGGCGGCGGGTCGAATACAGCCTGCTGTTGCGGGAAAGGATGGCGAGTTTCATGCCGGTCGTGCGACGAGGCCGGTGGACATGACCGGCAAGCATGACCGGCACGCTGCCGGCGCGCGGCGGCCACCGCGATCCCCCGGCAATCCCCACCGATCAGGCAGGCGGCCGGCGGGCAGGACGGTTGGAGCGGGTGAAGGGAATCGAACCCTCATCAGTAGCTTGGGAAGCTACAGCTCTACCATTGAGCTACACCCGCGCAGCGGCGGCAGTCTAAGGCGCGCCGGCACGCCGGTGCAATGCAGGGCCGTCGTGGGCGCGTGCGGGCAGGCCCCGCCCGCACGCGCCGCGCGGCCGCTCAGAACGTAGCGCTCAGGCCGACGAACAGGCTGGCATCGCGGCCGCCGCTCTGCGCCAGCACGCTGCGCAGGCCGACGTCGGCGCCCAGCCCGCCCAGCTGCATGCGCGCGCCGAGCAGGACGGTGGCGTAGTCGCGGTCGAACTCCAGGCCCGGCACCGCATAGGGCATGTCGGGGATGGTTTGCAGGGTCGCCCAGGCTTCCTCATCGCTATTCTTGAACTCGTGGTTCCAGCTCAGCCGCGCATACGGGGCGAAACCCTCGCTGGCGTCGAAGCGCAGCTGCCAGCCCAGGCTGGCGAGCACCGAGTCCAGCTTCTGGTCCGGGTAGGACAGCGCGGTGGCCGAGTAGTTGTTCTCGGCGTAGCCGTCGATCTCGACCTTCTGCGCCAGCACCCCGGCCACCGGGCCGTGGCGGAAGCCGCCGTCGCCGAACAGGAAGCCGCCCTGCACGCCGGCGGCGATCGCCGAGCCGTCCGGCGAACCGGCATGGTGGCGGGTGACCGGGCCCAGCGGCACCTGGCGGTCGACGTCGTAGCCCAGCCAGGTATAGCTGGCCTGCGCGTTCAGCCAGCCGCCGCGCCGGAAGTTCCAGCCGGCATAGCCGCCCAGGCTGGCGTCGCTTTCCTTGAAGCTGCCGCCGCTGCCGCCGAAGTCCTGCTTGCCGCGGCCGTAGCCGGCGAACACGCCGTAGGCCGCGCCGTGGTCGTACCAGTCCACGCCGAACAGGCTGCCGGGGACGATGCCCTTGTAGATCGCGCCGTCGCCCTGGCGCTGCGAATCGGCGCGCAGGTTGCCCCACCAGCGGGTGCCGCTGGCGTCCACGGGCAGGTCCTCGGCGTGCTGGGCCACCAGCTCGGCGCGCGCCTGGCCGATGCCAACCGCCGCATGCGGCAGCGCGGCGATGTAGCGCGGGCCTTCCAGCACCGATTCGGCGTACTGGGCCAGGATCGCGTGCGCAGCGGTGCTCGGGTGCACGCCGTCGGCGAACAGGTAGGTGCTGGCGGCGCTGGCGTCGACGTAGTCCGACGGCACGCAGATCAGCGAGGAGACGGTGCCGCAGGCGGCGCTGGTGACATTCGTGAAGCCGTACTGCGCCGGCGAGGCGGCGATCTCGTCGAGCAGGCTGAAGGTGTCCAGCGGGATCACCCGGATGCCGGCCGCGGCCAGCGCGCTGTACAGGCTGCTGTTGTAGCTCGTGGCCAGGGCGGTACCGGTGGCCTGTGCGGTGGTGCCGCTGGCGATGAACGACGGGGTGATGCCCAGGTCGGGGATGTTGGGCACCAGCACGTAGCGCGCCCCGGCCGCCTCCAGGGCGGCGATGGCCGTTACCTCGCCGGTGATGGCCGCACTGAGGGTGGTGGTGGCGTCGGCGCCGGCGACGATCGCGAACAGATCGTTGGCACCGATCCACACCGTGTACAGCGCGTCCGGATCGGCCGTGCCGCCGGTGGCGGTCAGGTAGCTGGTCACCTGGGTGGTGATCGACGGGATGGCGCCATAGCTGCTGGTGGTGTCGCTGCTGGCCAGCGCACCGCCGACCGCGTAGTTCAGGCCGCCCTGGTTGTCGCTGGTGGCATCGCTGGTGGTGCCGTAGTAGCGGGCCAGGTCCTCGGACCAGACCAGGCCCGGGTTGGTGGTGAAGCGGCCGAGCACCGCCGCGTCGCTGCCGGCCAACTGCACCAGCACCAGGCGGAAGTGGCCCGAGTCGGTGAGGCTGTCGCCGAAGAACACGGTCTGGCTGAAGGTGTCGGCCGCCCGCGCCTGCGGGGCGGCCGCGGCCAACGCCAGGGCGAGGGCCGCGGCCAGGGATGCAGCGGAACGCTGAATGCGCATGGTCTCTCTCTCCGAAATGCGGCTAAGCGGTGCAAAAGGGACGGCCGGGACCGGTCCAGCGGTGCCGCAACCGCCTCCACGTACGGCACCGAATGGCGGGCATGATCCTCCGCCAGGCGCCATCGCTTCACGTCGCAATGCATCATCGGCGGCTCTGCGACAATGCCGGCATGGAAATCCGACTCAACGGCCAGGCCGAACAAGTGGCCGACGGCACCACCGTGGCGCAGCTGCTGGAACTGCGCCAACTCGCCCAGCGCCGGGTGGCGGTGGAGGTCAACGGCGAAATCGTGCCGCGCACCGCCCACGCCCAGCACGCCTTGGCCGCCGGCGATGCGGTGGAGATCGTGCACGCGCTGGGGGGTGGGTGAGAGCGGAGCGCTTGCGAGGCACTGCCTCGCGCTCCGCTCGAACGCCCCGCGCGCTGCGCGGGGCCGGTGCGCAACTGACCGATGACGCGCCGGCATGAACGGCGCTTGCGCGGCACTGCCGCGCGCCGGTGCGAACGCC
>JASGEB010000250.1:0-14124 GCA_047606785.1 Pseudoxanthomonas sp.
AATACAATGGAATCCCCAAGGCCAGCTTCCCGCTGTTCCTCAAAGAATGCGAGTTCCGCTTCAACTACGGAACCCACAAACAACAACTCAGAACGCTGAAGGAGTGGGCTGAGATCTAGCCTTATCAACGACAGCCCCTTACCTTTTTTAACGCCTGCTCCAGCAGGCTCACTTCGTGCTCGATGCCTTGGAGCAGGCGCTGCATGCGCGGCAGCGGGAGGGCGAACTGATCCACCACTCCGACCGTGGCTCGCAGTACGTGAGCATCCGCTACAGCGAACGCCTGGCCGAGGCCGGGATCGAACCGTCGGTGGGCAGCGTGGGCGACAGCTACGACAACGCGCTGGCTGAGACGATCAATGGGCTGTACAAGGCCGAGGTGATCCATCGGCGATCGTGGCGCCACCGCGAGCAGGCGAACAACAGGGGCGCAAGGCCTGCAGCAGGTTCTTGATCGTGGACGCGCAGAGCGTGAAGAACACGGACACGGCCGGTCAGAAGGGCTATGACGCGGGCAAGAAGGTCTCGGGGATCAAACGGCACATCGCGGTGGACACGCCACCGGAGCGGAACCGTATGCTCTCGGCCCCACCCTCCCGCCGCACGCCATGGCCACCGACGCCCGCACGATCCCGACGCCCTCCCCATACGCCGCTGGCCATGGCAGCTTCCTTGCGGCCGACGTGGGCGGCACGCACGTTCGCATCGCGCTGGTCCGCGCCGCCGGGCAGGCGGTCGAAGTGCTGGCATTCCGCAAGTACGACTGCACCGATTTCGCCGCGCTGGATGCCTTCATCGCCGATTTTCTCGGCGGGTTCGGGGAGCTGGGCGATGCACGGATCGACCATGGCGTCATCGCCAGCGCCGGCTACGCACTGGACGATGACCATGTGATCACCAGCAACCTGCCGTGGCCGCTGTCGATCCGCCGGACCCGCGAGCGCCTGGGCTTCGCCGACCTGCGCCTGGTCAACGATTTCGAGGCGGTGACCCATGCCGCGGCCACCCTGCCGATCGCCGAGACCCTGCGCATCACCGGCCCCGAGCAGGCGGTCGCGAGCGGCCCGGTGCTGGTGCTCGGCCCGGGCACCGGGCTCGGCGCGGCGGTATGGATCCCGGAGGGCGCGCGCGGCCGCGTGCTGGCGACCGAAGCCGGCCAGGCCGCGCTAGCGGCCGGCAACGAACTGGAACTGGCGCTGCTCTCGCGCATGCTGCGGCAGCAAGCGCACGTGTCGATCGAGCACGCCCTGTCCGGCCCGGGCATCGCCACCCTGTACCGGACCCTGGGCGAACTGCGCGGCATCGAGCCGACACTCGCATCGCCCAGCCAGATCACCGCGGCGGTACGCGCCGGCACCGATCCGCTGGCGAACCAGGCCCTGGAGGTCTTCTGCGGCATGCTCGGCAGCGTGGTCGGCGACATGGCCCTGCTGTACGGCGTGCAGGGCGGCATCCGCCTGGCCGGTGGGATCCTGCCGCAGATCCGCGAGTTCCTGCTCCACAGCAGCTTCGTCGAGCGCTTCCTCAACAAGGGACCGATGCGCGCGGCGCTGGAGCGCATCCCCGTGCGCCTGGTCGAGCACGGCCAGCTCGGCGTGGTCGGCGCCGCGCGCTGGTACTTGGATCGCACGGCCTCGCCGCGGCCATGAGGCAAGCTCCTGGGTCGCGCCTGCATGAGATGCCCGCTCGATGCCGGCGCCGGTGACCCGCCTGCTGCTGCTCGCGCTGCTCGCGCTGCTGGCACCGGCGGGCCCAATCCGCGCCGGCGAAGCGCCGATCGTTCCCTCGCTGATCCCCCAGCCGGCCTCGATGCAGGTCGGCGAAGGCGCCTTCGCCGTCGACGCCGGCAGCGTGCTCGCCCCCGACGGCGCGCAGGCGGCCCGGGTCGCCGCGCGCTTGAACGACTTTCTGGCCAAGGCCGGGCGCGCGCGCCTGCCGCTGGCCGTGGCCGATGACCCGCGCATCGTGCCGGCACGCGCCATCCATCTGCGCATCGCCGCCGGCCTCGACCTGCCGCCGCAGGGCTACCGGCTCGACATCGACACCGCCGGCATCACCATCCGCGCCGGCGACGAGGCCGGCCTGTTCTACGGCGCGGTGACGCTGTGGCAGCTGCTCACCCAGGGCCAGGACGAGCGCGTGGTGCTGCCGGCGCTGCACATCGTCGACGCACCGCGCTTCGCCTGGCGCGGCTACATGCTCGATTCGGCGCGCCATTTCCAGAGCGTCGAGCAGATCGAGGAGATCCTCGACACGATGGCGCTGCACAAGCTCGACGTGTTCCACTGGCACCTGACCGACGATCAGGGTTGGCGCATCGAGATCAAGCGCTACCCGAAGCTGACTGCAGTCGGCGGCTGCCGCGTCCCCGCCGGCGACGAAGGCGTCGATCCGGCGACCGGCCGACCGGCGCCGTATTGCGGCTGGTACAGCCAGGACGACATCCGCGCCGTGGTCGCCTACGCCGCCGCCCGCCACATCACCGTGGTGCCGGAGATCGACCTGCCCGGCCACGCCACCGCCGCCATCGCCGCCTATCCGCGGCTGGGCACCGGGGGCAAGCGCATCCCGGTCTCGTCCGAGCGCGGCATCCACGCCAACCTGCTCGACGTCGACGAGGCCACCTTCGCCTTCCTCGACGCGGTGCTCGGCGAGGTCGCGCAGCTGTTCCCCGGCGAGTGGATCCACCTCGGCGGCGACGAGGCGATCAAGGACCAGTGGCGGGCCTCGCCCGCCGTGCAGGCCCGGATCCGCCGGCTCGGCCTGGCCGACGAGGACGCGCTGCAGGGCTGGTTCATGCGCCGCCTGCAGGCCATCGTGCAGGCGCACGGCAAGCGCATGATCGGCTGGGACGAGATCCTGGAAGGCGGCGTGCCGCCCACCGCCGCGGTGATGTCCTGGCGCGGCGTCGAGGGCGGCATCCAGGCGGCCCGGCAGGGCCACGACGTGGTGATGGCGCCGACCACCGACCTGTATCTGGACTACCTGCAGACCGACTCGCCGGACGAACCCGGCGGTCGCCTGAAACTGCTGCCGCTGGAGCGGGTCTACCGCTTCGAGCCGGTGCCCACCGCGCTCGACCCCGCCCAGCGCCGCCATGTCCTCGGCCTGCAGGCCAACATGTGGACCACCGACGACGCGCGCTTCTCCGCGGTCGAGCACGCCAGCTTCCCGCGCCTGCTGGCGGTGGCCGAGACCGGCTGGACGCCGGCGGACGGCAAGGACTATGCCGGCTTCCTGCAGCGCCTGCCGGCCTGGCTGCAGCGCTACCGGGTGCTCGCGGTCGGCTATGCGCGCACGCCGTTCCAGGTACTGCTCGACGACAGGCCGGCCGGCACCGGCCGGGCGGTCCTGCGCCTGGCCAACCCGCTCGGCTATCCGGTGCACTACACGCTCGACGGCAGTGCGCCGGACGCGGCCTCGCCGCACTACACGCAGGCGATCGAAGTGCAGCTGCCGGTGCGCCTGCGCGCCGCCGCATTCGCCGGCGGCCAGGCGCTGCAGGCGGCCGACGCGTTCGACCTCGACGCCGCCAGCCTGCGCAGCCGCCGCAACGAACAGCTGCGGCCGTGCAGCGCCGAGGGCCCGCTGCTGCGCATGCAGGACGACACCACCCTCGACGGCCGGCGCGCGCTGTTCGACGTGGCGATCCTGCAGCCGTGCTGGCAATGGGACGACGCGCCGCTGGCGAGCATGGCCGGCATCGAGGTGCGCGCCGGCCGCCTGCCCTACGCCATCGAGCAGAGCGCGCAGGAAGATGCCGCGCGCCGCTACCTGCCGGCCAGAACCGCGCATGGCGAACTCGACGTGCGCGCCGGCTCCTGCGACGGCCCGACCATCGCCAGCGCAGCGCTGCCGGCCGCGCCGGACGGCGACGGCTTCGTCACCCTGCATGCGCGCCTGCTGCGCCGGTTCGACGCCGGCCAGTCCCTGTGCATCCGCTTCAGCGGCGATTTCCGCCCCGCCATGTGGGTGCTGGACCGCATCGCCCTGACCCCCGACTCCTGAAGCTCGCGCCCGCCCTCCACAGACCATGGACCTGAGCCGACGCATCGCCGGCGACCCCGGTTTCAGCCCGGCTGCCAGCGCAGCAGCAAGTCGCGCAGCGGCGTGCGCGCGATCGCCAGACCGAGCAGCACGCCGGCGGCGTCGGCCAGGGCGTCGCTGGAGTCGGCATGGCGGTCGGCGGTGAACGCGGCCTGGGCGAGCTCGATCGCCACGCCCAGCAGCACCAGCCCGGCGGCGGCGCGCAGCAGCGCGCGGCCGCCGGCGAACAGCTGCACCGCCGAGGCCATCAGCAGGAAGAACGCCAGCGCGTGCTCGACCTTGTCGGCACCCGGCGCCACCGGCGGCAGGTCGCGCTCGGGCAGCAGGCAGACCACCACCACCGCCGCGCAGGCCAGCAGCCACAGCGCCAGCCACGCGCGCGCGCCGCGGATCGGCTTGAGCGCGCTCACAGGCGCCAGCTCAGGTCGCCGGCCAGGAACGCCGCCTCCAGCGTGCAGTCGCGGGCGAAGCCCATCAGCTGGAAGCGCTCGCCCATCTCGCTGGGCAGGGTCAGCTTGCGGACCTCGTTGCGCAGCCGCAGCCTCGCGGCTTCGTCGGCCGCGCGCGCCTCGGCCTCGGCCAGCCGCTCGGGCAGGCCGTTGCCGAGCAGGAACGCGCCCTGCGCGGCGTAGCCGGCCAGCTCGAAGCCGGCGCCGGTGCCGGCCTCGGCCAGCGCGGTGAAGTCCACCGAGGCGGTCAGGTCCTGCAGCCCCGGCCACAGGAACGGATCGTCGTGCATGCGGTGGCGGTAGAACGCGCGCAGGGTGCCGTCGCTGCGCCCGGGCAGGTAGTACTCGCAGCGCGGATAGCCGTAGTCGCACAGCAGCAGGGCGCCGGCGTCCAGGCCGCCGATCACCGCCTGCAGCCAGTACGGCAGCTGCGGCAGCAGTTCGGAACGGTAGCCGTCGGCGAACGGCTGCTGCAGGTAGCGCTCGACGTGGCGCACGGCGGCGGCCAGCAGCGCATCGGCCGGCCGGTCCACGCGCAGGAAACGGCCCTGGCCATCCAGCGCCACGTGTTCCTCGAACACCTCGCCGCCGCGCACGGCGAAGCGCGGGGTCGGCAGGGCGTCGATCACCTCGTTGGCGAACACCACCCCGCTCCAGCGCTCGGCCGGCGGGCCGTCCAGCCATTCCACGCAGTCGAACACCGGCGGGATCAGCCGCCGGCCCAGGCGCTCGCGCTGGCGCTCGCGCAGGTCGGCGCTGGGCTCCAGGATCAGGTAGCGGGCCGGCATCGCATCCAGCTGCAGCAGGCGCTTGAGCAGCACCTCGGCCATCGCCCCGCTGCCGCCGCCGATCTCCAGCACGCAGGCCTGCGGCCCCAGCTGCTGCAGGACCGGGGCGATCGCCTGGGCGATGCAGGCGGCGAACAGCGGCCCCAGCTCCGGCGCGGTGATGAAGTCGCCGGCCGCGCCGAACTTGGTCGCGCCGGCGCTGTAGTAGCCCAGCCCCGGGGTGTACAGGCAGCGCTCCATCCAGCGCGAGAACGGGATGCTGCCGCCACCGGCGGCGATCTCGGCGCGGATGCTTGCGGCAAGCCGCGCGCTGTGTTCCAGCGCATCGGCGTCGGGGGCCGGGAAGTCGAACGAGACACTCATGCGATCAATTCGACCACGTCCGGATGCAAGGCGCGCAGCCCCTGGTCGAACGTGGCCAGCCTGCCGCCCTGCCGGCGCGCCAGCGAAGCCAGATAGGCGTCGGTCACTTGCCGGTGGCCGATCACGCCCTTCAAGTCCACCTGCAGGTAATCGCATTCGTCGGCCCAGAAGCGATGGCGCGGATGCTCCACCAGGCTGCGCAGCGCCGCGATGGCCGTGCCCACGTCCGTTGCCGCGCCCGTGCCGAGCAGCACCCTGAGCAGCGTTCCCTGGGTGATCGGGCAGGTCGCAAACGGCGTGCGGGCGGCGGCGAACCAGCTTTCCGCAAGGCCGTGGTGCACGTGCGACGCGTCGGCGAGGGCGACCAGCACATTGCCGTCCAGCAGCCAGGTGCGCTGCGCGGACGGGCTCACGGCTCGTCTTCCAGCGCCTTCACGTCCTCGTCGGTGACCGGCCGCGGCGAGCGCACCACCACCAGCCCGGTGACCGGGCTGATGCGGTAGGCCGCTTCCGCTTCGGCGACCCGGGCGGACGCGGGCGCTTCCAGCCCACGGCGCATCAGCTCGGCCACGATCTGGCCCAGGCTGCGGCGGTTGTGGCGCGCCAGGCTGGTGGCGATGCGGTGCAGGTCTTCGGGCAGGTCGATGGTGGTGCGCATGAATGCATCGTGATGTTTCAACATCATGATGTCAACCGCCCTGCCGCCGCATCAGAGCCGCCATGGTCGGCACGCGCGGCTGGCAGGCACGTCCGGGGCACATTCCGGGAACGCTATGATCCCGCCCTCATCCGCACCGGCATCCCCATGACCTACTGCGTCGGCATCGAAGTGGACCAGGGACTGGTGTTCGCCGCCGACACCCGCACCAGCGCCTCGTTCGACGACGTGCGCGTGTACCGCAAGCTGCACAGCTTCGCCTGGCCTGGCGAGCGCGTGCTGGTCGTGCTCACCGCCGGCAACCTGGCCACCTCGCAGCTGGCGCTCGCGCGCCTGCGCCGCGACGCCGAGGACCCGGCCTGCACGCGCAGCCTGCGCAGCTTCCGCCACCTGTTCGAAGTGGCCGAATACGTCGGCGAGGTGCTGGTGGCCAGCCAGGCGCACGTGCAGGACGGCGAGGAGGACCGCAGCGTCAACGTCGCCTCCACCTTCGTGCTCGGCGGCCAGATCGCCGGCGAGCGCCCCGGCCTGTACATGGTCTACCCGCTGGGCAACTGCATCGCCGCCTCGCCGGAGACGCCCTACCTGCAGATCGGCGAATCCAAGTACGGCAAGCCGATCCTGGACCGCATCGTGCGCCCGTCCACCACCCTGGAGGACGCCGCGCGCTGCGCGCTGGTGTCGCTGGATTCGACCATCCGCTCCAACCTGTCGGTGGGCATGCCCATCGACCTGGCGCTGGTGCGCGCCGGCGACCTGGACGTCAGCCAGCACCTGCGCCTGGAGAGCGACAGCCCGCTGTACGCCGACATCCACGACAACTGGTCGCGCAAGCTGGAAAGCGCGGTCAAGACCCTGCCGCGCTTCCCCTGGGAGGCACCCGCGCCCGCGCCGGCCGAAGCGCCGCCGGTGGACGCCTCACCGCGCCCGCGTACCGCCGCGCGCATGGACCCGGCCGGCCAGGCCGGGCAGCAGTGACTGGGCTTTCCCCTTCTCACTCCGGGAGGAGGAAAAATGCGGATCAGCTGTAGAAATACCCTTCCGCGATCGCCTCGTGCAGGCCGCCCAGGCGCAGCTGCACCTCGTCCATGAAGGCGGCGGCGTCGTGCCCGGCCAGGTGCGCCGGGTCGGCGTTGCGGATCATGCCGACCACGCGGTTGAGGTGGCGCTCGACGTTCGGCCGCGGCGGCATCGCCGGCAGGATCGCCTGCGCACGCGCCAGGCAGAACTGCACGCTGCGCGGGAACTCGCCGTTCTGCAGCAGAAAGCGCAGCGCGTGCTCGCCGCTGACCCGCTGGCGCACGTGCCGGCGGAACATCTGCCAGGCCGCCAGCGCGCGCAGCGCCGCCATCCACTGCATGCTGCGGAAGGCCTCGCGGTCCTCCTCCTTGCGCGGGGTGATCAGGCCGGAGGCGCCGGCATCGACGATGCGCGTGGTCATGTCGGCCTGCTCGATGGCCGTGCCCAGGCGCAGGAAGTGGTAGCCGATGTCGCGCGAGACGTTGGCCGAGAGCAGGCCGGACACCTTCAGGCAGCCGTCGACGATGTGGTTGATGAACTCCATGCGGTAGCGGCGGGCGACCGCGCGCTCGGCATTGGCGTCGACGAACAGGTGCAGGTCGTTGACCGCCTCCCACACCTCCTGCGGCAGGGTGTCGCGGATGCTGCGCAGGATCTCGCGGCCGTGGTCCAGCGAAACGCGCAGCGAGGAGGGGTTGTTCTCGTCGAGCAGCAGGAAGCGCACCACCTCGGCGTCGGCCACGTCGCCGCCGGCCTCGGGATGGTGCTCGGTGAAGACCTCCGTCGCGCCCACCGTGTCGATCAGCGGCGTCCAGGTGAAGCGCACCCGCCGCGGCAGGTCCAGCTGCAGCAGGCTGCCCACGCCGACCAGGCGCGCGGTGTTCTCGGCACGCCGCACGTAGCGGCTGAACCAGTACAGGTTGTCGGCCACGCGCGCGAGCATCAGGACTCCCCTTCCTCGTCGACCACCCAGGTGTCCTTGGCGCCGCCGCCCTGCGAGGAGTTCACCACCAGCGAGCCGGCCTGCATGGCCACCCGGGTCAGGCCGCCGGTGGTCACGTAGGTGTCCTCGCGCGAGAGGATGAACGGGCGCAGGTCCAGGTGCCGCGGCGAGGGCCCTTCGTCGGTGACGATCGGCGCGGTGGACAGCGACAGGGTCGGCTGGGCCATGTAGTTGCGCGGATCGCGCTCGATCAGCGCGCGGAACTTCTCGCGCTCCTTCTTCGAGGCGCGCGGGCCGATCAGCATGCCGTAGCCGCCGGACTCGTTGGCCGGCTTGACCACCAGCTTGTCCAGGTTCGCCAGCACGTACTGGCGGTCCTTGGCGTTGTGGCACAGGTAGGACGGCACGTTGGGCAGGATCGGGTCCTGGTCGAGGTAGTACTTGATCATCTTCGGCACGTAGGCGAACACCACCTTGTCGTCGGCCACGCCCGCACCGGGCGCGTTGGCCAGCGCCACCTTGCCGGCACGCCAGCTGCGGATCAGCCCGGCCACGCCCAGCACCGAGTCCTCGTTGAAGACCTCCGGGTCGATGAACAGGTCGTCGACCCGCCGGTAGATCACGTCCACCCGCTGCGGCCCGTACACGGTGCGCATGTAGGTGCAGTCGTCGTCGGCCACGAACAGGTCCGAGCCCTCGACCAGTTCGATGCCCATCGACTGGGCCAGGTAGGCGTGCTCGAAGTAGGCGCTGTTGTAGATGCCCGGGGTGAGCAGCGCGATCACCGGCTGGTCGCCCGGGCGCGGCGACAGCGCCGCCAGGGTGTCGCAGAGCTGGGCGGGGTATTCGTCGACCGGCAGGATCGAGCTGGTCTCGAACAGCTCCGGGAACACCCGCTTGGCCACCTGCCGGTTCTCCAGCATGTAGCTGACCCCCGAGGGGATGCGCAGGTTGTCCTCCAGCGCGTACAGGGTGCCGTCGCCGTCGCGCACCAGGTCCGAACCGCAGATGTGCGCCCACACGCCCAGCGGCGGCTTGATGCCCACGCACTGCTGGCGGAAGTTGACCGAGCCTTTCAGCAGCATCGCCGGGAACACCTTGTCCTTGACGATCTTCTGCGCGCCGTAGATGTCGCCGATGAACAGGTTCAGCGCCTGCATGCGCTGCTTCAGGCCGGCTTCGGTGCGCTCCCATTCGCGGCGCGGGATGACCCGCGGGATCAGGTCGAAGGGCAGGGTGCGGTCGACGTTGCGGCCGTCGGAGTAGACGGTGAAGGTGATGCCCATGACCCGCGCGATCACGTCGGCGGCCAGCTGGCGCTCGGCCAGTTCGGGCCCGGACAGGCCGGAGAGGTATTCGATCAACGCCCGCGCCGCGAGGCGCGGGCGGCCGTCGTCCTGGATCAGTTCGTCGTACGAGGCGGGGCGGTATTTCGACCAGTCCATCCGGGCATCCAGAGTGCCTGCCGTGGCGGTGTTGCCCGGCGGGCTTGCGTCGCAACATGCACGCAAGCCGCGACGGCCGTCAAGCCATTTGTGGGCACCCGTCCCCTGCCCCGACTCGCTCGCGCCTGCCGTCGCACCCGCGGCCGGCGGCCGGCGGCCGCCATGCCACAATCGCCCGCGTCCGACGAGGAAGGAGCATGGCAGACACCGCACGCACCGCGCTGGTCACCGGCGCCGCACGCCGCATCGGCGCGGCGATCGCGCGCGCCCTGCACGCCGACGGCTGGCGGCTGGCCCTGCACTACCGCCATTCGCAGGCCGACATGCAGGCCCTGGCCACGGAGCTGGAAGCCGCGCGTCCGGGCAGTGTGCTCGTCCTGCAGGCCGACCTGGCGCAGTTCGACCGCCTGCCGGAACTGGTGGCCAGGACCGTCGGCCACTTCGGCCGCCTCGACGCCTTGGTCAACAACGCCTCGGCCTACTACACCACGCCGATCGGCACCGCCACTCCGGCGCAGTGGGACGAGCTGTTCGCCTCCAACGCGCGCGCGCCGTTCTTCCTCGCCCAGGCGGCCGCCCCGCACCTGCAGGCCAGCGGCGGGGCGATCGTCAGCATCGCCGACATCTACGCGCAGCGGCCGCTGCCGCAACACACCCTGTACTGCATGGCCAAGGCCGCGCTGGTGATGATGACCCTGTCGCTGGCGCGCGAACTGGGCCCGCACGTGCGTGTCAACGCGGTGGCGCCGGGCAACATCCTGTGGTCGGACAACCCCACCAAGGCCGATACCGAGACCATCCTGCGCGAGCGCGTGGCCCTGCAGCGCCAGGGCGACCCGGCCGACATCGTCTCGGCGGTGCGCTGGCTGCTCGACGGCGGCGCCTACGTCACCGGCCAGGTGCTGGCGGTGGACGGCGGGCGGTCGTTGTTCATTTGAGCCGCTGAAGCTGCGCGCTGGCCGGCCTGCAGACTACCGGCCGATCCGTACCGCCCCCGCCAATCGCCGGAACAACGGCGCCGCCAGCTTGTCCGGCGCCTCCCACAGCACGCGGCCGTGTGCGTCCAGTTCCATCGCCAGGTCGATGTCGATCGCGCATTGCGCGGCGCCGGGTGCGCGGCCCAGTTCGCGCTCGATGCGCTTGATCGTCGGCAATAACGCGGCGCGGTCCAGCGCGCTGCGCAGGCGCACGGCCATGTTGAAGAAATGGCGGCCATCGCCGGCGACCACGCTGGGTCCGTGCACCACGTCCGACACGGCCTCGACCGCGCCTGCGCCGGCCAGCGCCTCGACCGCACGCCGCAGCAACTCCTCCGCCACGCTGCTGCCCAGCAACAGCACGTAACGGTGCGCGTTCAACGCGAGCGCACGATGCGCACGCCGACCGTGCGCGCCTGCGGCACCGCCTGCGGCTTGCCGATGCGCAGCATCACCCGGCGCACCGGGAACACGGCGAGCAGGCGCGCGGCCACCGCTTCGGCCAGCGCCTCGACCAGGGCGTAGGACGAGGCTGCGCACAGCGCCTGGATTTCCGCCGCCACCGCCGCGTAGTCCACGGTGTCGGCCAGCGCGTCGCTGCCGCCGGCGCGGCGGGTGTCCACTTCCAGCTCCACGTCGAACGACAGCGGCTGCGGCGCGCCGCGCTCGTGCGGGTACACGCCGATCAGCGCCTGCGCGGCCAGCGCTTCGATGAAGACGATGTCGCCGCCCATCTCGCCCCGTCCGTCAGTTCTCGCGCGGGCCGGCCATGCGCGCCAGCCGCAGCTGGAACAGCACCTTGGTCACCAGCAGGCGCTCCTCGATCGGCTTGAGCACCAGGTCGTTGGCGCCATTGCGCAGCAGCCCGGCCTGGTTGCCGCGGTTGGCGTCGCCGGTCATCACCAGGATCGGCAGGCGGCGCTTGCCGTAGGCGAAGTCCACGCGCACGCGCTGGACGATGTCCATGCCCGACAGCTCGCCCTTCAGGGTCACGTCGGTCAGCACCAGGTCGAAGCGGTGGGTGGACATGCCCAGCGATTCGGCGGTGAGCAGGGCGAAGGCGTCCTCGGCGCGCAGCACGTGCACCACCTGCAGCTGGTGGCGCTCGAGCATGCGGCGGGTGGTCTCGGCCACCACCCGGCTGTCCTCCACGTACAGCACGGTCGCGCCCGCGACCGGCTCGGGCCGCACGTAGCCCTGGATGAAGGCGGCCAGCGCCTCGTGGCCGAGCGCCTTGTCGAAGTAGTCGGTGACGAACTCGGTGAAGCGGCGTTCCTCCAGATGGCGCTGGGCGTCGCCGGACACCACGATCACCGGCACGTAGGCCTGGCCGGCCGATTCGCGCACCGCGCGCGCCACTTCCAGGCCCTCGCCGTCGGGCAGCGACAGCGCGGTGGTGACCAGGTCGAACTGGCCGTGCGCCAATGCCTGGCGCGCCTCGTCCAGGCTGGCGCAGCCGACCACCTCCACCGAGGGCATGTCGCGGCGCAGGACGTCGCCGATCATCTTGCGCACCATCTTCGAGCCGTCCACCACCAGCACCCGCGGCGCGTCGCTGATCAGGTGGCGCAGGGAATCGTCGGCCATGGCGTGCGGGTCAGGTCTCGGTCGGTCGCGTCTGGCGCAGATAGTGGCCGGTCACCCACCAGCTCCCCAGCCAGCCGATCAGCAAGGCGGCGGCCAATACTAGCGCGGCGCGCGGCGGGTCCAGCCCGCCCAGCACGAAGCGGCTGCCGTAGCTGCCGGCCAGCGCCTGCAGCGGCGCGCGCAGGGCCAGCGCCGCGCCCAGCACCAGCGCCAGCGCCAGCGCGCCGGCAGCCAGCCCGTACCAGGCGCCCAGGTACAGGAACGGCCGGCGGATGAAGCCGTCGCTGGCGCCCAGCAGCTGCAGCACGCCGATCTCCTCGCGCCGCGACTGGATGTCCAGGCGCACGGTGTTGCCCACCACCAGCGCCGCGCCGAAGCCGAACACCGCCGCCAGCACCCAGGCCAGGCGCCGGCCGAAACCGAGCCAGCCCTGCAGGCGCTGCCGCCAGAGCGCGTCGTGCTGGACCAGGTCGGCTTCCGGCAGCTGCTGCAGCGCCTGCGCCAGCGGCGCGTCGTCGCCCTTGGGCACCACCACCAGCCGCGCCGGCAGCGGGTTCTCCTGCAGCGCGTCGATGGCCTGGTCCAGGCCGCCCAGCCGGCGGAACTCGGCCAGCCCCTGCTCGGGCGTGTGCACGTCCACGCGCGCCACGTCCGCGCGCGCGCGCAACTGCGCAGCCAGCGCCTGCACCCGCGCGGGGACGGTGTCCTTCTTAAGGAACAGGTCGATCTGCCGCGACTGCTGCACGCTGCCGGCGAACTGCTGCAGGTTGTCCAGCGCCAGTCCCAGCCCCAGCGGCAGCGCCAGCGCCACCGCCATCACCGCCACGGTCAGCACGGTGGACACCGGTCGGCGCAGGGCGCGGCCGAGGCTGGAGACGAAGCCGAACAGGTGCTGGTCCAGCCAGATGCCCAGGCCCGAGCGCGGGCCGCGGGCGCGGCGGTTGCCGCCCGCCTCGGCGGCCGCGGGCTCATTCATCGGCCAGGTCCTCCGGGCTGATGTCGTCCACCAGCCGGCCGTGGTCGAGCACCAGCACGCGCCGGCGCATGCGCCGGATCAGGGCCAGGTCGTGGCTGACCACCAGCACCGAGGTGCCGCGCTCGGGCATGGAGGCGAACAGCGACATGATCTCCGCGGCCAGGGTCGGGTCGAGGTTGCCGGTGGGCTCGTCGGCCACCAGCAGGCGCGGCTCGGCGACGATCGCGCGGGCGATCCCCACCCGCTGCTGCTCGCCGGCCGACAGCTGCCCGGGCAGGGCGTGCTCGCGGTGGCCCAGGCCGAGCCGGGCCAGCACCTCGCGCACGCGCTTGCCGATCCCGCCGCGGCGCTCGCCGCGCAGGATCAGCGGCAGGGCGACGTTCTCGGCGATGCTGCGGTCGGTGAGCAGGCGATGGTCCTGGTGGACCGCGCCGACCTGGCGGCGGTGCAGCGGGACGTGGCGGCCGCGCACCTTGAGCAGGTTGCGGCCGTCGAAAACCACCGCCCCGCGCGAGGGCCGCTCGCTCAGGTGCACCAGCTTGAGCAGGGTGCTCTTGCCGGCGCCGGAGTGGCCGGTGACGAACAGCATCTCGCCCTCGGCCACCTCGAAGCTGACCTCGCTCAGCGCCTCGTGCCCGCCGGGATAGCGCTTGCTGACGTTGTCGAAGCGGAGGACGGCGCTCATGGCGGCATCAGGACTCAGCTGCCGACCAGCGAGCGGATCTTGCGGCCCAGGCGGGTCAGGAACGAATCGTTGCCGGCCTGCGCCACGGCCGCCGGCACGGGCTCGGCGGCCCGGACCTGCGCATGCGCCGGCGCGTGCTGGCGATGGCCGCCGCCCGGACCGCGGCCGGCGGACGGGGCGGCGCCG
>JASGEB010000251.1:0-3921 GCA_047606785.1 Pseudoxanthomonas sp.
CGCCGCGGCGGGCGCGATGCGCCGCGTCCAGGCCCCAGCGCGCGCCGGCGGCGTGCAGCCAGGCGTGCAGGCGCTCGAAGGCCGGCGCGTCCAGCCCGGCCGCCTGCGCCAGCGGCGGGCTGGCCAGCAGGTCGAGGGTCTCCTCCAGCCCGAAGCGCGCCACCGGCAGCGCCAGCAGGCGCAGGAACACCTCGGCCAGCGGCTCGCCGGCCAGCGGGCTGGCGTCGGCCAGCGCATAGGGGATGGGGTCGTCCTGGCCGTGGCCGCCGAACACCGCGTCCAGGTAGGGCACGTAGGGGTCGATGTCCGGCGCCAGCACCGCGATCTGGCGCGGCTGCAGCGGCGGGTCGAAGCGCGGATCCTCGAGCAGCGCGCGCAGGCGGTCGTGCAGCACCTGCAGCTCGCGCAGGCGGGTGTGGCAGGCGTGGAACTGCAGGCTGGGGTCGTGGCGGTCGATCTCGGCGCGCGGCGCGCCGGCCGGCTGCGCGCGGCGGTGGAACAGGTCGGCCTGCAGGCGCTGCAGCAGGCGGCCGCATGCAGCCTGTCCCGGCGCGATGCCGTCCTCCGGGTCGGCGTAGGCGGCGATCTCGCCGGACGCATGCACCACCTCGTAGCCGCCAAGCAGGGCGATGAAGTCGCGCCCGGCCGCGCCCCAGTCGCGCAGCAGCGGATTGTCCGCCGCCGCCTCGTCGAACGGGTCCTGGCCCGCGCGCAGGCGCGCGCCGACTCGCTGCAGGTCGCCCCAGTACTCCTTGGTCGGGGTCGGCAGGTAGAAGTGCAGGGTGCCCGCCCGCGCCTGGGTGGCCAGCACCCGCAGCACGTCCGGCGAGACGTTGAGGGTGGCGAACACGAACAGCCGCGCCGGCAGGCCCTGCGGCAGCGGCCTGCCCTCGCCCTCGAAGCGGTCCAGGTAGTCCTGGATGCGGCGCGCGCGGTGCTGGCGGCCGCCGGCGACCGTGCGCCACAGGATCGCCTGCGGATCGTCCGGGTCGGCGCCGGCCTCCCAGCGCAGCAGCCAGTCGCGCCGCCAGGCCTGGTACTTGCCGAACACCCCGGCCAGCTCGCCGGCCAGCGCCCACGCCCGCGCCGCGTCGCCGCCTTCCAGGCAGGCCGCCAGTGCCCGCAGCGGCGGCCGCGCGCGCAGGGCCGGATCGGCGAGCGCGGCGTACAGGCGCCAGTGCAGGGTGTCGGCGTCGAGGTCGTCGTCGCTCCTGCCCAGGTTGGCGTCGAGCGCGCGCGCGACGAACTCGCTGGGAGTGAGGAATTCCAGGTTGGCGGCGACGCCGTGGCGGGCGGCCAGGCTGGCCTGCAGCCAGCGCCGCATCGCCGCCTGCGGGATCAGCACCGTGTCCGGTGCCAGCAGCGGCTGCCCCGGCGCCGGCTCGCGCAGCTGCTCGGCCAGCAATCCGGCCAGCACCTCCAGCGCATTGGAGTGGTAGAGGCGGAAGTCGCTGGCGGGCGGCGCGGGCATCGGCGCGATTGTGCCGCAGGCCCATCGCAGCGCCTGCGACCGCAGGCCCCTCGCCCCGGCGCGTGCATCGGTCGGGCGCCGGCGTTACCATTTCTGAACCGATCAGTTCAGCCTTGCCTGCATTCAGTCCGCGCCGGCGATGCTTGGTCACTTTGCCCCGCCCGCCTCCCGCATGACCGACGCCTCCCCCTCCGCCGTGCGCCTGCAGGCGGTCCGTCTGGACCGCGGCGGTCGCACCATCCTGTCCGGGCTGGACCTGGAGGTGCCGCGCGGCGGCATCACCGCGGTGCTGGGGCCGTCGGGCTGCGGCAAGTCCACCCTGCTGGCGGCGCTGACCGGCGAACTGGCGGCCGCCGCCGGCACGGTCGAGCTGTTCGGCCGGCCGGTCCCGCGCGGGTCGCGCGCGCTGCTGGAGATGCGCAAGGGCCTGGGCGTGCTGCTGCAGGGCAATGGCCTGCTCACCGACCTGACCGTGGCCGAGAACGTGGCCCTGCCGCTGCGCGCCCACACCCGCCTGCCCGAGCCGGTGCTGGTCGAACTGGTGCGGATGAAGCTGCACGCGGTCGGCCTGCTGGCCGCCGCCGACGCCTGGCCGCGCGAGCTGTCCGGCGGCATGGCCCGGCGGGTGGCGCTGGCCCGCGCGCTGGCGCTGGACCCGCCGCTGATGCTCTACGACGAGCCGCTCACCGGCCTGGACCCGATCGCCTCGGGGGTGATCATGAGCCTGATCCAGCGCCTCAACGACAGCCTCGGCCTGACCAGCATCATCGTCAGCCACCATGTCCACGAGACCCTGCCGATCTGCGACCAGGCGCTGGTGATCGCCAACGGCGGCATCGTCTTCGCCGGCACGCCGGCGCAGCTGCAGGCCAGCGCCGACCCGCTGGTGCGGCAGTTCCTGGACGGCCAGCCGGACGGGCCGATCCCGTTCGACGCGCCGCCGCGCCGCTACGGGCAGGAGGCCGCCTGATGGCCTTCGCCGCGTCCATCCGCGCGATCGGCCGCGCCGGCCTGTTCGTCCTGACCGTGCTGCGCGGCTCGCTGCCCAGCGCCGACCTGCTGGCCGAACTGGTCAAGGAGATCTACAAGATCGGCGCTCGCTCGCTGCCGATCATCGTCGTCGGCGGCGCCTTCGTCGGCCTGGTGCTGACCCTGCAGGGCTACCGCACCCTGACCACCTACGGCGCCCTCGATGCCCTGCCCACCCTGCTCGGCCTGTCGCTGTACCGCGAGCTGGCGCCGGTGCTGACCGCGCTGCTGTTCATCGGCCGCGCCGGCAGCTCGATCGCCGCCGAGCTGGGCCTGATGCGCGCCACCGACCAGATCAAGGCGCTGGAGCTGATGGCCATCGATCCGGTGGCCAAGGCGGTGGCGCCGCGCTTCTGGGCGGCGGTGCTGACCGTGCCGCTGCTGACCGGCATCTTCTGCGCGCTGGCCATCTGCGCCGGCTGGTTCGAGGCGGTGCAGGTGCTGGGCATCGACAACGGCGCGTTCTGGTCGCACCTGGAGGCCAACGTGGACCTGTGGAACGACTTCGGGGTGTCGCTGCTCAAGGCGGTGGTGTTCGGCGCCACCGCCGCGCTGGTGGCGGCCTACGTGGGCTTCCACGCCGAGCCGACCATCGAGGGCACCTCGGTGGCGACCACCCGCGCGGTGGTCAACGCCTCGTTGCTGGTGCTGATGTTCAATTTCGTGATTTCCGCCCTGCTTTTCCAATGATGCCCATCCTTCGCAACAGCCCGCGCCCGCAGGGGCACGGCTGCCACGCAAACCCGGCCTCGGTCACGCCGACGCCCCTGCCGAACAACTGGTGATCGCCATGGCCATCCGTGGACCTCGACTCGAATTCTCCGTCGGCGCCTTCCTGCTGCTGGGCCTGGGCTCGCTGCTGGTGCTGGCGCTGGCCTCGACCAACCGCAAGATCGGCAATGCCGGCAGCCACTACCAGCTGACCGCGCGCTTCAGCCAGATCGGCCAGCTGCGCGAGCGCGCGCCGGTGCGCATCGGCGGGGTGGCGGTGGGTCAGGTGGAGCGGATCGACCTGGACCCCAAGACCTACCAGTCGGTGGTGAGCCTGGCCATCAGCGACCGCTACCGGGACCTGTCGGCCGACACCTCCGCCGGGATCTACACCTCCGGGCTGCTCGGCGACAGCTATATCGGCCTCTCGCCCGGCGGCGACCCCGACGTGCTCAAGCCGGGCGACGAGATCGCCTACACCCAGCCGGCGGTGGATCTGCTGCAGCTGGTCGGCAAGTACATGTTCAGCGGCGGTGGCAAGCCCGCGGGCGAGGATGCCGCCAAACAGGCGCCGGCCGATCCGGCCACGCCGCCCGCCCCCCAGGGAGAAGCCAAGTGAGCAAGCCCCGCCTCACCATCGCCGTGCTGGCCGCCGTGCTGGCCGCCGCTGCCCCCGCGCTGGCGCTGGCCCAGACCGCGCCGGCGGCCGC
>JASGEB010000252.1:0-3058 GCA_047606785.1 Pseudoxanthomonas sp.
CTTCAAGCCCTTCGCGCGGATTTCGCCGGCGATACGCACGATGGCGTCCTCATCGAGCGGCGAAAGCTCGCGCCCGTCGAACTCGTAGCCGCCCTTGACCTGATAGCCGTGATTGCCGACGATCTCACGCAGGTCGTCGGGCCAATCGACCATCGGCGGCAGGCCGGCGCCCGACGGCAGGCTCAGGCGGATGGCTGCAACCTCGTCCATGTGGCGGCGCTCGATCACCGCATTGGTGAAATGCGTGGTGCCGATCATGACGGCCGCGATGCGAGACCGATCGATGCCGGAGGCCTCTATGACCTTTTCCAATGCCTCGATCACGCCCGAAGTCACATCTTCGGTCGTCGAGGCCTTGACCCCGGCCAGAACGGTCTTTCCCTCCAGTACGACAGCATCCGTATTGGTGCCGCCGACGTCAATTCCAACGCGATACACGTCAGGCTCCTCTTCGATCAGTCTGTGGTTTTGACGAGGAAGCGCTTGCGCTCCTCCTCGGTCACGGCGGGCTTCAGGCGCTCCTCCTCGTCGGTAACGACGGGAATCGCGGCGATCAGCGCGCGTGTGTAGGGATGTTTCGGCATGGCGAAGACTTCTGGCGTCGGCCCTTCCTCGACGATCTCGCCGCGCAGCATGATCGCGATGCGCGAACAGAAATTGCGCATCAGCGACAGGTCATGCGAGATCATCAGATAGGTGAGGCCGAGCTCCTCGCGCAGTTGCAGAAGCAGTTCGATCACGGTTTTCTGCACCGACACGTCAAGCGCCGCCGTAGGCTCGTCGAGGATCAGAATCCTCGGCTCGGCGGCAAGCGCGCGGGCAATCGCCACGCGCTGCTTCTGGCCGCCGGAAAGCTCGTGCGGGTATTTTGCCAGATAGGATTGCGGCAGGCGCACGAGATCCATGAGCTGCTTCATCCGGGCCTCGCGAGCCGGACCATCCATGCCGATCGACTTCAAAGGCAGAGCCAGCGTTTGCTGGACGTTGCGCTTGGGATTGAGCGACGTGCCGGGATTCTGATAGACGATCTGCGTCAGCCGCTTGCCGCGGCCCGGTGCCGGCGCGTCGATGGTGACCTTGCCCGAAGTCGGGCGCGACAGGTCCATGATGATGCGGGCGACCGAGGTCTTGCCAGAGCCGGATTCGCCGGCCAACCCGAAGATTTCACCCTGGCGGAGCGTCAGGTTCACATCGCGGACGGCATGGAAGCCGGGTTTCCTGCCATAGACCTTGTTCAGTCCTTCGACCTTGACGATGGGCGCGCGTTCGCTCTGCGGCAGATCGTTGACGCGCTCGCCGTAAAGCGGCGGCACGGCTTCCAACAGCGCCTTGGTATAAGGCTGCTTCGGGCTGGTCAGAATCTCGCCGCACGGACCCGCCTCGACGATATCGCCGTGATGCATGACCACCACCCGGTCCGCGACCTTGCGCACGACACCGAGATTGTGGGTGATCATCAGGAGAGCCATGTTCTCCTCGACCACCAGCTGGTTGATCAGGTTCAGGATCTCGTCCTGCGTCGTCACGTCGAGCGCCGTGCCGGGTTCGTCGGCGATCAGCAGTTTCGGCTGGTGCAGCAGCGCAAGCCCGATCAGGACGCGCTGGCGCATGCCGCCCGACAGCTCCGAGGGATAGGCATTCATCACACGCTCGGCATCGGCAAGCTGCACGCGGCGTAACACCGCGGCGATTCGCGTACGACGCTCCGCCTTGGAAGAGCTGACACCATCGCGCTTGTCGGCAAAGCGCATGACGTCATCGAGATGCGTACCGATCCTGAACACCGGATTGAAGGACGAGAGCGGGTCCTGCATGATGAGGGAAAAGGCGGTGCCCTTCAGCGCCTCGCGCTCCCTGCGCGGCATCGTCAGGACATCGCGCCCCGCGACCGAAATCGCGCCTGAGCCGATCGTGGCGTTTTTCGGCAAGGTGCCGATGATCGCCTTCGCCGTCACGGATTTGCCCGATCCCGTTTCGCCGATCAGCGCGACGCGCTCGCCGGCGGCGACGGAGAAAGCGATATCGCGCAACACCTGGCGGGTGCGGCCGTAGGTCGTGAACGAAACGTTGAGAGCCTCGATCTTGAGGAGCGGCTCGGTCATGTCTCAGCTCTCCACATCAAACATGTCACGCAAGCCATCGCCCAATAGATTGAAACCGAGCGTCACGTAGAAGACTGCAGCCCCTGGGCAAACGACTTCCCACCAATAATCGGGCATGAACTGGCGTCCATCGGCGACCATGGACCCAAGGTCCGGAATGGGCGGCTTCACGCCAAAACCGAGAAAGCTGAGCGTGGCGCCGAACAGGATGACGAATGCGGCATCAAGCGTCGTCTTGACCGAGATGACCGCGACGCAATTCGGCAGGATTTCGCGAAAGAGAATATGCATCGGCCCGGCGCCGGCGAGCCGCGCCGCCTCGATATAGTCCTCCGAAGCAATCGACTTGGAGACCGAATAGATCAGCCGCGCATGCCAGGTCCACCGCAAAAGGGTAATGGCTATCATGGCGTTCATCAGCGTCGGCTCGAGCAGGTTGGATACGGCAAGCGCCATCACCAGCGGCGGCATCGCCAGCATGACATTCGTCAGACCGGTGATGATCTTCTCGACCCATCCGCCGAAATAGCCGGCGACAAGGCCGAGAATGGTGCCGATCGGCACGGAAATGCCGAGAACGCCGATGACCAGCAGGAGCGACACGCGCAGGCCGAAGATCGTTCGGGAGAAGATGTCGCGGCCGACCTTGTCGGTGCCGAACCAATGGGCCGCATCGGGCGAAACGTGCCGGGCACGGAAATCGACCACAGCCCCCACATGCTTCGGATAAGGCGTCAGCCACGGCGCGAAGACCGCCAGCACGACGACCGAAATCAGGATCAGCGTGCCGATCACCGCAGCCGGATTGCGGCTGAAGCGATACCACATCATGTAACCCGTGCTCAGTCCGCGATCGGACGCATCAAGCATCTTCATATCGGCCATCAGCGTGCCTCCTTACGCCGCAGGCGCGGGTCGATGATCGAGATCAGGACGTCCACGACCAGATTCGCAAC
>JASGEB010000253.1:0-9153 GCA_047606785.1 Pseudoxanthomonas sp.
CGGCCGGCCGAGGGCGCGCAGGCGCGCGGCCGGCGTGGGCGGGGCGGCCAGGGCCGGGCTCGCGTTGATGGCAGGGTTCTGGGGCACGGGGCACGTCTCGGGCGCCAGGGCGGCGCACCGGCGTGGCAGTCTAGGGGCAGAAGTCTGGGGCCGCGAGGCGGCCCGGTTGTTGATCAGGATCAATGGCGCCGGCGCCGTCCCGGTGCAGGCTATGCGCCGATCGAACCAGTACTTCCACCCAAACCGGACGCCATCGCCATGCCGGATCCACTCGTCGTCGAACTCAGCCGGCTGCAGTTCGCGCTGACCGCGCTGTACCACTTCCTGTTCGTGCCCCTGACCCTCGGCCTGTCGTTCCTGCTCGCCATCATGGAGAGCGTCTACGTGATGACCGGGCGCGACATCTGGCGGCGCATGACCTTGTTCTGGGGCGCGCTGTTCGGCATCAACTTCGCCATGGGCGTGGCCACCGGCATCGTCATGGAGTTCCAGTTCGGCAGCAACTGGAGCTATTACAGCCAGTACGTCGGCGACATCTTCGGCGCGCCGCTGGCGATCGAAGGGCTGATGGCGTTCTTCCTGGAAGCCACCTTCATCGGCCTGTTCTTCTTCGGCTGGAACAGGCTCAGCCGCGTCCAGCACCTGCTCGTGACCTGGCTGGTGGCGCTGGGCTCGAACCTGTCGGCGCTGTGGATCCTGATCGCCAACGGCTGGATGCAGTTCCCGGTCGGGGCCAGGTTCAACCCCGAGACCATGCGCATGGAAGTGGCCGACTTCGGCGCGGTGCTGTTCAACCCGGTGGCGCAGGCCAAGTTCGTGCACACCGTCAGCGCCGGCTACGTATGCGGCGCGGTGTTCGTGGCGGCGATCAGCGCGCTGTACCTGCTGCGCGGCAGGCACGTGGAGCTGGCCAGGCGCTCGCTGGCGGTGGCCGCCAGCTTCGGCCTGGCCGCGTCGCTGAGCGTGGTGGTGCTGGGCGACGAGAGCGGCTACAACGTCGGCGAGAACCAGAAGATGAAGCTGGCCGCGATCGAGGCGATGTGGGACACCGAGCCGGCGCCGGCCGGCTTCAACGCCTTCGCCATCCCCGACCAGGCCAGCCAGAGCAACCGCGCCGAAGTGCGCATCCCGTGGCTGATGGGCCTGATCGGCACCCGCTCGCTCGACACCGAGATGCCGGGCATCAAGGATCTGGTGGCGCGCGCCGAGCAGCGCATCCGCAACGGCCAGGTCGCCTACGCCGCGCTGCAGGCCTTGCGTGCCGACCGCGGCGACGCGCAGGCGCGCGCCACCTTCGAGGCCGGCTGGCAGGATCTGGGCCACGCCCTGTTGCTGAAGAAGTATCGCGAGGACATCGGCAACGCGACCGACGCGCAGATCGCCCAGGCCGCGCTGGACACGGTGCCCAACGTGCTGCCGCTGTTCTGGACCTTCCGCGTCATGGCCGCGCTGGGCTTCTACTTCATCGTGTTCTTCGCCCTGGCCTTCTGGTACGTGACCACCCACCGGATCGAGCGCAGGCGCGGCTTCCTCAAGCTGGCGCTGTGGAGCCTGCCGCTGCCGTGGGTGGCGATCGAGGCGGGCTGGATCATCGCCGAGTACGGCCGCCAGCCGTGGATCATCGACGGCGTGCTGCCGACCTTCTTCGCCGCCTCGGGCCTGAAGCTGTACGAGATCGTGGCCTCGCTGTGCGGCTTCGTGGCGATCTACTCGACCCTGGCGGTGATCGAGTTCTGGCTGCTGCGCAAGCTGATCCGCAAGGGCCCGGTCGACTACGTCGCCGGCACGCCTTCCACGCCTTCCGCCGGCGTCCTGGCCACCGCCCAGGTCGGCTGACTGCCGCTCCCAGACACGGAGAACGCACATGCACGCGATTCCTCTCGACTACGAGACCCTGCGCCTGATCTGGTGGCTGCTGCTGGGCATCCTGCTGATCGGCTTCGCCGTCACCGACGGCTTCGACCTGGGCGTGGGCACGCTGCTGCCCGCGGTGGCCCGCACCGACGCCGAGCGCCGGGTCACCCTCAACGTGATCGGCCCGGTGTGGGAAGGCAACCAGGTGTGGCTGATCACCGGCGGCGGCGCGATCTTCGCCGCCTTCCCGATCCTCTACGCGGTCAGCTTCTCCGGCTTCTACCTGGCGATGTTCCTGATCCTGGTGGCGCTGATCCTGCGCCCGGTGGGCTTCAAATTCCGCAGCAAGGTCGACGACCCGAGCTGGCGCAAGGCCTGGGACTGGGCCCTGTTCGTCGGCGGCCTGGTGCCGGCGCTGGTGTTCGGCGTGGCCATGGGCAACGTCCTGGTCGGGGTGCCGTTCCACTTCGACGACGGCCTGCGGGTGGTCTACGAGGGCAACCTGTTCGGCCTGCTGATGCCCTTCCAGCTGCTGTGCGGCCTGGTCAGCGTGAGCATGCTGGTCGCCCACGGCGCCGGCCTGCTGGCGATCAAGACCGACGGCGCGGTGGCCGAGCGGGCCCGCAAGTACGGCGCGCTGGCGGCGTTCGCCGCGGCGCTGATGTTCGTGCTGGCCGGGCTGTGGATGGCCTTCGGCGTGGACGGCTACCGGGTGGCCGGCGGCCTGGACGCGAGCGCCGCTTCCAACCCCACGCTCAAGCAGGTGGTGCACGAGGCGGGCGCGTGGATGGCCAGCTACAAGGTCATGCCGTGGACCTGGGTGCTGCCTGCGCTGGGCGTGGCCGGCATGGTCCTGTGCGGCGCGCTGCTGCGCGCCGGCCGCAGCACGGCGGCCTTCCTGGCTTCCGGCGCGGGCATCGCCGGGATCATCCTGACCGAGGGCCTGGCGGTGTTCCCGTTCCTGCTGCCGTCCTCCTCCGAGCCGAACCACGGCCTGACCCTGTGGGACGCCTCCTCCAGCCACACGACCCTGTTCATCATGCTGATCGCGGTGGTGGTGTTCCTGCCGATCGTGCTGGCCTACACGACCTGGGTGTTCCGCGTGCTGCGCGGCAAGGTCGGCGACGACAGCGTCGGCCAGAACCCCAACGCCTACTGACTCAAGGAGCCCGACGCCATGTGGTACTTCTCCTGGATCCTGGGCGTGAGCCTGGCCAGCTTCTTCGCCATCCTCAACGGCATGTGGTTCGAAATGCGCGAGGACGCGCGCACCGGCAAGGCGCCGGACCCGCTGCACCAGGGCAACCCGCCGCCAGGCGAGCCGCCGGACGAGTTGTGAGCGAGGCCGTGCACGCGGGCGGTCCGTTGCGGCCGCCGCCCACGTGCGTGGGTCTCATGCGCGGTGGCGGCCGGCGCCGCGCGGATCAGCCGGACGGGTCCGCCGTCGCGCTGCCTCCCAGTGCCAGCATCAGGGTCACGTCGTTGTCGAGCTGGTCGCGGCGGGCCTGGGCCAGCGACAGTTCGGAACTGCGCAGGGTCTGGCGGGCGTCCAGCCAGACGCGCAGGGCGCTGTAGCCGCTGCGGTAGCGCACTTCGTAGGTGTGTTCGATTTCCTTGGCCGCTGCGTAGGAGCGCTGGCCGGCTTCGACCTGGGCCTGGTACTGGGTGCGCGCCGACAGTGCGTTGTCCACGTCCTGCAGGGCGGTGTAGAGGGTGGTGCGGAAGTCGCTGGCCGCCTGCAGGTATTCGGCGCCGGCGATCTCGGTGTTGAACTTCATCTCGCCGAGGTTGAGGAACGGCAGGCTCAGGCTCGCGCCCAGGGTCGCCACCGGGTTCTTGAGCACGCTCGCCAGCGCCGTGCCGCTGCCGTCGATCGCGCCGGTCAGGGTCAGTGCCGGGTAGTAGCTGCGCGCGGTGGCCTTGATATTGGCCAGCGATTCGCGCAGGCGCAGTTCGGCTGCGCGCAGGTCGGGGCGCCGGCCGAGCAGCTGCGCCGGCAGGCCCTCGGCGACCTGCAGGCTCTGCGCCGCGTCCAGGTTCTGCGGCTCGTCGGCCTGCGGCCAGGGCCGGCCGTCGAGCAGCACGGTGATGGCGTTGCGGGTCTCCACGCGTTCCTGCAGCAGCACGCTCTGCGCGGCGCGCTCGCTTTCCAGGTTCTGCTCGGCTTCGCGCAGCTCCAGCTTGGCGACGTCGCCGGCGGCGTACTGCACCTTCACCAGTTCCAGGGTCTTGGCCAGCTCGGCGATGTTCTGTTCGCCGGCGGCGATGGACTGGTTGTAGTAGGCCAGGGTCCAGTAGTCCTGGCAGACCTCGCCGACCAGCGCCAGCGCGGTGTTTTGCAGGTCCTCGGCGCTGGCCTTGGCTTCCCAGACCTTGACGTCGTGCGCGGCGCGCAGCCGGCCCCACAGGTCCACTTCCCAGCTCAGCGAGGCGCTGGAGCCGTAGCTGCGATCGAAGTTGTCGTGGCGGTCGGTCTGGCGGCTGGCGCTGGCATCGACGCTGGCGCTGGGCTGCGGCAGCATGTCGTTGACCGCCAGCCGCGCTTCCAGCCGCGCCTGGCGCAGGGCGAAGCCGGCCGAGGCCAGGTCGGCATTGACCTTCAGGGCCTGCTCGACCATGCGGTTCAGGCGCTCGTCGCCGAAGCCCTGCCACCACGGATCGGCGGCGACCTCGCGAGCCGGATAGGTGACCGGCGTCTGCAGCGTCTGCGCCGGCGCGTTGAGGGCGGCGTCGCCGCGGCCGTACTGGGCCGGCACCTGGATCGGCGCGACCTGCTTGCGGTAGTGCTCGGCGCCGGCGCAGCCGGCCAGCGCCGCGACCAGCGCGGCCGACAGCAGAGCGGGGGACGTGATCGGTTTCATTCGCGGGCCAGGGCTTCCACGGGGTCGAGGCGGGCGGCGTTGCGCGCCGGCATGAAGCCGAACACCACGCCGATCAGGCTGGAGCAGGCGAAGGCGGCGACGATCGAGCCGGTCGAGAACACCATGTTGAAGCTGGCGCCGGCCGCTTCGAACACCCAGCCCAGCACCAGCGCGGACAGCACGCCGATCAGTCCGCCGATCAGGCACACCAGCACCGCCTCGATCAGGAACTGCTGCATGATGTCGCCCTGGCGCGCGCCGACCGCCATGCGCACGCCGATCTCGCGGGTGCGCTCGGTCACCGACACCAGCATGATGTTCATCACCCCGATGCCGCCGACCACCAGCGCGATCGCCGCGATCGAGCCGATCATCAGGGTCATGGTGCGGGTGGTCTTCTCGATCGTCTCGCGGATCTCGGCGCTGTTGCTCAGGTACACGTCGTCGACGCCGTGGCGCAGCTTGAGCAGGCGGGTGACCGCCGCTTCGGCCGCGTCCATCGGGGTGGCGTCGGACACGCGCACGGTGATGCTGGACAGGTAGCTCTGGCCGATCATGCGCGACATCGCGGTGGTGTAGGGCACCCACACCCGCAGGCTGCTGCTGCTGCCGAAGCCGGTGGTCTGCGCCTGGGTCACGCCGATCACCCGCGCCGGCATGTTGCCGAGCAGGATCACCTGGCCCAGGGCGGCGGCCGGCTTGCCGTCGAACAGGGTGGTCAGGGTGTTCTGGTCGATCACCACCACCTGGTCGATGCGGCCGACCTGGTCCTGGTCGAACAGGCTGCCTGCGGCGATCTTCAATCCCTTGACCCGGAAGTACTGCTCGCCGACGCCGGCGACCGTGGTGGTGGCCGACTTGTTGCGGTAGCGTGCGGTCACCGAAGACGACACATTCGGCGTGGCGCTGTCGACGTAGCTCTGCGTGGCCAGTGCGGTGGCGTCGCCGGCGCGCAGGGTCTGCACCCGCCCCGAGCGCAGGTCGCCGAAGCCGCTGCCGGGATAGACCTCGATGGTGTTGGTGCCCAGCGCGGAGATGTTGGACAGGATCTGCTGCTGCGAGCCGTTGCCCAGCGCCACCACCGACACCACCGAGGCGATGCCGATGATGATGCCGAGCATGGTCAGGAAGGTGCGCAGGCGGTGCGCGTTCATCGCCAGCAGGGCCATCCGGAACGCTTCGACGAAGCGGTCGCGCAGCGCCTGGAAGCGGCTGCCGCCGGCCGGCGGCGGGGCGCTGCGACGTTGCGCGTGCTGCTGCGCGACCTCGGGATTGGCGCGGTCGGCGATGATCGAGCCGTCGTGGATCTCGATGATGCGCTGGGCGTGCTGGGCCACCGCCATGTCGTGGGTGACGATGATGATGGTGTGGCCGTTGCCGTGCAGCTCGCGCAGGATCGCCAGCATTTCCTCGCCGGAACGGCTGTCCAGCGCGCCGGTCGGTTCGTCGGCGAGGATCACCTCGCCGCCGTTCATCAGCGCGCGCGCGATCGACACGCGCTGCTGCTGGCCGCCGGAGAGCTGGCCAGGCTTGTGGCCGGTGCGCTCGCCCAGGCCGAGCCGCTGCAGCAGCTCGAGCGCGCGCTGGCGGCGCGCGCGCGCCGGCATGCCGGCGTAGATCGCCGGCACCTCGATGTTGCCGACCGCGTCGAGGTCGCCGAGCAGGTGGTAGCGCTGGAAGATGAAGCCGAAGTGCTCGCGGCGCAGCTCGGCCAGTTCGTCCGGCTGCATCGCTCCGGTCTCGCGCCCGGCGACCCGGTAGCTGCCGGCGCTGGGGCGGTCGAGGCAGCCGAGGATGTTCATCAGGGTCGACTTGCCCGAACCGGACTGGCCGACGATCGCGACCATCTCGCCGGCGGCGATGTCCAGGTCGATGTCCTTGAGCACCACCAGGGTTTCGTCGCCGGACGGGAACTCGCGGCGCACGCCGCGCAATTGCAGCAGGGTCTGTTTCATCCGTGCGGTGCTCACATCGGCGGCGGGCCGCCGGGGCCGCCGAAGCCACGCCGCGACTGCGTGTTGTTGGTGGTGGTGCTGGCGCTGGCTTCGCCGACCACCACCTGCTCGCCTTCCTTGAGGCCGCTCTTGACCTCGGCGATGGAGTTGTTGTTCAGGCCGATCACCACCTTGCGCGGCCGCGGCGGCCCGTCCTTGCCGGCCACCCGCACCGTGTAGCTGCCGTCGGCGGCCTTGTCGCCGAGCGCGGCCGAGGGGATGGTCAGCACGTTGCTGGCCCGGCCCAGCACGATGCTGACCTGGGCGGTCATGTAGGTGCGCAGTTCGCGACTGCTGTTGTCGATGTCGAACAGGCCGTAGTAGTAGATCGCCGAGGAACTGCTGCTGGACGTGGAGCTGGTGCTGGATGAGGTACTGCTGGAGGAGCTGCTGTCCTCGTCGGTGATCGACTCCGGCGCCGGGGCGATGTCGCGCAGGGTGCTGCGGTAGCGCTTGTCGGGATTGCCGAGGATGGTGAAGTAGACCTCCTGACCTTCCTTGGCCTTGACCACGTCGGCTTCGGAGATCTCCGAATACACCGTCATCTTGTCCAGGCTGCCGAGCATGACGATGGTCGGCGCGCTCTGGCTGGCGTTGACCGTCTGGCCCTGCTTGGACACCACCGCCAGCACGGTGCCGTCGATCGGCGCGGTGATCTTGGTGTAGCCGAGGTTGGTCTGGGCGGTGTCGACCGCGGTCTGGTCCTCGGCGATGGTGGCGTCGAGCGCGGCGACCTGGGCGCGGGCGGAATCCAGGTCAGCCTTGGCCGACTCGAAGTCGGCCTGCGAGGTGGCCTCGGCGTCGAGCATCTGCTGCTGGCGCTTGAACGCCAGTTCGTACTGATGAAGGGTCGCCGTTTCGGCGTCGCGGCTGGCGATGGCGTTGCGCAGCGCGGCCTGCGTGCTCTTGAGGGTGTTGAGCTGGGTGCGCGAATCGATCTCGGCGATCAGGTCGCCGCTCTTGACGGTGTCGCCGAGCTTGACCTTCAGCGATTCGATCCGGCCGGACACCTGCGCGCCGACGCTGACCAGCTGCCAGGGCTTGATCGTGCCGGTGGCCTCGACGGTCTGTTCGATGTCGCCGCGGCCCACCGGCGAGGTCGCCACGGCCGGCGGTTGCGGGCGGCGCAGCCACACGACCAGGGCGGCGATCGCGATCAGTGCGATCGCGGCGGCGAGGACGATGCGGCCGCGGCGGGTGCTCGGCAGGAGTTTCAAGGCGGCAGGGCTCGGCTGGGCCGCGGGTGCGGCGTTGCGGCCAGTCTGGCGGCGGGCGCCGCGCCGCCTCAACGCACGGCGTGTATCGGAATGTGTCCGGTTCAGCGCCGTCGTGTCGGCGGGTATCGCCGCGCCGGTGGCGACACCTTGGGAAGCACCTCGGGCCCACTGCGGCGATCGGCTAGGATGGATGATCGCTTCATGAGGGAAGAACAGACCGTGCACCGCCTGCTGATCGTCGACGACGACGCCGACATCCGCACGCTGCTGGCCGAGCAGCTCGGCCGTGCCGGCTACCAGGTCAGCGCCGCCGCCGACGGCGCGCAGATGCGCCAGCTACTGGAGCGCGAGCATGTCGACCTGATCGTGCTCGACCTCAACCTGCCGCGCGAGGACGGCCTGAGCCTGTGCCGCGACCTGCGCGCGCGTTCGGCCACGCCGATCATCATGCTGACCGCGCGCGACGAGCCGATCGACCGCGTGCTCGGCCTGGAGATGGGCGCCGACGACTACCTGGCCAAGCCGTTCGAACCGCGCGAACTGCTGGCGCGCATCCGCAGCGTGCTGCGCCGGACCGAGGCGCTGCCGGCCAACCTGGAGCCGCTGGCGGTGCGGCGCGCGCGCTTCGCCGGCTGGACCTTCGACCTGGAGCATCGCCACCTGGTCGATCCGGCCGGGCGGGTGGTGGTGCTGTCCGGCGCCGAATTCCGCCTGCTGCGGGTGTTCGTCGGCCACGCCAACAAGGTGCTCTCGCGCGAGCAGCTGGTGGCGCTGGGCAGCGGCCGCCAGTACGAGGCGCAGGACCGCGCCGTCGACCTGCAGATCAGCCGCCTGCGCCAGAAGCTGAGCGCGGCCGGCGGCGCCGACGGCCTGATCAAGACCGTGCGCAACGAGGGCTACGTGCTGGCCGCGCCGGTGGCGCTGGAATGATCGCCGGGCTGCGGCGCTACCTGGCCTCGATGGCCGGGCGGCTGTTCCTGGTGTTGCTGGCCGGCATGCTGGCCGCCGCGGTGGTGGCGACCCTGCTGGCCAACGCCAAGCGCCGGCAGGACTTCGAGCGCCAGTACGTCGTGCGCACCGTCGACCGCCTGCAGGGGTTCGTGGCCCTGCTCGACGGCGCCGGTCCGGAACTGCGCGAACGCCTGCTCGGCCAGGGCAGCCCCGGCCTGCACCTGGCGCCGGCCGCGCTGCGCGGCGCCGGCGACGACCCGGCGTTCGCCGCGGCGC
>JASGEB010000254.1:0-3404 GCA_047606785.1 Pseudoxanthomonas sp.
CCCCGCCGCTCGCCGCGGCACCGTCCGCGCCCGCCGAGGCCGCCGCACCCCGCGCCGAGCCGGCCGAAGCGCGCGAACCGCGCCCGGAAGGCCAGGGCCAGCCGCGCCAGGGCCAGCCGCAGGGGCAGAACGCCCAGAACAACAACCAGAACAACGGCGGCCAGAACAACGGCAACCGCCGCGACCGCTTCCGCAACCGCCGCGACCGCTTCCGCAACCGCCAGGAGCGCTTCGAGGCCGAGGGTTTCCCGGCCGACACCGGCAACAACGAGCCGTTCGTGCCGCGCCCGCACCCGCAGGTGCCCGAGGGCTTCCCGCAGTATTCGCTGAGCGACCTCAAGCGCATGCCGGCGCACAAGCTGCTGGAGATCGCCGAGCAGCTGCAGATCCAGGAAGGCGTGGCCCGCGCGCGCAAGCAGGACGTGATCTTCGCCCTGCTCAAGGTGCTGACCCGCCACGGCGAGGGCGTGGCCGCCGACGGCGTGCTGGAGATCCTGCCGGACGGCTTCGGCTTCCTGCGCGCGGCCGAGGCCAGCTACCTGGCCGGCCCGGACGACACCTACATCTCGCCCAGCCAGATCCGCCGCTTCAACCTGCGCACCGGCGACCACCTGTCCGGGCGCATCCGCTGGCCCAAGGACGGCGAGCGCTACTTCGCCCTGTCGATCGTCGACACCATCAACGGCGAGCCGGTCGAGGCCAGCCGCGGCAAGGTGCTGTTCGAGAACCTGACCCCGCTGTTCCCGCGCAAGCGCTTCGTGCTCGAGCGCGGCAACGGCTCGTCCGAGGACATCACCGGCCGCATCCTCGACCTGATGGCGCCGCAGGGCAAGGGCCAGCGCTCGCTGATCGTCAGCCCGCCCAAGGCCGGCAAGACGATGATGATGCAGCAGATCGCCACCGCGATCACCACCAACCATCCGGACGTGCACCTGATCGTGCTGCTGATCGACGAGCGCCCGGAGGAAGTGACCGAGATGCAGCGCACCGTGCGCGGCGAGGTCATCAGCTCCACCTTCGACGAGCCAGCCGCGCGCCACGTGCAGGTCGCCGAGATGGTGATCGAGCGCGCCAAGCGCCTGGTCGAGCACAAGAAGGACGTGGTGATCCTGCTCGACTCGATCACCCGCCTGGCGCGCGCCTACAACAACGTGGTGCCGTCCTCGGGCAAGGTGCTGACCGGCGGCGTGGACGCCAACGCCATGCACCGGCCCAAGCGCTTCTTCGGCGCCGCGCGCAACGTCGAGGAAGGCGGCTCGCTGACCATCATCGCCACCGCCCTGGTCGACACCGGCAGCGCGATGGACAAGGTGATCTACGAGGAGTTCAAGGGCACCGGCAACAGCGAGGTGCACCTGGACCGGCGCATCACCGAGAAGCGCGTCTACCCGGCGATCAACGTCAACCAGTCCGGCACCCGCCGCGAGGACCTGCTGATCGAGCCGGAGCTGCTGCAGAAGATCTGGATCCTGCGCAAGCTGCTGCACCCGATGGACGAGATCGCGGCGATGGAGTTCCTGCTCGACAAGATGAAGAACACCAAGAGCAACGACGAGTTCTTCGCCTCGATGAAGCGCTGAGCCGCGCCGCGATTCGATCCGCAACCAACGCCCCGCCAAGTGCGGGACGTTGCCGTTTGCAGGAGCGCCCCATGGGCGCGATCGCGTCCGGCCAGGCCCGCAACGGCAAGTCCTCGACGGCGCTACAGCGCCTGCCCCACCACCGGGGTCTTGAGCGCGATGTTGGACTGCAGCGCCAGCGCCTCGCCCTGGCGCAGGCCGGTGGCATCGAAGGACTGGGCGGCGGCGGGCAGCCAGGGGATGGGGGTGCTGATCACGTTCGGCAGGTTGCGCCAGCCTTCGGTGCTGGCCGAGGCAGCGTCCACGCGGTAGGTCACGGGAACGATCAGGGTGGCGTCGGCCAGGTCGCCGGCGGCGACGTCGGCCGGGGCGTAGCGCCAGTTGCGAGCGGCCTCGACCGCGGCCTTGGCGAAGGTCTTGCTCCAGGACGCGGCCTGGGACGGGCCGATGCCCCGCTGCGGGAAGGCGACCTGGGTGGCCACGGCGTCCACCACCTGCCCGCCGGCGTCCACCCGCACGGCGACCAGCACGTCGGCCATGACGCGGGCGCGGGCGGCCTCGCGCGGATACGACGACGGCTGCATCGCCAGTGCCCGCCGGCTGGCACAGAAACGCACGCCATCCACCTGCAGCTGGTAGCCGCTGTCGACCTTCTTCGCTAGCAGGTCCAGGTGCATCAGGCTCTTGGCGTAGACGGCCTTGCCGTCCTGCACGACCGGTTCGAACTTCCACTGGCGGACGGTCTTTTCCAGCAGGTCGTGCACCGCCGGCGTGACGACCGTCTGGATGTCCACCGCGAAGACGTTGCCCTGCGGGTCGATGCCCACCTCGCCGGTGACCGCCATGCGCAACTCGTCGGCGCACGCGGCGGCGCTCCAGCCCAGGCCCAGCAGCAGCATCGCCGTCAACAGCCCTCTGATCATCGTCGTTGTCCCCAACCGCCCCGGTGGTTGGCGGACTGTAGGCGCACACGGCGGCGCTCACAAGCCGCGCGCGCCGTCGCCCGGCCCGGGGCCGGGCCATCGCGCTACGAGCGCTCGCGCAGGTAGTGCGGCGGCAGGCCGGCGCCGCCGGGCAGGACCGGGGCCAGTTCGGCGGCGACGTCGACGAAGCCGCGCATGATCGCGATCTCGCGCGGACGGCGGCCGAGTGCGTCGCGCAGGTCCGGGTCGGCGCCGGCGCGCAGCAGGCGCTGCACGATCCGCAGCAGGCCGTGCAGCGCGGCCAGGTGCAGCGGACCGAAGCCGCGCGGGTCCTGCACGTCCAGCGCCACGTCCTCGTCGAGCATGCGGCCGAGCGCTTCGGACACCACCTCCTCGTCGCAGGGCGTGCCCGGCTCGGCGCGTGCGCCCAGCAGCAGCAGCAGCGGCGCCGGCGCCTGACCGCTGTCGCCACCGCCGGCCTCGGCACCGACCAGCAGCAGGAGGTCCACCAGTGCCAACAGGCGCTCGCGGTCGCGGGCGACGAAGCCAAACAGGCAGGCACAGTGCAGCGGGGTCAGGCCCTGGCCGTCGCGGGCGTGGAGGTCGGCGCCGGCGGCCAGCAGGCGCGCGGCGATGTCGGGCAGGCCCAGCGCGCAGGCCAGCATCAGCACGGTGACGCCGCCGGGCAGGCGCTGTTCGAGGTCGGCGCCGGCGGCCAGCAGGGCGTCGACGATGGCGGCCTGGCGCATGCTCGTCGCCGCCGACAGCGGGGTGGCGCCGGTGTGGGCGGCGTGCTGCGGGTCGGCGCCGCGCGCCAGCAGCAGCTGCACCACCTCGGCGTGGCCGCCGCCGGCGGCGCGCAGCAGGGCGCTGCAGCCGCGCGAGTCGGTGGCGTCGACCG